>JBAUMX010000137.1:0-37085 GCA_049578945.1 Candidatus Cybelea sp. | reverse complement strand
TCCTTTACCGCAGTAAAGTTCGGCCCTCGGCTCCTAGATCTGAACAAAATCAGGGCCCCTTACCGATGTGAGGTGCGCTCGTGAATCCAGCGACTGTGGAGCGATTGGGGGCGGTGATTGGCGGCATCGTCGTGGCGGTGGTCGCCTTCTACGCGCTCTACGTCGATTGGAAAAGCACGGGCGTCGAGAATAACGTCTTCAAGCTGATGCTCTTCCTGCTTGGGGTCGGGGCGATTTTGGCGATCCTGGCCGGGCTCAGCGTTATCGGCTTCGCGCCAAAGGGAGCGTAATGCGATGATCATTCGCGACGACGAGTATCAAGATTTTAGTAGGGTTCCGGAGAGCCGGGGGATTCCCACCGCGCTCTATCGCTTAGGGGCCGTTGGGTTGCTGATCATCTTCGCGATCGGCGGATTCGTGATTCTGCAATCCGGCTACGGCCGCCACTGGCCGTCGGTCACGACTATGCGCGTGCCGCTGAGCAACTCGTCGCAGCCCTAGCGTCGCACTCTAATCCGGCTACGGTGGTGGCGTCGGTTCCATCCATTGTGCTGAAAAAATAGGTATGATCGCCGCGGCTAGTGCGGCTACCATGGCCGCTAACGGTGAATTCCTCGTTGCCACCTCACCCGCCCCGGTGGCTAGAGATCCGCGCGGCGGCCGTGGCGCGTCGCGATCCCGATCGCGAGCAGCGGCAGCTCTTCGTCGGGTAGCAGACCGGTTGATTTTCCATCGATTTTGTGGATGCCGGCGTAGAGCGAGAATTCGACCAGCGCCGGAAGCGTGACGTCCGGTAGCGGCTTCTTGCCGAGCCACTCCCATTCGTATGCCGGCGTGCGGTCCGCAAAGAGCGCCGCCGCATAGCCGCAACCGTCCACGCGCGAGCGTCCGTCGGGGGCGCGGTAGCGGACGTATCCGTCGAGGATATAGATCGGACGATACGTTTGGAGATATGCCCCGAACGGGGCGACGAGCACTGCCACGAAGTATCCGCCGAAGGCGATCGCGCCGAGCCCGAAGATCCACGCGATCTTGATCAGGGTCGCGTCTGAGGCGACGTGGTGCGCGCGGTAGACGATACCCCAGGTGAGCAGGCTCATGAAGATCACGCCGATCAGCGGCTCGATCGCAAGCGCGAAACGACCGGTGAGGCCGCGCCAGACGATCTCGCGCTCGCGTGCGGTCCAACGCCGCCGTGCGAGCGTGCGCCAGCGTAGATCCGACGTATCGAGGTTCATGCCATCACCGCTTGCGGCAGCGGCGCCGCTCGCTCGACGATTGCGCGTAAGGCGGCGTCGCGCGGCAGCGTTCCGAGCGTGCGCCCCCAACGGCCTTCGATGCGGCTAGCAACGAACGCGTCGGCGACGTCTGATGGCGCGTGTTGGATCAGCAATGCGGCCTGCCAGAGCAGTGCCATCCGCTCGCTCACCTCGCGCCCCGCAGCTTCGCCCAGATCTGGGTCGCGAAGATCGCGCTCGATGCGCTGCGCCTCGCGCGCAATGCGCGGTTCGATCTGCGCAGGTGCGATCTCATCGCGCCACGCCGCGAACGAGGCGGGCTGCTTTCGCAGAATTCGAAGAACGTCCAACGCATTGATATTACCCGATCCTTCCCAGATCGAGTTCAAGGGAGCCTCGCGATAGAGCCGCGGCATGATCGACTCTTCGATGTAGCCGTTCCCGCCCAGGCATTCCAGCGCCTCGCCGGTCGCCACCGGCGTTCGCTTGCAGACGTAGTATTTGGCCAACGCGGTCCCGATTCGCTTGAGCGCTGCCGCATGCGGATCGTCCGGCGATTCGTCGATCGCGCGGGCGACGCGCATGCAGAGCACGGTCGCGGCCTCCGATTCGAGTGCCAGGTCCGCGAGAACGTTCTGCATGAGCGGATGCTCGATCAAAAGCCTGTCGAAGGTTGCGCGGTAGGCGGCATGATGGATCGCTTGCACCAACCCGGCCCGCATCAGCGCGGCCGAGCCGATCGCGCAGTCCATCCGCGTATAATTGACCATCTCGAAGATTCGTGCGATGCCCTCACCTTCGTTGCCGATCAGCCAACCGTGCGTTGCGTCGAATTCGACCTCGGCCGACGCATTGCTGCGGTTGCCGAGCTTATTTTTGAGGCGTGCGATGGCGAACGGATTTCGCGTGCCATCGGCGAGAACGCGCGGAACCAAGAAGCAGGAAAGACCACGCGCAGCTTGCGCCAGCACTAAGAATGCGTCGCTCATCGGCGCGCTGCAGAACCACTTATGGCCCGTCATCAGATATTCGCGACCGGCTCCCGGCGACGCGGCGGGTATGGCGCGCGTTTGATTAGCGCGTACGTCGGATCCGCCTTGTTTTTCGGTCATCCCCATTCCGCAGAGCGCGGAGGTCTTCTCCGCGATCGGAACGAGACGCGGATCGTAGTGGCTTGCCGTAAGCGGCGCAAGCCATACGGCTGCGAGCTCGGGCTGCGACCGCACGACCGGAACGCAAGCATACGTCATCGAGATCGGACAGCCGTGGCCCGATTCGACTTGCCCCCAAACGTAGAACTTCGCCGCACGGCGAACGTGCGGGTGCGGGGCGTGGTCCTGCCAAGGCGCACCGCCGAGTCCGGCATTGGCTGCGTGGGTCATCAGGCGGTGCCAGGACGGGTGGAAGCGCACTTCGTCGATGCGATGACCGAAGCGGTCGTGCGTACGCAGCTCGGGCGGATGCTCGTTAGCGTCGAATCCGAGCGCGATCGTTTCGGCGCTGCCGGCAAGCTCGCCGAGCGATGCAAGCTCTGCGAGAGAAGCAAACTCTTGCGTCGATGCAGCCGGCGCTTCGCGAGCGATCGCTTCGACGAGCGCTCGGTCGGAAGAGAAAACGTTGTAATTCTCGAGTATCGGCGGCTGGTTTTCCACGGGATGCGCGGGCATGCAAAAGACTTCGCCCTAACCCGCTCCCGCTGCTGCCTCTTGAACCGGTCGCCGTCTTTCGCTGCGCTGCGACTTCAACGTCGCGGCGAGCAAGAGCGCGACGAACGCAACCGCGCAAAAGGCGAGATAGGCATGCCGATAACCCGCGATCTCGCTCGGCGCAAGGCCGAAGAGGCCGCCGGCAAGCGAGCTCCCGATGATTTGTCCGACGATCAGCGCTTGGCTCAAGATCCCGACGGCCGTCGCGCGTACGCGTGCGGGCGTCTCGTTAGTTACGATATAGCGCGTCGGCGCGCCGAGCAACGCTCCGAATCCCGCGCCGGCTACGATCATCGAAAGCAATGCGAGCGGCAGCGATTCGAATCCCAACGCAAAGATCGCCAGGCCGAGCTCGGTGAGGATCGTGCCCACCAGTAAGACGTCGCGGCTGCCGACCCTGTCGAGTGCGCGTCCGGAGAACGGAATCACGGCCACGAACGTAAACGCGCCGAGCGCTGCTATGAAGCCCGCCGCGACGTACGAGAGACCTTGTGCTCCGACCAGTACGGTCGGGATGAAGAAGAGCGAGCCCTCCAACACTCCGATGAGGATCTCGAGCGCGTACGTTTTGACGAGCTGACGCGACTTCAACAACTCGAGCGGTACGATCGGAGCGCTCGCCCCGCTCTCCCAAACTGCAAAACATCCGAGGATGATCGCGCCCACGACGCCGATGATCGGCCGCATCGCGATCAACCCGTCGGTAACGGCGAGCAGCCCGATGCAGAGCAGCGCGAGCCCTCCGATGTCGAGCGCTTCGCGCCGGCGCGGCGCGTCGGCTGGTACGTCCTTGAGGGCGAGCGCGAAGACGACCGCGGCAAGCGGCAAATTCGCTGCAAAAATCCATCGCCAGGAGATGAAGTGCGTGATGAGGCCGCCGATGCTCGGACCGATTACCGCCGCGACACCCCAGGTCGCCGCGACGATACCGAGCGCGGCACCACGCCGCTGCGCGGGAACGACGTCGCCGATCGTTGCGGTCGCAACCGGGAAGATCCCGCCCGCGCCGAGAGCTTGAACCGCGCGTGCCACGAGGAAGATCGGATAGCTCGGCGCGGCGATCGCGACCACGCTGCCGGCCGCGAAAAGCGCGAGGCAGGCGAGATAGATCGGCCGGCGTCCGTAACGGTCGGCCAGCGTGCTCGAGAGCGCGATCGAGAGCACGGTAACGAGCAGGTAGATCGTGAAGACCCACGCGAGGTCGCCGATCTGCACGTTGAAGTCGCGACCCAGCGCGGGCAATGCGGGTGAAAGCACGCTCAGATCGAGCGCTCCGGCGAAGACGCCTAGCGAGAGCGTCCAGAGCAGACGGTTCACGATACGATGCGGTCGATCACCATCACCGCGCACATCAGCGCGAGATAGAGCAGCGAGTAGCGAAAGAGCCGGCGCGCCTGCAGCGTCGTCGACCGCTCGCGCCACGTGCGCAACGAGTCGAGCACGAAGATCCCGCCCAGAACGGCCGCAGCGGCGAAATAGAACGCGCCCATAACGTGCAGCGGATATAACAGCAGCGATGCCGCTACCAGCAGCAGAGTATAGTAGACGATCTCGCGCTTGGTACGCTCCGTTCCGTAGACATTAGGGAACATCGGAATCTTGGCTTTGCCGTAATCGGTCTCGGTCGTAAGCGCGAGCGACCAAAAGTGCGGAGGCGTCCATAAGAAGATCAGGGCGAAGAGCCCGAGCGCCGGCGCGCCGATGGTGTGCGTCACGGCGGCCCATCCGACCAGCGGAGGCACCGAGCCGGCGGCGCCGCCGACCACAATGTTGAGCGGCGTCACGCGCTTCAGCCACATCGTGTAGATTACGACGTAGTACAGGTTCCCGGCCAACGAGAGCCAGGCTGCCAGCGGATTGACCAGCACGAAGAAAAGACCGAACGAGAGCGCGCCGGCAATCGCGGCGTAGATGGCAGCGTGTTGCCGGGAAATACGGCCTTGCGGAATCGGCCTCGACTGCGTGCGTCTCATGACTCGATCGATGTCGGCGTCCCACACGCAGTTGAACGCGCCGGCCGAGGCCGCGGCCAGCGCGCCCGCCAGCAGCGTCCAGAAGAGAAGCCGCACGGGGGGCAGGCCGCGGGCCGCCATCACCATCGACGCAGCCGTCGTGATCAGCAATAGAACGATGATTCGCGGCTTCGAGAGTTCGTAATAATCGCGTAGCCGCGCAAGCAACGTCATCGGCGCGCGTTGTTTTCGGCGAGCAGACGGACGCGGCCGCGCGGCGTGACATCGAGCGTTGAAAAGGCCGTTGCTACGAAGAAAGCGAGAAAGAGAAGGGCCGCATTGACGGCGTGCGCTTCGCGAAGATCGGTCGGCAGCCGCAGCGCGACGTTGAGCAGACCGAGTAAGACTTGAACCGCGACAAGTGCGGTGCCTATCAGGAGCGCCGCTCGTACGCGATTCGAGGCGCCGCGCGCCCATGCTAGCGCGAACGTTCCCGCAGCGAAGACGAGCGTCACGCCCGCAGCGATGCGATGCAGCATCTGCACGTACTGTCCCGGCGTGTAGACTTCTACGTTGCCGGCGCACTGCGGTATCGACAGGCAGGCAAGTCCCGCACCGCTCGAGCTGACGTATGCGCCGATGCACATCGTCGCGAAGGCCGCGACCGCCGTCAATCCAATCGCAATCGGCAGAACGTACGATCCCGATGATGCGCGCGCCAGTTCCAGCGGATCGGAGGCCATCGCAAAGACTGCCATCGCCGAGAGCGCGGCGATGAGCGCCATTGCAGTCGCCCAGTGCAGGACCACCGAGATCGGCGTATTGGCGAGGCGGACGGTCTCTGCGCCGAGGAAGACTTGCACGAGGAAGAGGACGGCGATGGCCGTCATCGTCGGGGTGATGAAGGGCGACCTTCGCCGCTCCCGCCACGCGACGACGATCAATGCAAGTACTAGCGGCGCTACCGCGAACGCGAGCAAGCGGTGCAACCATTCCCAAATCGTACCGCCGACAAGCGACGGAAGCAGCTGACCGCGGCAGAGCGGCCAGTCGGGACAGGTCAGCCCGGCTCCGTTGATCCGCGTCCAGCTTCCGAGCATCAGCGTCATGAGGGCGACCGCGTCGGCAGCGAGCGCCAAGCGCCGGAGATGCTTCATGCTCTCACTAGCGTAACGTCAAGGGCCCCAACCGGCAACGACATTTGGGAGGTAAAATTTTGGTTTAGCGGGGAGGCCGTCGGTGGGTGCGGGCGAAGCGGTGGGCCGTGAAGCGCTGGTTGGCCCTGGCAGGTCTAGCCCTGGGGCTCGTCTTGCTGAGCGGATGTCGCGAAATACGCGTAAAGACGCTTGCAGCGGGCACAACCACCGTCCTCGGAGGTAATCAAATCCTTATAGTACGCGACGCGGTCTCCCTGGGCAAGTTGGGGATTCACGCCCCCTTGCATTATAAGAGCGAGTTCGGCGTCGTCTTATTGATGGGGCCGCACGACCGCACGGGGTACAAACAGATCGTCGAATCGATCGGTGCCAGCCTGGAGCGCGTCCGGGTGGTTGCATTCGAACAGGATCCTGCCGACGGCGGTGAGCCTTCACCCCAGTATCGCACCTACACACTTTGGATCGTTCCGAACTCCGTCTATCGACGCGGGGTCCGCGTCGAAGTCGTGACGCCGAGCAACGAACCGATCGCGTCGACGTATCTGCCGTAAACCGATCCATGGTATCTCCGCGCAAACGACTGTCTACGCTCGAAGGAATCGAACGGCTCGACGTGAGCATTGAGCGTCTAGGCGAAGTTCTCGAACCGAACGGCGATCCCGCCGAAGAGGGCGGCGTGCTGAATCCGGGTGCAACGCGTACGCCCGGGCACGAACTGTTGCTCTATCCGCGCTGCGTAGCTGCCGGTAACATTTCTCGGGTTGGGATGGTTCGATCGCGCCAAGCCGCCGCCGGCTTCGACGTGGAACGCATCGGCTTCGCGCTGCAACCGGCGGTTCCATACGAGCTTCGTCCGCAGCCGGGGTACGGTTGTGAAGACCCTCGCGTGACGTACGTACCGGTGCTGAAATCCTACGTGATGGCCTACACCGCTTTTGGTCCGGACGGACCGCGCATCGCGGTAGCCATCTCGGAAGACGCCTATCACTGGGAACGGTTGGGCTTAGCGCGTTTTGCCGGAAGCGCAAACGTCGTCGGCGATGACAAGGATGCAGCCTTTTTCCCGGAGCCCGTTCTTTCCCCGAAAGGACGGCGCAGCTTGGCCTTCTACCATCGCCCGATGCTGCATCTCTCGAGCCTGGACGGCCGGGCCGCGATACCGATGATTGCGCGCATGCCGTTCGAAGACCGCGAATCGATTCGGATTGCGTACGTTCCGCTCAATCCCGTCTTGAAGGACCGCGGCAATCTCTGTAACGTCGCCGAGAGCGTGCAGGTGCTCTCACCTATCGCGCAGTGGGGTTCGATAAAGATCGGGGCCGGAACGCCGCCGGTGCGGATCGCGTTCGATGGAATCGAAGGATGGCTCTCGGTCTTCCACGGCGTCGACGCTGTCGGCCGCAAGCCGTCGCTGCGGTATAGCGCCGGCATCGTCATCCACGATCTCGAGCGGCCGGATTGCATTCTCTATCGGTCCCCAAAACCGATCATGACACCCGAGACGGGTCGTGAGCGGCGCGGCATCGTCGACAACGTTGTCTTTCCGACCGGGCTCGATCCGCGGCCGGATCTCGGCGAGGCAACCTACGACATGTACTACGGAATGGGCGACTACTCCATCGGCGCGGCGCGGATGCGGATCAGTTGAAGTTGTCTTGAGGTATCTGCTGCTGTCGACGGCGATCGTGGTCGGCGCGGCAATGGTCGTTGCGGCGTGGGTGAACCGCGACCTGATCCGCGTCAAGATTGCGTCGGTCTACGTGCCCGTGGCGGCGAAGGCGGGCATTGCCGGGCAACATGGGCGAGCTCCGGTCAGCGGGCTGAGCGGCGATGCACCGTGGGCGCTCTCGGCGCTGCCCGAGTGTTTGACGCAACTGTCGGAATGGAATGGCTCGCTCGCGTACGTGCGGTCGCGTCTGCCGTCCGGCGCGGCCGCGATTGTGCCCCCGGCGACCTTGGTGTATGGTGACTGCAGCATTAGGATCGCTGGAAGCGAAGCCTTCGTGCGGCGCGGAGCCGACCATCTCCGTATCCCGCCCCGCGTACAGTTTTACCGCGCGGAGGGCGTCCTTGCGCTGATCCGCGAGACGCCGCAGGGCGCCCTGCTGCGGGTATACGAACCGGTACGCTGACGATGGAAGACGAAACGATTCAAGAACAAGTACGCAAACGAAGAACCTTCGCGATCATCTCGCATCCGGACGCGGGCAAAACAACGCTGACCGAAAAGCTTCTTCTGTACGGCGGCGCGATCCACGTCGCCGGCCAGGTCTCTGCGCGCAAGCGGCAACGCCAAGCGACGAGTGATTGGATGGCGCTAGAACGGGAGCGCGGCATCTCGATCACCTCGACGGTGCTTCAGTTCCCGTACGCCGGCCATACGCTCAACCTGCTCGACACGCCGGGGCACCAGGACTTCGGCGAGGATACGTATCGCACGTTGCTTGCCGCCGATAGCGCGGTCATGCTGATCGACGCGGCCAAAGGCGTGGAGCCTCAAACGAAAAAGCTCTTCGCCATCTGTCGCGAGCGCGGTATTCCCCTCTTCACCTTCATGAACAAGCTCGATCGCCCGAGCCGCGATCCACTCGAGCTGCTCGACGAACTCGAGAGTGTCCTTGGGATCGGGGCCTTTCCGATGAACTGGCCGCTCGGCAGCGGGGACGACTTCAAAGGCGTGTACGATCGTCGAACGCACACCGTGCACTGCTTCGAACGCGCCGCACACGGAGCGACGCGCGCCGCAGTAACCGTGACCGACGTACTCGACGAACGGCTGGCGGCAATGGTGAGCGAGCCGGTCTACGCGCAGTTTCGCGAAGGCATCGAGCTGCTCGACGGCGCGGGTGAACGCTTCGATCGCGCGGCATTGACGGCGGGGGTAACGACGCCGGTCTTCTTCGGAAGCGCCGTGACGAACTTCGGCGTTCAGCTTTTCCTCGACGAGTTTATCAAGATGGCGCCGTCGCCGTCGCCCCGTTCCGGTGTCGATCCGTCTGCGGATACTTTCACGGGCTTCGTCTTTAAAATTCAGGCCAACATGGATCCACGGCACCGCGATCGCGTTGCGTTCTTGCGAGTCTGCTCGGGCGAGTTCGCTCGCGACATGACCGTGCGCAACGCTCGGACCGGCGCCGAGCTTCGCCTCTCGCGCGCAATGCGGCTCTTTGCCGACGATCGCGAGTCGTTGGAGACCGCGTATGCCGGCGACGTCGTGGGACTCGCCAATCCGGGCGCGTTCGCGATCGGCGACACGCTCTACGAAGGGGCGCCCGTGAGCTTCCCGCCAATCCCTGCGTTTGCCCCGGAACATTTCGCGTCGGTTCGCAGTATCGACGTTTCGGGTTACAAGTCGTTCGGAAAAGGCATATCGCAGCTGCGCGAGGAGGGGGCCGTGCAAGTCTTCTATCCCTGGGGAACGCCGCGCTCCGAGCCGATTCTCGGTGCGGTCGGCGAGCTTCAATTCGAGGTCGCGAAGTACCGGCTCGAATCGGAGTACAAGGTCGAAAGCCGGTTCACGACGCTGCCGTACGCGCTGGCGTTACGTGCGCAGGGCGATCGCGAGCAGATCGCGAGCGCGCATCTGCCATCGAACGCCAGACTGGTCGAGGATTGGAACGGCCGGCCCGTCGTTCTCTTTGAAAGCGAATGGAGCGTTCGGCTCGCACGAGAGTGGAATCCCACGCTGCGCTTGCTCCCGTTTTCGGCACAACCTGGCGAGGAGGCCGTCGCATGATCAACGCAAGGCGAGTCCTGGCAGCCGTAACGGCTTTGCTCTTGGCAAGCTGTTCGTTTCAGAATCGTAACGAACGCGAAGCCGACCGCATTACGCGCGCGGTGATCGCCAACGATTTTAGGCCGATTGAGGGCGACATCGCCAAAGGGGTTTCGATCACGCGAGTACAGATCGCACAGTGGTCGGACGAGCTGAACGCGCAAGGTAAACTCGTCTCGATCAAGGAGACACCAGCGAACTGCGATCCGGGCTGGCACTGCTTCGACGTAAAGTTCCAGAAGCACGACTATCTCGAGCGAATGCGATTCGACGAGAACGGAAAGGTCGTCAACTGGGACTTTCATATGGCCGCCAAATAGTTACGATCGCCGACGTCCGCTCGGCGGCTGCTCGCCTGGCGGGCGTCGCAAACCGCACGCCCGTCGTTACGTCCCGAACGTTGAACCAGCGCGCCGGCGCCCAGCTCTTTGTAAAGTGCGAAAACTATCAGCGCATGGGCGCGTTCAAATTTCGCGGCGCCTACAATTTCTTATCTTCGCTCTCGCCCGATGCGCGCCGGCGAGGAGTCGTCGCCTTCTCCAGTGGTAATCACGCGCAAGGCGTCGCGCTGGCCTCGCAGCTGCTCGGCATTCCTGCGACGATCGTCATGCCGCTCGACGCACCCGCCGTGAAGCTGGCGGCGACCCGCGAATACGGAGCGGAAGTCGTGCATTACGAACGCGAGCGCGCAAACCGCGAGGAGATCGCGTGCGCCATCGCGGCGGAACGAGGGGCGACGGTGGTGCCTCCATTCGACGATCCGCGCATTATTGCCGGCGCCGGAACGGCGGCCTTGGAACTTTTGGAGGATGCCGGCCCGCTCGACGCGATCGTGGTCCCGTTGGGCGGCGGCGGAATGATGGCCGGTACGGCGATCGCCGCACACGCGATCGATCGATCGATCGAGATCTACGGCGTGGAGCCGCAGGCCGGCGACGATTTCGCGCAATCGCTGCGGCGTGGAGAGCGGGTGACGATTCCGGTTCCCAAAACGATCGCCGACGGCTTGCAGACGACCGCGCCGGGAGAGCTGACCTTTGCGATTGCTCGCGAGCACGTGCGCGCGGTCGTGACCGTCACCGATGACGAGCTGCGCGATGCGATGCGTTTCGCGTTCGAGCGGATGAAGCTCGTTGTAGAGCCGAGCGGGGCCGCCGCACTCGCCGCGCTCATACACCGGCGCATTCCCGGCCTTTCGGGCAAGCGCGTCGGCGTCGTCGTCAGCGGCGGGAACATCGACCCCGCTCGTTACGCGTCGCTAATTCAGCGTTAACCCAAACGCTGCAGCTCTGTGCCTTGCTATTCGATGTTCCCGCACGCGACGTACTTGTCTAGGTTCGCCGCGCTCTCGTGCACATTGATTGCATGGGTCGCGGTGAGCAGCTTATCGATGGTTACGCCCTTGACCGTCGAGGTCGAGGCGCCATCGACGACGTTGGAGAGAGGATAGACGACCCCGCCAAGTTTCGCGCAGGTTCCGGTGTGAATGTGGGCCGGCTGCGGCGTGGTGGCCGGGCCGCCTTTGAGTGTGATGACGACTTGGACGTCGTCGCCGACCTGCGTCAACGTTGCGGTGCCGCTTTCGCCGGAGCCGTTCTGTTCGTTCATCGTGATGGTGTGCGTGGAGGTCGTGGCCGCGACCGCCGAGATCTGCGTGAAAGTTATCATTGCAAGAGATGCGATCCAAAAGCTAAGCCTCTTCATCTGCGTTCCTTTCATCCAGAGAAGTTCTAGGGGATTGTTCCCTTCGAGCCCTCGAGCGTTTGGACCGCTTCGAGGGCCTGGCTCGTGGGCGGTGCGTCGGCCCCATCGATCGTATCCAGCAAGACTGCGGCCCGGTCGTTGATTTGGCTCAGCGCCGCAGCGCCTTTGGCGTTCCCCGCAGCCTTGGCCGCCTGCGCGCGGGCGTAGGTGCGATCCATCAGCGTCACGAGCCGCTCCGAAAGCGAGTACTGCTCTGCGAGCGCACTCGGCGTGATCGCCACGCGTGGATCCATTGCGACCGCGAGCGGCCGTTCCAGCGTCGTGCCGTCGACGGTAAGACGCACGGTGTAATGACCGGGAACGACGAACGCGCCCTGCGGCACGCGAGGGGTGTCGTGCGGGACGGCCGATATCGGGAGATCCTCCGAAAAAGAGTCAGGTGATGGACCTCGCAGGTCCCAGACGAAGCGATGCATTCCCGCGACGGTCGACGGCCTCGTGAACGGCCGTTCCCAATACGTTGGTTTGTCGAGATGTGCGATCGGCGCCGGAGCGGAGTCGTCGCTCGAGTAACTGCGCACGAGCCGCCCGCTGCTATCGTAGATCGAGATGACGACGTGCCGCGCCGGCGAGGCGAGCGCGTAGTCGATGATGGCACCGTCGGGCGGATTTTCGCCGGTCGGCTCCTCGGGCGGCAGCGGTGTATCGGTACTCGTGGCGCGCCGCACGCGGTATGCGAGCGCCGGCGCGAAGAGATGCGGGCCGTGCACGGTCGTGCGCGCCAGCTCGCGTAACGGTTCGAGATCGTCCAGAATCCAAAAACCGCGTCCGTGCGTCGCGACGATCGCGTCGTTTTGATGCACGATCAGATCGCGAACGGACGTATGCGGAAGATCGAGCTGGAGCGATTGCCAGTTGGCGCCCGAATCGAACGAAACGTAGACGCCGTTCTCGGTGGCCGCGTAGAGCAGTCGCGGTTCGACAGGATCTTGACGCACCGCGTTTACCGGGTAGTTGGGCAGGCCGTTGACGGCAAGGTGCCACGTCTCCCCGCCGTCATGTGTGACGTAGACGTACGGACGCAGATCGTCGAGCCGGAACCGGTTAACCGCCACGAAGGCGGTTTGGTCGTCGACGCGCGATGCGTCGATTTGCGCGATCTTGCTCCACGGCGTTAGCTCGGGCGGCGTGATATTTTTCCAATGTGCTCCACGGTCACGAGTGATCCAGATCAACCCGTCGTCGGTTCCCGCCCAAATCGTTCCTGCGCGCCGGTGTGACGGCGCGATTGCGTAAACGACGCCGCGATGACTGCCCTGCTGCGGGTCGTCACTTTCAAATGCGCCGAGGACCGGCGGCACGCCGGGATGCGTGCGCGTCAAGTCGGGGCTAATCGCGTGCCAGCTCTGTCCGCCGTTATCGGTCGCGAAGACGACGCTCGAACCGAAATAGAGACGCCGTTGGTCGAGCGGGTCGAACGTCAGCGGTTCGGTACGGATGGCGCGATACTGCTTCGAGGGTAATGCGAGCGGCGAGACCTCTTGCGTCTGTCCGGTGCGCTCGTCGAACTTTTCGACCTTTCCGCCAAAGAAGACGCCTTGGTGAAGCGGGTCGGGGACGACGTACCCATACTCCTGCGCGCCGACCGGATGCCAATCGCGTTCGGTCGTCTCGCCCCAATCGCCGCGACTGATCACGCAGGCCGAGCCGCTCTCCTGCTGGCCGCCGCAGATCCAATACGGAAACCGATTGTCGGCGTTGACGTGATACATTTGCGCGGTCGGCTGGTTGTACCACGAACTCCAGGTCGCTCCGCCGTCGACCGAGATCGTCGCACCTTGATCGGCCGCCAGCGCGACGATCCGCGGGTCGCGCGGATTGATCCAGACCGTGTGATAGTCGTCGCCGCCCGGCGCGCCCTTGATCGCGACCATCGTGCGGCCGCCGTCGGTGGAGCGATACGTGGACGTGTTCGTTAGATAGACCGTCTGCGGATCGCGCGGGTCGACCGCGAGGGAGATCAGGTCGTCACCGCGTTGCGCGATTTCATCGGCATCGTTGACGCGCGTGAAGTGCGCGCCCGCATCGTCGCTGCGATAGAGGGCCCCCGCATCGTCGCCCTTGGCTTCCACGTCGGCAAATGCGTAGACGACGTGCGAGTTGCTCGGCGCGACCGCGACTTCGGCGCGCCCGATCCGCGCCGGCAGTCCGTTGCTCAACTGGCTCCAGGTCGTACCGCCGTCGGTCGACTTAAAAATTCCGCTGCCCGCCATCTCGAACGAAGCCCCGATTTCCCATGGCGCCTGCCGCGCCGCCCAGAGGGTCGCATAGACGACCTTCGGGTCGTTCGGGTCGAGCACGACGTCGAAGCCGCCGACGTTCTCGTTCACGTACAGGACTCGCTGGAACGTCGCGCCGCCGTCGAGCGAACGGTAGATGCCGCGTTCGGCGTTCGGGCCGTACGGATGACCAAGGACCGCGACGAAGAGCCGGTTCGCATCGCTCGGATCGACCGCCATCGAGGCAATCTGTTGCCCGTCGCGCAGCCCGAGGTGCGTCCACGTCGTGCCGCCGTCGGTCGATTTGTAGATGCCGTCGCCGACCGCGAGGTCGGGGCGTTGTAAACCCTCGCCGCTGCCGGCATAGACGATCTGCGGATTGCTCGGTGCGACCGCCAGAGCACCGATCGAACCGGTCGGCTCGTGATCGAAAATCGGCGTCCAGGTGCGACCCGCATCTTGGGTCTTCCAAATCCCGCCGTTGACGGCGGCAATGTAGAAAAGATTGGGCTGATTCGCGACACCGTCGATCGCGACCGTGCGGCCGCCTCGCATCGGTCCGACGAACCGCCAGCGCATCGCCGAGTAGAGCGATGGCGAAACGCTTTGCGCGCGAGCGTTCATCGGCGCGACCGCAATCGCAAACACGACGCAACTCAGCGTAAAGGTAATCGAGTAGCGCATGGAAGGCTGCTTACGACGCGATGTTCCAACCTCCGCTTGCGAGGGTCGTCGGTCGGTGCTCGGGAGCGGTGATTGTTATTACGAGGCATCGTAGAGCGGTTGCGCGTCTTGTTCCGGCTCAGGCGAAGGCTGCAGGTGTTTGCGGCGCGCTAAAAGGCATGGTCATCTGGGAAGGCGATATCGAGAGCCCGATCGACGTCGAGTGGGAAGCGGATGAAGCCAATCTTGCTTGATACGCACGCCGCGCTCTGGACGGTCGCTGGAAAACTCAAGCCGGAAACGGCGCGGCTGGTAGAAGGCGCCGCTTCCCAAGGCGAAATCACGGCCGACCCGGCCAATCGTTTCCTTATCGCAACTGCGGCCGCCTATGGCGCGCGGTTCGTCCACGCGCGACAAGAAGATTCGCGACTACGCAAAGACGACGACGCATCTCCGCTGCATCGCCTGCTGAGCGCCCTTAACGCCGTTTGCCGTTTCGTTTTGCGCTGCGCCGTTTTGGTTGGAAGGCTGCGCCAATCTTCCACGTGGTCTCGCGCGGCAGCGCGGTGTCGACGTCCTCGCAGCCGATCGGCGTGAAGTCGCGGCAGTCGCTCGGACGCGCGGGATAGATGCCGCAATAGTAGCGTCCGCTGCGCGGCCCCATGAGAAAGATGCACTGATCGGCAATATCGTCACCAACTTTGCGCAGCCAGCCGACGTGATAGCCGTCGGCGGAGGGACGTTCTACGACGTACTGCCGTACGGTCTCCTCGTAACTCATGCCGAGATGATCGGCGATGCGTTGGACGTCGGCCTTGTTGACGAAGGGCTCGTACCCGCTGCAACATTCTGCGCAGCCCGGCGGACACGCGACGTTATCGGGCATCTCTTTTAGATGATCGCGGGCGAGCTCGATGACCCGTCCGATCGCGCGTACGAAGGCGGGATCGTCGTTGTACTTGTAGACCCACTCGCGGCGCGTGATTTCATTCGCGTTATAATAGCGAGTCGTTTTTTCGTCGAACTCGATCGTGATGTGCTCTTCATCAATCTCGACTCGATTGACGTGTTCGAGCGGGCGGGCGTCGAGTAGCTCGGGATGCGTCGGCTGGCCGGTCCGGCGCGTGTACTTTCGCAAATTGATGAGGTCGATTGTCTCCATAACCAAGCTTCGATTCCCGCGGCTTGCGGGTACCGCCTCCGCGGAGAGCAAAAGATAGCAGCGATGCAAAGGGCCATCGGCGTCGATCTTGGCGGCTCGCATGTAAGTGCGGCCGTCGTTCGGGAAGACGGGACAATCGAGCGACAGCACGAGGAGGACCTAGAGGACCTCCGCTTCGAGGCGGTCATCGCCGCGCTCGATGTGACGATTGAAATGGCGCTCAAAGACAGCGAGAACGTCGCCGGGATCGGTGTCGGCTCGCCCGGCAACATCGACCCGACCTCCGGCGCCGTACTTTACAGCCCAAACTTCGGATGGGAAAACGTGCCGCTCGGCGATGCGTTGCGCAAAAAGTTTGGGATTCCGGTGCTCGTCGGCAACGACGCTCGCTGTGCTACGCTGGGCGAGTATACCTTCGGAACCGGGAGGGATACGAAGGACTTCGTGCTGCTGACGCTCGGAACCGGGATCGGCGGCGGGATCGTCGCGCACGGCGAACTGGCCCTCGGCTATAAATGGGGTGCGGGTGAAGTCGGCCACCACCAGATTCGGCCGCGAGACGGCTTCATCTGCACCTGTGGAAAGATTGGCTGCTTCGAGGCGCAGGCGTCGGGAACGGGGCTCATCCGGCACGCGTTTGCGGTGGCGCCCTCGTTCCCGCGCAGCGGACTGCTCGACGTTCCACGCGAGAAGCTCAGCTCGAAGAAGATTCGCAAAGCGGCGCAAGCCGGCGATCTTCACGCGCTCGGTGCGTGGAGGAACTTCATCGGCGACCTCGCGATCGGCTTGGCGAATATCATCGCGTTCGTCAATCCGCAAACGATCGCGCTGGGCGGCGGCGTTTCAACCGCCGGTGAGTTCATGCTCGATGCGCTCCGGCCGCAAGTCGACGACCTCACGACCATGGTGCCGAAGGGAACGACGGAGATCGTGGTCGCAGCGCTCGGAAACGACGCGGGGCAAGTAGGGGCCGCCACGATGGCGCTGCGCGGTGGTTTGACGACCGAGGTGCCGGTTGCGGTATAGAGTCCTCTTCTTTGCGATCCTGCTGGCGCTGACGGCGCCGCCGGTCCGATCGCAAAGCGGCGATCCTATTCACCGGATCCGGCACGTCGTGATCATCATGCAAGAGAACCGCTCGTTCGACTCTTACTTCGGAACCTTCCCGGGTGCGGACGGCATTCCGATGCGCGACGGCCAGCCGACGGTCTGCGTGCCGAATCCCCAACAGGGCAACTGCGTCGCACCGTTTCACGATGCAGCCGATCTCAACGGTGGAGGGCCCCATAACGCCAACTCGGCGGTCTCCGACATCAACGGCGGGAAAATGGACGGATTCATCGCGACCGCGGAGCGCCGCTCCCGCCGCCGCTGCGGTGGTCAAAACCCCGACTGCGGCGGTGGGCCCAACATCATGGGCTATCATGACGGGCGCGAGCTTGGAAACTATTGGCGGTACGCGCGCGACTTCGTCCTCCAAGATCACCTCTTCGAACCGAACGCGTCGTGGAGTCTGCCGCAACACCTCTTCATGGTTTCGGAGTGGTCGGCATTTTGTAAGCGCATCGGCAATCCGATGAGCTGCGTCAACGAGCTGGAAGCGCCTGATTTTCCGCCGGACTTCCGCTCGCGGAACATCAACTTTCGACCGCCGGCTCCGGGCCGGCCCGATTATGCCTGGACCGATCTGACATATCTGTTGCACGCCCATCATGTCAGCTGGGCCTACTACGTGATGACCGGCGCCGAGCCGGATTGCGCGAACGGCTTAGACGATTGCAGCCCGGTGCCGCAACGAGCCAAGACGCCGGGGATATGGAACCCGTTGCCCTACTTCGAGACGGTGAAGCAAGACGGCGAGCTCGGCAACATCCGCGACCTCCGCGATTTTTACGCTGCCGCGCGCAACGGCACGCTACCGGCGGTCGTATGGATCACGCCGGCGGCCCCATATAGCGAGCATCCCCCGGCGCTCGTGAGCCGCGGCCAGTCGTACGTCACCGGCTTGATCAACACGATCATGCGCAGCCCCGATTGGAACAGCACCGCAATCTTCTTGACCTGGGACGATTGGGGCGGATTCTACGACCACGTTCCGCCGCCGCACGTGGATGAGAACGGTTACGGAATACGCGTGCCCGCAATGGTCATCAGCGCGTACGCGCGGCGCGGGTACATCGATCACCAAACGCTCAGCCACGACGCATACGTCAAATTCATCGAAGACGATTTTCTCGACGGGCGGCGCATCGATCCGAAGAACGACGGCCGGCCCGATCAGCGCCCGACCGTCCGCGAAGACGTTTCGATCCTAGGCGATCTGCGTAAGGATTTCGATTTTAATCAACCGCCGCGGTCTCCCGAGGTATTTCCCGGCGGCATGATCTGGAACGGCGGCGCACCCGCGCGGCGCTAGCTGAGGTAGCTGCGTTAGATCGTCAGTTCGTTTTAGTAAAAGGCCGCGGCACCAACCGGATGTTGGAGACCGTTGGTGATCGTTATGCTTGACGTTTTGCCGCTTAGGTCTATGACGCTGACGTAACCAGCGTTGCGGGTATTGGCACCGTAGCTCGGAATCGCCAAGATGTCCGCGTTTATCGTCAAAAAGAGCGGCACGCTGAACGTACCGGGAACATCGCCGGTGTAAGTCCAGGTATAGTCAACGTCGCTGTAAATGGATACGTCCTTCAGGCAGACGTCGGCTACGTAGAGATTTCCGCGCGAGTCGAACGCGAGGCCAGAAGGCTGGTCGGTATGCGATAGTGGTATTAGCCCCCACAGCGTAGGCAGCTCGTTTTCGCCCAATGGATAGTCGTCGGCGTTAGAGCAGTCGCCGCTTGGCGGAATGCGCGCAGCCGCGCTCGCGGAAACAAAAAACGCCCCTCCCGACCCAACGGAATCTAGGGCGATCCCCTCGTTCAGTTGGGGCGGAGTTCCGTAGCCGCCAATCACGAAGGGCATATTGCTGCCGATTTTGTATTCGAAAACCTGTTGCACGAAGCCATATTCGGCATCGCCTTGGTCGGTAACGTAAAGCGTTCCGTCGTTGCTGACCGTAACACCGACGGGGTGAACGAGCCCCTTGGAGTAAGTGAAGACGAGCGAAGCGCCGCCGGGCGAAAACTCCAAAACGTTACGCCCGGCCCCGTTTGCCACGTAGACGTTTCCGGATGAATCAACGGCCACGCCGGTGGCGTCCACGAGGTCCTGCGTAACGGTTCTCATCGGCGACGGATCCTGCGAACCGGCGCGGTATACGAGCAGCTGCGATGTCCCGTGTCTCGTCCGGTTGGAGACGTAGATGTAGCCGGCCGTCTTTACGGACCGCGGATGCCCGTTCTCCTGCGCCTGCGATTGCGGCGGGGGAAGGAGCGACGGTTGCAGCGACCCGCCACTGCAACTGTCTAGGAGCGCGGCGAACGAAAGAAGTCCGAACGCGTGGAGGGCAAAACTCGTGGGCCGTCCCATGCCGTCATGATCGCGCGACAAACCCGGCCAGAGTAACGCACAATCGGACAACTAACTCAGACAAGTGCCTTGACCCGCGCCGCGACGGCGCACCTCCATTTTGCGGCTACCCGTGGGCCGCAGCCGAGGCGAGCGCGAAGGTTACGAGCGCCATGGAGGTCGAGGAGCGAGCAACCTGCTCGGACTTTGGGAACCTCCTGCGGCGCCATCGGCTGGCGGCGGGGCTCTCGCAGGAGGCGCTGGCCGAACGTGCCCGGATGAGTTCCCACGGCGTTAGCGCGCTCGAGCGAGGGCTCCGCCGCACGCCGCAGAGGGAAACGCTGGCGCTTTTAGCCGGCGCTTTGGGGCTCAGCGGCGAGGAGCGCCTGGAGTTCGAAGCCGCTGCTGCGCGCCCGAGCGTCCCGCGCCCGGGCTTCATGACGGTCGGTCCGTGGCCCGACACTAGGGCCGCCGATCTGCCGCTCTCACTGAACAGCTTCGTCGGGCGCGAAACCGAGCTCCAAGAGATCGGCACCCTCGTCCGCGAGCACCGGTTGATCACGCTCACCGGAACCGGCGGTATTGGGAAGACGCAGACGGCGCTGCAAGTCGCGACGACTCTAAGGGACTCGGCCGAGACCGAGGTCTCCTTTGTCGGGCTCGCGCCCGTCGGCGATCCGTCATCCGTGACGTCGGCGATTGCGTCGACGCTCGGCGTTCGGGAAGCGCACAACGAGCTGCTTCTCGATAAGTTAGCAGCCTATCTGAAACACAAGACGCTACTGGTCGTGCTCGATAATTGCGAGCACCTGATTCAAGAGGTTGCGCGCGTCGCGGAGGCCCTGCTGGCGAACTGCCAAAATGTGCGAATCCTCGCTACGAGCCGAGAGCCGCTGCGGGCCGGGGGAGAGCACGCCTACCGGATTCCGTCCTTGAGCGTCCCGCCACGCGAATTGAGGAACCGGCTTCAAGCGAAAGATGCCGCCGAATATACTGCGCTTGCGCTCTTTTGCGATCGTGCGCGCGCCGTCGACCATCGGTTCGCACTAGTCGATGAAAACGTTTCGCTGGTCGCCGACATTTGCGCACGGCTGGACGGTATCCCGCTGTGCATCGAGCTTGCTGCCGCGCGAGTGAACGCGTTGCCGCTCGAAGCTTTGGCCGAAAAGCTCAACGACCGTTTTTCGCACTTGGCCGGGACGCGCGCGCTGGTTCCTCGACAGCAAACCATGGCCGCAACTATTGAGTGGAGCTACAATCTGCTAACGTCGCGCGAGCGAAGATTGTTCGAGCGGCTCTCCGTGTTCGGAGGGGGGTGCACGCTTGGGATGGCGCTCTCAGTCTGCTCCGACCAGGGCCAGGATGAGACCGAGATTCTCGAGTTGATCTCCTCGCTTGTCGATAAATCACTGGTCGTGGCCGACTTCAGCGAAGAAAAATCGCGCTACATGCTGCTGGAGACGACCCGCCAGTACGCGCGCGATCGGCTGGCCGAACGAGGCGAATCCGACGCGTTTGCGGATCGCCTCGCGCGTGCCCTTTTGCAGTTGAGCCGCGAAATCGCCGGAACCCAGGCTATCTATAATGCTCGTCTCGACCGATCGCCGGAGGCGTTGCGCGCAATGCGCGCCGAGGGCGCGAACTTTGACGAAGCAATGCAATGGGCGATTGCGCGCCAGGCCGATCCACGGCTTGGACAGGAGCTGGCATGGCGCGTTCCGTTTCTTCGAGCAACGGACGCGCTGCGCTGGCTTTCCCTGTCGCTCGATGAAGTTGACGCGAGAACGCCAAGCTCTCTCGCCGTTAGGCTTGAGGTCCAGTTCGCATGGTGCTGCATAGACCTGCGCGCTCACGAAAAGGCGATTGAGATGGCGCGACGAGCCGTGGATGAAAGCCGAGATCTCGGCGATGCACAACTGCTTGCAGTTGCGCGGCGCGTGCTCGGGCGCGCGCTCAGCCACGCATGGAAACTCGACGAAGCGGAAAGCGAGCTGCAACAGGCGCTGACCTACTGGCGTGAATCGGGCGATCGACCTGCCATCGCGACGACGTTAAGCTACCTCGGGTTTGTCGCATTTCGCCGCGGTGCGTATTCGCACGCACGCCGGCTGAACCTAGAGGCGCTGGAAGCGTTGCGCGATAGCGACGAGAGGCATGCCCGTTTGATCAAAATTGAACTAGCGCGCGCGGAATACGGGCTGGGTCATCACGGCGTCGCGCTCGCGTATTCGCGTGAGGTCCTTCCAGACCTCGAGGCCGAGGCCGCGGAAGGCGGCTTGACATGCGTCATTCTTATGCTCAATCAGTGCACGTTCTTGCTCGCGCTGGATCGTTTCGACGAGGCGAGGGAGGTCGCACTGCGAGGCTTACCGTTACACTCGACGCACGAAACCCACGTCCGGATCTCGCGCCGTACGTCGCCGGTATGCTGGCGAAGGTTACCGTGCTGCAACTGGATCGGTCACCCGAGATAAGTCTCACCGAGCGTTGGGCAAGCTGCATCAAGCTGATCGGGTGGAACGAAGCGGCCTGTGCCGCTCGGGGTGAGTCGGATCCGGATGAAACGCTCGAGGAGCTTACGATCCTGCGGCGAGAGGCGGGCGAAGAGCGAGTCGAAGCGCTACTGATAGAAGGAGCGAGCCTCGATCACAGTTCGGCAACAGAGCTGATGCGGGCGCTCTAGCGTCTGGTCTTAGCCGATTATAGTTGAGACAAACGGGCAAAGCCATGCGATGCCGCTCGCGTCACCTCGTCGATCAGATGCGTCTCCGTTGGATCGAGGTCGAGCCCATGTGGATGTCCGGAAAAGAGCACGAAGCGGGAAAGTTCTCCGCGCACGAAGATCGGAAACCCCAACGCAGGCGCCGCGTCACCGGCCGGCACGCGCCGGCTAATCAGGCGCGGATCTGCGAAGCGTACCGCGCCTCGCGCCCGCTCGAACGCCGCGGCGAGGCGTTCGATATCGAGGCGATCGAGACCGTCGTCGTCGCCCCATCCACGGGCAGCTTCGCGACGAAACGTGCCGTCTTCGTCGCGCACGAAAACCGCCACCGAATCAATTCCTAAGCTGCCCGAAACGTTGCCGACGAGAGCTTCGTCGATCATCTGCGGCGAGTTGATGTTCGCAAAGTCTTTAGCAAGCTCTTGCATGTGTTGCCGCGCGCGGTACCGCTGCGTAAAGATATGCCGATCGATGAAATCTCTGATCGCCGGATAGAGCCATGACATCAAGAAGCCGAGAGCCAGTGCGGCCGCAACGTTGACGGCTACTACGGCGGGCGTTCCGCCGTTCGAAAAGGTCCGCTCCAAGCGCCACGCGATAAACCAATCGAGCAGGATTATGGCGCCGATTGTTAAGCCCGCGAGCACGGCGAAAATGAACGCCTTGTTCACGAAGAACCGAACCGAGATGACTCGCTGCCTGCCGATCGCATACGCCACCGCGATCGGCACCACGACAATAAGCGAGAGCAAAAGATTTACGACATTGTCGGGCACTGAAATGTTGAGACTATCGCATATTCGGACCACAACGATACCGGCGTAACCGACCAGGAAACTGGCGATCACCCAGGCGATACGCGGCCGCTCGTCGCGGCCTTCGGTGAAGTAGCGGAAACCGAAAACAATGACGGCTAAACAATAGAGTACCGTTGAAGCGATGGTTAGGAAATGCTCGAACCCATCGGTGTCGGTGCCACGGTAAACGAGACTCACATTTGCCGCGACGATGATGGGCGCGGCTACAACCGCGATCCACGGAAGGCAGCGGTCGGCTATCGCGCCGGCACCAGCGACCCGATCGCCCGGGAAGCGCAATGCGAAAACGACGAGGGCGACGGACGCGCCAAACCATAGTATGCCACAGCACGCAGAATAGGCGACTACGCAAGGCGGCGAAACGAGCGCCGTGAGAATCGGCGAACCGGCTATCGAGCCGGCCGCATAGAAAAGGAATGCCCACGTCATTCGCGAGGGATGTGCGAGTACGAGCGCGGCTGCAATCAGCACGATCGCGATTAGGGAAAGCGCGAAGAGATCGAAAATCGCAAAATAGAGCGCGATCTCAAACGCGCTCGCGTGCGACCTCCGCGCGACAAGCGTCACTGTCGGCGCGGGTCCCTTGCGCAAGGCAAACTCCGCTTTTCTGCCGGCAAGCGTCAACGACCAATGCACGTAGACGCGTTGCTCGGGCGAGAGCGCAGGGACGTCGAAGCGATCCGCGGGCTTCAACCCTGCTTCGGCGGCAGCAGAAAAGGGGCGTACGTGGGTGATCGTGCCGTTGCCGGCGGCAGCGAATCCGAATTTACCATACGGAATGAACGGCGTCGCGAGGTTGAATAGGGACGAGACAACGGGAAAGCCGGCGATTGTCAAAACCGCCGCGATGCGACAGAATCGGCGCCTTCCATCGGTCACGGTTCCTTACGCCTTCGTGCCCGCTGGCTTGCGCCCTGGGCAACCGCTCGACCGAACGATGCTTCTCGTTCTCAACAACCACGCCAACAGATGCCGCGCGCAACGATCGAATGGAGTTACGATGGGCTTTCGCTGAAAAAACAGCGGGTATTTGAACGTCTTTTGGCCTTTACTCGCGGTGGCAGTGTCGAGACAGCCGTTGCCGTGCTCGAATCGTTCGGTGCGGTCCGCGCGTTTGCAGAGCGGCGACGCAACGTGAGCTGCGAAGGGGCGCGAGCGGTGTTGCGGCCGCAGACGACGACCAGCTCGACCGGAAGACGCGCTCTCGCCGCCGCGAGAGCCGGTGCGTTTGCATTGAGGTAAGAAGCGGCGCGAATCGAATGCTGCGATGCCTAACTCAAATGACGTCGGCTCGATAACTTACAACGACACGGCTCAGCCGCACACGTCGCCGTACGTGCGTGGGGGAGGCAGCGGTGCCAAGCGAAGCCATCACGGCGATGGAAGGCGAACGGCGAGCCGTAAGCTCGTCCGAGTTCGGGAGGTTGCTGCGACGCCACCGGCTCGCCGCCGGACTCTCGCAAGAGGCGCTCGCCGAGTCCGCCCGCATGAGCACCAACGGCATCGGCGCGCTCGAGCGCGGCTATCGACGCTGTCCACAGCGCGAAACGCTCGCGCTCTTGGCGGGGGCACTGGCGCTCGACGAGCAGGAACGCGGCGAATTCGAGGCTGCCGCACGCTCGGGACCGCGCAGCCTAGGGGGTTCTGCGATCACGATCGGTCCGTGGGTCGACGCGACTTCCAATCTGCCGCTGGCGCTGACGAGCTTCGTCGGGCGAGACGAAGAGCTCGCCGAGATTGCAACGCTCGCGCGCGAGCACAGGCTGGTTACGCTGACCGGCACGGGCGGCGTCGGCAAGACACAAACCGCGCTACGTGCCGCAAGCGCGCTGAGCGATGAGGTCACGTTGGGCTTCGTTGGGTTTGCGCCGATTAGCGATCCAACTCTGGTTGTTGCGGTGATCGCGTCGGCACTTCGCGTACAGGAGGTTCCGAACCGCCCACTGCTCGACACCGTAAGCGCTTATCTTCGGAACCGAACGATGCTCCTAGTTTTCGACAACTGCGAGCACGTTATCGCCGAAGTCGCAAACGTCGCCGGTACGTTGCTATTAGGCTGCCCGGGCGTGCGCATTCTGGCGACGAGCCGCGAGCCGATGAAAGCCGCGGGGGAACACGCGTACCGCCTGCCGTCTCTCGACCGCTCGTCGGCGGTGGCGCTCTTTGGAGATAGAGCCCGAGCCGTCGACCATCACTTTGCGCTAACTAAGGAGAACACGTCTGTCGTCGCCGAAATTTGTCACCGCTTGGACGGCATTCCGCTGGCGATCGAGCTGGCCGCTGCGCGAGTTAGTTTACTACCAGTTGAGGCTCTCGCGGAGCGGCTCGGCGACCGGCTTACGCTGCTTAGCGGGGGCGACCGAACAGCGCTGCCTCGGCAGCGGACCATGCGCGCCACGATCGAATGGAGTTACGACCTGCTATCGGCAGAAGAAAAGCGGGTTTTCGAACGGCTCTCCGTCTTCGCCGGCGGTTTTACTCTCGATACGGCGGCGGTGGTTTGCGCCGAGGATGACGCTACGAAAGAGTCTATATTCGAACTACTTTCGTGCCTCATTGACAAATCGTTGCTGGTCGGGGTTTTCGATGCGAGCGAACCACAGTATCAGGTGCTCGAATCGTTTCGTCAGTTTGCTCGCGATAAACTTGCCTCACGTGGCGAACAGTTTATTACGTCGCACCGACACGCCCTGGCGTATCTCGATCTGGCGGAGCGGCTAGAGCGCGCCGCCGAGAACGAGCCCGATTCCACCTGGCGCGCGATCGCGCTAAGAGAACTCGACAATTGGCGGGCAGCGCTGCAATGGGCGCTGAGGGCGCGTCGCGACGTTCTTTTAGGACTCGAGATGGTTTGCAAGCTTCTCGCGGTCTGGGTGAACTTCGCGCTCTTGGAGGGGAGGGCGTGGATAGCGTCGGCGATGGAGCTTGCAAACGGTCTGCCCGAAGAACGCGCAATGACGCGGCTAAATCACGCGGAGGCCGCGATCGCCTTTGCGCTTGGCGAACACAAGCAGGCGCTCGAAAGAGGACGTGCAGCTGCGGAAGCTTATCGCGCAACAGGCGACGCGCTAGGAGGCGCTCGTGCCGAGAGAATCGTTGGTCTTGCGCTAATGTTTCTTGGGCAGCGCCAAGAGGCCGGCGTCGTTTTGCAAGAGGCTCTGCGAGTCGCCCGCCGATCGCACGATCCGAAGCTTGTCGCATCAACGCTGCGCGCATTAGGGAACCTGAGCGCTATCGAGGGTGATGTGAACCAGGCCAAGGGCTTTATTGCAGAGGCGCTTCAGAGCTACGAGTCTGTAGGCGCTGAGCTGGAAGCGGCGAGGACGATGGATGATCTCGCCTCGCTCGAGGCCAGCGCCGGCAACGTTGAGTTGGCGGTCCGGTATTCAGCTGACGCCACCGTTACGCTACGCGCATTTAACGATGTGAGAGGGATTGCCAATGCTCTTGGCAGCACCGCAGCCTCTCTATTATTATTGGGTCGCTACGACGCAGCCCGAGATTATGCAATCGAGGCACTTGAGCTCGCTCGTTCGAGCGACTTCGACGTCATGGCTGCCTGGCAACTCCAGCACTTAGCGGCCATAATGGCGATGCGGCCACAGGTTGCCGCTGATAATCCTATCAACCAACGCTCGAAAGCTGCGCGGGTCTTGGGTTTTGTAGATGCTCGCTTGGCGATGATGGGCTCCGTCCGGATAGGAAACCAACCGCGCGAGTATCGTCGCGTACTTTGCGCGCTGCAAACTGCGCTGGGCCCTAGTGCGGTGGCAGAATTGATGTCTGAGGGGGCGAGGATGACCGAAGAACAGGCCGACCGGGAAGCCCAGGGCGCCACCTAAGACGAGCACTATCGAAAACGGTTTGGCGCATCGGCCCGACTTCTAGCCCGCTCGCGCCGGTTGCGGGGGTACCGGTCCGACATCAATTTAAACGACGCGTAGGCTCCCTGGTCTATACAGCTGCTGCGGTTTGCAGTGAGAGGCCGACAAAATCGTCGGATGCCGGAATCGTCCCGCTCTCGGTGATCGACTTGATCAGCGCGGCGATGCGGCGCGAGCTGCGGCGGGGCGCGACGATCTCCTGATTGTGGCGAATGATCGCCAATCGTTCGGGGTTCGATATCAGGCCGCGGACTGCGGCGACTACTTTCGTTGCGCCCTGCAAAGCGATTACGCCGAGGCCGTTATGGCGAACGAAGTCTACGTTGCCGCGTTCCTGGCCGGGGACGAAATCGTACACGACCACCGGCAGCTGCGCCGCGTTCGCCTCGGCCAGCGTTCCGGGCCCGGCTTTGGTGACGAGCAGGTCGACGGCGCGAAAATACTCCGGGATCTTATCGGTGAAGCCGAGCACGTGCATCGGCGTCGGCAGTGCCGCCGAGAGTTCGCCGAGCTTCTGCTCGAGTGACTCGTTGCGACCGCAGACGACGACCAACTCAATCGGAAGACGCGCTCGCGCCAGCGTAAGCGCCGTCGAGAGCAGCTTGCCGCCGCCCTCGCCGCCGGCCATCAGCATGACGACGGGAGTATCGCCGGCCGGAAGCCCAAGTTGCGCGCGCAGGTCGGCTTGGCTCCCGGTGACGTCGTCGAACTTCGGATCGATTGGATGGCCCAACAGCCGCAACCGCGCCGGTGAAACGCCCCGCGAGAGCGCACGCTGGTAGACCTCGCGAGCGGGAACGACAACCGCGTCGGCTTCGGGAACGAGCCACGACTCGTGGACCTTCCCCAAGTCGGTGATCACGGTGACGACGGGGACGTGCTGCATTCGGGCATCGTCGCGCGCCCGAAGCGCAGCGTGATTGAGCAGCGGATGGACCGAGACGATCACGTCGGGCCGATAGTCGATGAAGAGATCCCGCAGGCGCTCCCGGTAGAGCGGTTCGCAGAACCGCACCAGCGCGCGGTAGCGGCGCCGGCCGTTAGTGGCGTGGTAGAGGGCGCCGTAGATCGGAGGCGCGTACCGCAACGCCATGCTGTACCCGAGGCCGAGCTGGGTCAGCGGAAAGGCGCAGTGCGCCGCGACGTCTTCGATGCGAGTCTCGTAGACGTTAGGCGACTTCGACTCTTGCAGGGCCGCGACGATCGCGTTGGCGGCGCTCCGATGCCCGCCGCCGGTATCCGAGATCAGCAGGAGCGCCCGTTTGGTCATACGCCTCCCGATTAGGCTCTGGCGGGCACCCTCCTCGTAGCGCGCCTGCCTGCGTTGCGCGCCCGGCGGCTCGTGTGAGCGAGCGTCGCCATAAGCGCTCGAGCCGGCGCGTCGTAGAAGCGAAAGATATCGCCGAACTCGATATCGGGGTTTCGGTGGTGGCCGTCGTGGTCCTCGGGAAGCACGATGGCGAGCGGCCGGAGGAGGTTACGCAGCCAAATCGGAGTTCGCCATCCAAGCTCGCTGGTGTGGCGCCACCACACGTGCAGCTGGCCCATTGCTAGACCCGTGAGAGCGCCCGGCCACGAAAGACGCCAGAGGCATGAGGCGACGACGACGTAGGGCACGGCTCCGAGGAGGCCATCGAGCAGCACCGCCGGGTTGGTCGAGAGTACTGCGTGATCGAAGTACGAACGCTTCCGGTCGTGATGGGTCCGCAGATGTAGCGTGAACCACAGATGCTGCGGAACGTGATAGAAGAACGTCGAGGCGAAGTCTCCCGCGACGAGCGTGATGATGAGAGCGGTAATAAAGAGCATACTTGCGGCGATCTCGTTCTGTAGCTGCACTCTCCAACATACCATATACCACGCGAAGACGCCGATTGTTGCGCCGGTGCATCTTGGCCGGGCTCTTAACATCGTGTTAAGTTGGCCGTCACCCTCAGACGTCGACGCGGTCAAAGGAGCCGTCCTCGTTCGTGACGGAGCTGTCGTGACAGCGCCCGAGCTGGCGATAGCCCGGGCGATTCTTCGCACAAATCCGCGCATCGTCGCGGCCGGCGCGCTGCTCTTTGCCGGTGCGACTGCCGACGCCGCGCGAGCTCATGGGCTCCCTCCGGAGTTTCTAGGCGCCGCGCTCCTGCAAGAGTCGGCATACGATCCGCGAGCGCTCTCATCGGCGGGCGCCATCGGCATCGCGCAGTTCATGCCGGAGACAGCGTCCGGCGTCGGTCTCGACCCGCGAGATCCGTTTGCATCGATCGAGGCCGCGGCCGCGCTGCTGGGCGGCTACGCCATCGCGTATCGCGATCGCTACGCCGATGCGTACGCAGCCTCGCTCGCCGCATACAATGCCGGTCCCCTCGCTGTGGCGCAGTATCGCGGCGTGCCGCCGTACCCGGAAACGCGCGAGTACATCGCGCTGATCTTTGACCGCTGGGCCCGCATCGTCTCGTACGAAGGTCAGGTGAGCGAGCAAAAGAACAGAAGACGATGAAGTTTTTCAGAGGTCGCGTCATCGCGTTGGCCGCACTGAGCCTGGCCGGCTGTGCGTTCAACTCAAGTCCCGCTGACGGATTGCAGTTCAAGGCGCCGCCGGATTGGCGGCCCTCGCCCGGGATCATGGGATTCATGCAGTTCTGGCGACCACCGGGCGATGATCGGCAGATGCTGATGCTCGTCAAATCGCCGAAGGCGATTGCGCCGAGCGAAGTCTTTTCGGACGCGCGTCTGAACGACACGCTCAAAAACGCTACCATCGAGCAGCGGCAAGCGATCCAAATCTGCGGCAACCAGCCCGCGACGTATCTGGCGGCGCGGGGTACCTCGGCGCGGGGCGGCGACGATCGCGTCGACCTAGTGATGACGAACATTGCTGGGACGACGTACTTCGCGATGTACGTTAGACCGCCCGGAGCCGCGCCCAGCCCAATGGCCGAAGCGGCGTTACGAGAGCTTTGCACGAAACCGTGAACGCTTGGTGCGACCGAGTTTCATAAAGCAGCTCCTCGCTCGTCAGCCGCTCGGGTGGACGACGCCCGAGAGCTCAGAGCCCAAGCTTCGGCGCGTTTTGGGTTGGCCGTCGCTGACTGCAATCGGCTTAGGTACAATGCTCGGCGGCATTTTTCCGACGCTCGGGGCTGGCGCCCATGCGGCGGGCCCGGCCGTCATCCTTGCGTACGTGCTCTCCGGTCTCGTCAGCCTGTGCGTCGCCTTGTGCTATGCGGAGTTTGCATCGATGGTGCCGGTAGCCGGGAGCGCCTATACCTACGCGTATGCGACGCTCGGCGAGCTCGTCGCCTGGGTCATCGGCTGGGACCTCATTCTAGAATACGGTCTATCGCTGGCTCCGACCGCGTCGTCGCTCTCCGACTATTTCCAGCACATGCTCGCCAACATCGGGATCACGTTCCCAAGTTGGGCCCAGACCGCGAACCTTCACGGCCCTCACCTGCAAGTGGATCTTTTCGCCTGCATCGCGACGTTTGCGATAACGATTTTGGTCGCGATCGGCATCCGCGAATCTGCCGGTGTCAATGGCGCGCTCGTCGTGCTGCAGATCGTTTCGATGCTGGTCTTCGTCGCCGCCGTCGCGCATGCGATCCATCCGTCGAACTTGCGGCCCTTTACGCCGTTCGGTTATCACGGCGTCGTGGCGAGCACCGCGCTCGTCTTCTTCGCGTATATCGGCTTCGACACTGTTACCGTCGCGTCGGAAGAAGCGAAACGTCCCGCGCGCGACGTGCCGATCGGGATTATCCTCGCTCTCACGCTGGGTGGAATACTTTATGTGGCGTTGACGCTCTGCACGGTCGGCGTTTTGCGCTTCGATCGGCTCTCCGAGGGCGCGGCGATTCTCGACGCGCTTGGTGCGGTTAGCAAGAATCACGCGCTCTATTGGATCGTCGCCTTCGGCGGTCTCGCCGGGAACGCGACGGTGATGCTGACCTCGTTGCTGGGACAAGTGCGCATCTTCTACGTCATGGCACGCGATCGAATGCTGCCGCCCGGAGTCGCGCGCATCCATCAGGTCTTTCGCACGCCGGCGCGGATGACGATGGTTACCGGGGCGATCGTGGCGGTCTTCGCCGCGGTGCTGCCGCTGACCGCGTTGCTGCAGCTGGTGAACATCGGTACGCTCGTCGCCTTTGCGATCGTTTGCGCGGGAGTGCTCGTGCTGCGGGTTGCCAATCCGAGCGCGCCGCGGCCGTTCCGTGCGCCGTTGCTGCCCCTCTTTGCGATCGCCGGCACCCTCTCGTGCGCGTATCTGATCACCGGGCTGCAAGCGGCCACGTGGACCCGCTACGTCGTCTGGTTCTTCGTGGGGATGCTCTTCTACGCGCTCTATGGCTTTCGTAACTCGCGGCTGCGGGCCGGGGCGGCCAGACCTTAAGAAGGAGGTTTGGTCCTCCCCTTGGCGGGAAGTCGCCCGACCTTGACTATTCGTACCGCGGTCTCCGATCGCTTCGAACTCGTAACGGTGCCGCGGTCCCGCGGCGTGCCCTCCTTCGCGCAGGACGTCGCCAGCGGACTCGGCTCGGCACGCAAGCGCTTGCCGTCGAAATATTTCTACGACGAGATCGGCTCGGCGCTCTTCGACGCGATCACGCGGCTGCCCGAATATTACCTCACGGCGGCGGAACGGGAGATTCTCTCCGAATGGGGATGGCAGATGGTCAGGCTGCTCGATGCTCCCGTCGATTTTCTCGAGCTCGGCAGCGGAAGCGCGATCAAAACGCGACTGCTGATCGGCGAGGCCCTGCGCGTGCAGAAGGAGCTCTGCTATAGTCCGATCGACATCTCGACCGAGGCGCTGCGCTCGTCGTCGCTTGCGCTCGTCGAGGCGTACCCGACGCTGCGCGTGCGTGCGTATGCCGGCGATTACTTCGACGTGCTCGAATCGCGCGCTATTCGTTTGGAGCGCAAGACGCTTGCGATGCTGATGGGATCGAACATCGGCAACTATCAGCCAGAGGAAGCGGCGATCTTGCTGAGCTTACTCGGTTCGGTGCTGCGCCCAGGCGACGGGCTGCTGCTCGGCGCCGATCTCAAGAAGGATCGCGCGACGCTCGAGCTCGCCTACGACGATCCGGCGGGGGTTACTGCCGCGTTCGATCGCAACGTGCTCGCACGCGTCAATCGCGAGCTCGGCGCCGACTTCGATCCTCGCAACTTTGCGCACGTCGCACGCTACGATGCGGCGCGCGGGTCGGTCGATTCGTTTCTGCAAGCGCGTGAAGCGGCGGTCGTTACGGTGCGAGCGTTGGGGCTGCACGTCGACATCGCCGCCGGTGAACGGATTCATACCGAATCCTCGTATAAATTTACCGACGACGAGATCGTACGGCTCGGGCAAGCCGCCGGTTTTCGTGCCGGGTCGAATTGGCATGACCGCGGTAATCGTTTCAGCGTGCATTTATTGGTCCGAGAATAGGAGCAAACCCCGTGACCCGCCGCCTGATTGCTTTGGTGGTAGCATGTGCTTGGATTGCCGGTTGCGGCGGCCGCGCCAGCGGGCCGGCCAATCCGATTCCCCAGCTGCCGGCGGCCCCACAGGCGCCTTCACGGGATGGGAACGTCAACGAACTTCCAGAGCCTCCCGTCGTTCACGCGGTCAACGGCGTCGCCAAGTTCTCGCTAATCGCCAACGTCGATCCGGCGACGGGCTTGCCCTCGTTTCAGTACAACTATCAGCACGGCGTCGCGCCCACGATCGACATCAATCCGGGCGAGTCGTTCGAAATCGAGCTCACCGATAATCTGCCGGCGAGCACCGGAATGGCCTCCTACGCAAATCTGCACTTTCATGGGTTGACGGTTTCGCCGGGGGGCCATAGCGACAACGTCCTTGGACTGCTCGCAAAACCCGGTCAGAAGCTCCATTACGTCGTGCACGTTCCGAAGAATCAAGGGCCGGGACTCTACTGGTATCACATGCACGTCCACGGCGAGACGAGCTATCAAGTCGGCGAGGGCGGAATGTCCGGCGCGATCGTCATCGAGGGCCTGACACGCCACCTTCCCGAGCTTGCAAAGATGAAACAGCGCCTCATCATCGTGCGAGCGACCGGGATCGGTCAGAATCTTCCAGTGCGGGACGACGACATGTCCGGCATGTCCGATATGTCCGGCAGGCCGGATTCGCCCGTGCGTCCACAGTTCAGCAACACGCAGCCGTGCACGTTTAAAGACGGTCTGACGGTGACGCTCAACGGCGCCTACCGGCCCGTCATCACGATTGCGCCGGGGGAGAAGCAGTTCTTCCGCGTCGTCAATGCGACCGGTCACAAAACGCTGCGCCTCAAGGTCGAAGGAGAAAAGGTCGAAGTCGTCGCGATCGACGGTTTCGCGCTCGACTCATACCCCGGTACGCCGCCGACGCGCACGCAGTCCGACGTGATCATTCCTCCGGCGGGACGTGCCGAGTTCGTCGTCACCGGACCGGCGAGCGGGCGAGCCAAGTTCCACACGCTTTGCTACAATACCGGGCCTAACGGCGATGGGGATCCGCACATCTGGCTCGCCGAGCTCGTAGCTCCGAAACAGCATAACGACGGGGGAGACTTCTCGTCACGCCCGCTGAGCGTTGGCGAACCGCTTCCCGCAAACGTCTACACGACCGCGCTCCCCGCGCCGGTTGCCAAGCGCTTGGTCGTGCTAAGCGAAGATGCCAAGCCGAAATTTTTCATCAATGGAAAGTCGTTCAACATTCATTCGCCGCCGATGTTCGTCGTCCACACGGGAACCGTCGAGGAATGGCGGGTCGTCAACGTTACCTATGAAATTCACGACTTTCATATCCATCAGATCCACTTTTTGGTGGAGAGCATCAACGGCGTAAGACAAGAGCACCCGCACTGGGCCGATAGCATCATCGTGCCGCACCGTTCGGTCGATAAGCAGGGCGTACCGGGCTCAGTCGTGCTGTTGATGGACTTCCGCGATCCGATCATCCGCGGCGAGTTCCTCTTCCACTGCCACATTCTCGATCATGAGGATCAAGGAATGATGGCCAAGATCGAAGCAATCTAAACCGTCAAAGGGGTAATTCCGATGCGTAAATTTTCACGCGTTGCGTTCGTGCTTGGTCCGCTCGTCGCAATTTTCGTAGCCGGCTGCGCCGGTGCCGGGGTTTCGCCCCTTGGTCCTTCAACGACGCAAGCGGATGCCTCGAGGTTCGTGCCGGCCGGTCCGGATTGGATCTATGCCGATGGAGCGCTCTTCCATCGGCCGCACTACGCGGCCACCCGCTCGAGCGCGTTATCGCCGGAGTCGCGGGTATCGCCGCTGCTGCCGTACGTTCCGTACTTAGGCGGTCCGGTAATCGTTACGCCAAAGTTCTACTTCACGTTTTGGGATTTCAATAAGAACAGCGATCCCGACAAAATCGAGCCGCTGGTGCTAGCGTACGCGAAAGTCATGGGCGGCAGCGGCCACAACAACATCGAAGTCCAATATTATTCTCAGCCCACAAAGAAGAAGAAGAAAACCTACATAACGAACCCGAGCAACCAGTTTGGCGGGAGTTGGAACGACAATTCGGCCGTTCCGAAGAGGCCTAACGATGGGCAAATCGCTGCTGAGTCGCTCAAAGCGGTCGGTCACTTCGGCTACGATCCCAACGGGATCTACTTCGTAGTTACGCCGCACAAGCACAGCGAGGTTGACTTCGGTTCGAAATGGTGCGCGTATCACAGCTACGCGTACTCTCAGAAGACTCCGATTCCGTACGCCTATCTGCCCTACATCCCCGATGCAGGCGCGAACTGCGGTTCGAACAGCATCACTCCGCCTTCGGGTGAGAGCGGAACGAACGAAGGCGTAACGATCATGGCCGGTCACGAGTTCGGCGAGTCAATCACCGATCCGCTGCCGTTCACGGCGTGGACGGGACCCGCCGGTGAGATCGCCGATGTCTGCGCATTTCAGCACATCGCGAACGATCCGTTCGGCAAGAAGTCGTACACGATGCAGCCGATGGTCAGCGATGCCACGCGGACTTGCGTGCAATCGTACTCCCCGTCGCGATGAAACAGGTGCGGCGCCTCCTCGCGTTTTCGATCGCGTGTGCTTGGCTCGCCGGATGCGGCGGCCGCGCTAGCGGTCCGATAACTCCGGTCGCGCCGCCGATGGGCCAGGTGCGCGCTCCGCAAACGGGCGCCGCCGTCGAGCTGCCGGAGCCGCCGGTCGTGAAAGCGGTCAACGGCGTCGCGAAAGTTTCGCTGCTCGTTAACGAAAACAAGGCGACCGGTCAGCCCACGTTCGAGTACGACCATATGGCGAACGTCGCTCCGACGATCGACATCAAACCCGGCGAGACGTTCGTCGTCGACCTGAAGAACCAGTTGCCCAGAGAGCCACCGCCCGACAAAGCGCCGCTGCAGCAGGATATGAATCTGCACTTCCACGGCCTGGGCATCTCACCACAGCGGCCCGGCGACGACGTGCTCTCGGTCTTGGCTATGCCCGGTCAGCACCTGCACTACGTCGTGCACGTGCCGAAGAATCAAGAGCCGGGCCTCTACTGGTATCACCCGCACGTGCACGGCGCGACGAGTTTTCAAGTCGGCGCGAGCGGCATGTCCGGTGCGATCGTCGTCGAGGGGCTGACGCGGCACCTGCCCGGTCTCGCGAAGATGCGCCAGCGGATAATCATCGTTCGCGCGACCGGCAACGGCGGCGAAGACGTCGATGACGCCGCAATGGTCGACGGCATGTCCGATTCGTCGAATGCGCCGGATATGGGGCGTATGCATCCGCAAAACTCCAATACGGCGCCGTGTTCGACCAAGGACGGCCTAAAGACGACGCTCAACGGCGTCGCCCACCCGATCATTACGATTGCGCGCGGCGAGAAGCAGTTCTTCCGCGTGATCAATGCGACCGGCCACAAGACGCTGCGACTCAACATTCAGGGAGAGAAGCTTGAAGTCGTCGCGATCGACGGCTTCGCGCTCGACTCCTATCCGGGCACGCCGCCGACGCTCGTTGAAAAAGATATTGTCATTCCGCCGGCCAGTCGTGCCGAGTTCGTGGTGACGGGGCCGGCGAGCGGCCGCGCCAAGCTCCGCACGCTCTGCTACGATACGGGGCCGAACGGCGATCCGGATCCGAATATCTGGCTTGGCGACCTCGTCGCGCCGCGCAAGCCCCAAGGCGGCTACTTCTCAACGCGACCGTTGACCGTCGGGGAGCCGTTGCCGTCCAACGTTTACACGACCGCGCTTCCGGCCCCCGCAGCCAAACGTCTTGTGATCTTCAGCGAAGATGCGAAGCCGCGTTTCTTTATTAACGGCAAGTCCTTCCATATGAACTCGCCGCCGATGTTCGTCGTGCACGCCGGAACGGTCGAAGAGTGGCACGTGCTCAACGTCACCCAAGAAATTCATGACTTTCACATACATCAACTCCACTTCTTGGTTGAAAGTATCGATGGGGTAAAGCTCAAGCATCCGTACTGGTCCGACACGATCGTGTTACCGCATCGGTCGGGAAAGAATGGGCCACCAGGCTCGCTCGTACTGTTGATGGATTTTCGCGATCCGGTCATTCGCGGCGAGTTCGTCTTTCATTGCCATATCCTCGATCACGAGGATCAGGGAATGATGGCGAAGATCGAAGCCATCTAGCCGCCTACGCCGCAAGGATATTTTGAGCCAGCCGCAAGAGCGTGTCGATTCCGATCGCCAGCAAGGAGGCGGCCACGCTTCCGGCGACGATCATCTGCGGTTGATGCAGTGTCAAACCGTTGAAGATCAAGACGCCCAGACCGATGCCGCCGACGTAACCGCCTAGCGTCGCGATCGCGATCATCGCGATCGCCGCAATCCGCACCCCACCGATTAAGACCGGAAGCGCCTGCGGCAGCTCGACCCGCACCAATACTTGACGGGCCGACATTCCCAGACCGCGGGCCGCGTCGACTTGCGCGCGATCGACGCCGTTTATGCCGGCGGCGACGTTGCGCGCCAGCATGAACTGCGCGTAGACGACGAGCGCGACGAAGATCGGCGTGAACCCGAGGCCGAAGACCTGCACGAAGACCGCGAGCAGCGCCAGGCTGGGAATCGTGTAGATTGCCCCGAGCGCACCGAGCAGCCAAGGCGCCACGCGCGCGTGACGCGCCGCGAAAATGCCGATTGGAAGGGCGAACGCGAACGCAACCACCAGCGCCGCGGCGACGAGTTCGATGTGACCGGCGGCAAGCACCGCAACTCGCCATAGATGGCCCACGAGATAGCTCATGGGGTGCGGAGCAGCTCGCGGCCGCGCATGAAGTAGCGACCGTAGACTTCGTCGCCGGCGTGGACCAGCTCGCGAACGTAAGGCGTTGCCGGGCTCTCGAAGAGCTCGAAAGGAAGGCCGATCTGTTCGATGCGGCCGCCGTGCATGACGACGATCCGGTCCGCCAAGCGGAAGGCTTCGTCTACGTCGTGGGTCACGAAGATCGTCGTCGTCTTCAGCTCGGCCACGATCCGAACGAGCTCCCGCTGCAGAGCGGTCCGCACGACGACGTCGACGGCACCGAACGGTTCGTCCATGAGCAGCGCGCGCGGCCGCGCCGCGATCGCGCGGGCGACGCCGACG
>JBAUMX010000136.1:0-7749 GCA_049578945.1 Candidatus Cybelea sp. | reverse complement strand
GCCTGCGCTTTGCGTGCCGCCTGCGCCACCGCCGCCGTTCTTCTGCCCAACGCGACCGCCGTTGCCCGTGCCGCCGATCAGAGCGCCGCCATAGCCGCCACGCTGCCCTTCGTCGCCACCGCCGCCGCCCGCGATCAGGATGCGATTGCTCAGACCGTCGCCATGCTCGCGCACGTCCGAGGCACCGGCACCGAAGCGACCGTCGCAGCCAGCGCCGCCGCCGTTGAATCCACCGACACCGCCGACGAAGATCGCGAGCGTTTCGCCTGGCGTGACCGGCAGCGTGGCTTGCGTGCGCCCGCCGAGCCCGTATCGTACTTTGCGCAGACCTTCCCCTTTCTCGCCGCCGCCGTAAGCGTCAACGGTGATTGACGTAACGTGTCGGGGGACCTTAAAGGTCTGCTCGGCTCCGGTGACGCTGAAGGTTCCGGCTGTGCGTCTTCAGCGCGATGCCAGCAGGCGCGGCGGGCGCAGCAGCGGAGATCGACTGCGATCCCGCGCAGCCTGCTAAGAGTGCGGCGACGACGCCGCTTAGGATTCATTCTGTCCCCATTAGGGTGTGTAGTTGTTGTTCATCACCAAAAGCGGCGACCGACGGTTAGTCAATGGCTTTTGGCGCGGTTTTGAGGTCGTCGTTTTCAGGCGAGGTGTGGCGAAAAGGCCCTGGGTCACGATAATAGATCTACGGTAAGTATACGGGTAAGTATACGGCCCTTTGCCGCGCAAAGAAGGCGCGAAGAAAACTCAATGTAACATATGGCAGTTTTTTATTGGCTCGGGTAGGACTTGAACCTACGGCCAAGGGCTTATGAGTCCCCTGCTCTACCACTGAGCTACCGAGCCTTGGCAAGCGTCGTACGACTCCGCAGTATAGCAGGAGTTCGCGCCTTGCGACAACTCCGGCAGGTGCTTGCGCGCCAAGAGCGGTCGTCGCAAGAATCCTTGCCGCCCGCTCTTGCGAAATCGCGGTCGGAGGGACTCGAACCCCCAACCTACAAGTTCGTAGCCTGTTGCTCTATCCAATTGAGCTACGACCGCGTGCTTCGTCCTTCGACAAGCTCAGGATGACACTTACCCGATTGGCTTCGGAGAGAGAGGGATTCGAACCCTCGATACGACTTTACATCGTATAACGGTTTAGCAAACCGCCGCCTTCAGCCGCTCGGCCATCTCTCCGCGCTTCACCAACCTCGCCTTTTGCGGTTTCTTCGCTCAATGCTCCCGGCGGCATCAACCGCCGAAGGCGACATGCTTACGGTTTGCTAACCGAGGGCGGCTACCTCCGGAAGTCCCCCTAGCTCCGAAAAGGTTCCCTGGTATACGTCATGAATTGGCGCGGCGAGAATGAGCGATCACACCATGCCCTGGGTTCGGCTAAGAACCGTCGGCGGCAGGATCGTCATGCCGCTTCTCGTTGCCGTTGCTTACCTCGCCGCGGCGAAGTTCGGATTCTCACTCGCGTTCGCGACGAAACAAGTGACGGCCATCTGGCCGCCGACTGGAATCGCAATAGCCGCGCTGCTTCTCTACGGATATCGCGTTTGGCCGGGTATTTGGCTCGGAGCGTTCGCCAGCAATGCGTTGAGCTCGGAGCCAGTCTGGACGGCTGCTGCGATAGCGACGGGAAACACGCTCGCACCCGTGTTCGGCGCCTACCTGCTGCGACGATTCGGGTTCCAGAACGAGCTCGAGCGCGTACGCGACGTGGTGCTTCTCGTGGTCTGCGGGTCGGCGGTCGCGATGACCGTCTCCGCAACCAACGGTGTGATTTGTCTCGCGCTGGCAGGAATCGTTCCTTGGAGTTCCGGCCCATCGACCTGGTTGCTCTGGTGGACGGGCGACGCCATGGGCGTGCTCTTCGTTGCGCCGTTGCTACTCGCGTGGATAACGAGCGGGAACCGAGGAGTGCGTTCCGATGGCGGGGGATTCGAGCTTGCGCTCCTGAGCGTAACGCTCCTTGCCGCAAGCTGGGTGTCCTTTCTAAGCGCCGTTCCGTTGCGACTTTCGGTTTACCCGTTCATCATTTGGACGGCGCTGCGGTTCCGGCAACGCGAAACGGCCGCCGCGATCGCCGTCATCGGCGGCATTGCTATCTGGGCGACGAGTCACAACTTAGGCCCTTGGGTAACCGGATCTTTGGATTTACGGCTAATTCAGCTCGATAGCTGGATGTCGGTTTTTGCTTTTACCGGACTCGTGCTCGCAGCCGTAACCGCCGAGAAGCGTGCCGCGCGCACTGCGCTCGATGCGTTGCTCGAGCGCACGCAGCACTCCGTCGAAACGCTGCAAACGGCCTTTCTCCCTGCTGCTCTTCCGCAACGTTCGGGCCTTCGAACGGACGCGCTCTACATTCCGGCCGAGCGCGAAGCGTTAATCGGCGGAGATTGGTATGACGCCTTCAAACTTCCAGACGGACGGATCGTCTTTTCCATCGGTGACGTTGCCGGTCACGGCCTCGATGCGGCAGTCGCCGGCGCAAGTCTGCGACGGAGTATCTTTGCTGCCGCCTTTGAGGCGCGCGAGCCGGCGGAGATCCTCGCCCGCGTTGACCGAAATCTGCGACTCGCCGTCGACGCGCCGATCACTGCGATCGTCGCCATCATAAGCGAGGACCTTTCGGAGATGAGCTACGCCAGCGCCGGGCATCCACAACCGATCCTCGCGGCGCCGAATACTCCCGCGCATCTATTGGACTACGGCGGTGTGCCGTTCGGCGTCGGGGAGGCGGTCGTGGCGGTGACGCATACGGTGGACCTAGAACGCGGTGCCGTCGTCCTCTTCTACACCGACGGGCTTACCGAGTTCCAACGCAACATTTCTCTAGCCGAATCGGCTGCCTTGCGCGCCGTTACGCTCTTAGTCGACGACCCAACAATCGAACGGCCGGCGGCCTTCGTTCAACGCAGCGTCATGGGGTCGCAGCGACCCGTGGACGATACGGTGCTTCTCGTGGTGCAACTCTAAGCTACCGGCGGCCGCGGTCTAGTCCGTCCAGGATGATGGGCCTGCTGGCGCAGGCCCATCGTCTTTCTGTCGCGTTTGCGAGTCGTTACTTCTTGCCTTTGCTGACGATCACGCCTTCGGGTCCGTTAAAGCCCGTAATCGTCTTGGTGGGCGAACCACCGGCGGGATAAAGAAACTTATTCGCGTCGCCCGATCCAAAGTCGGCAGCGACGACGCGATTGCCTTGCGGATTCACGTTTCCGGAACCGAACTTCGGTATGAAAAACTGAAATGCGTCAATGTCGCCGGTGAGCGGAATCGAGCCTTGCTCCGTCGCACTTGATCCGGAGACGGTGAACTGGTAGATCGTGTTCGTTGATTGATCGCCGACGTCAACATACTTGCCGTCCCACTGCACACCACCGGGGAATCCGAGCGTAACGTTCATGGCGATCGCCCCGAAGCTGGAGCCTCCGGCTGGAAGCTCCGCCAAGGAGACGACTCCGCTAGGATCTTCACCATCGACGAAGAGGTTGCCGCTCGAATCGTAGCCGGCTAACCAGTAAAGGTCGAGGTTTGGCGCCGTGTACACCGTCGGAGTCCCAGTAGCGCCGGTATATACGAGGACGCTACCGTTGCCGCTTGGATAGCCTTCGAAATTAACGACGGCGAGATTTCCGGTCGTCGGATCGACGCTGCACGCAATTGCAAGGCCGTTACTAGCCAACGTTTTGATCGGTGTCGTGCCGCCATGCGCGTATTCAAGAACCTCACGCAGGCCGAAGTCCGCGATATAGACGTCTTGTGCCTTGTCGACGCAGAACGTGTACGGTTCCGAAAGGCCGGTAATCGCACCCGCTGGTGACAGTTTGCGCCACGAGAAGATGAGGATCGAACTTGCGAACGTGTCGGCGACGTACCAGAGATTATCGGGGACCGCCTTGGCTGAAATCCACGACCGGCCCTTGGCGGGGTGCAGCTTCGGATTGCCGCCGATGAAGTTCGGGCTCGGCCCGTGGGTGAGTGGATTCATGCCGGATTGCGTTGCGTTGGTCTGCATCGTATTGCTCGGAGCAAGCTGCGACTGCGTTCCCGCGCCGTTGCAGCCGGCGACGATAAGAAGAGCCGCTACCACGCCGAACGTGGGTGCGGCCAATGAGGTTTTCATAGCAAAGCTCCTTCAACTGTCGGGTGGGCTGCAATCATACGCCCGCTGGGCTGAGTGCAGTAACAGGCAAGCGAGCGATTACTGCTAGGGAGGGGCGCTTGGGCCGCTAAGCGGGCGCTCCGCAACCACTTCTGCAACCACCCGCTGTTTGCGGGGCGCGCGCGGCCCGCGCAGCGCGTCAAAGCCTGCGACGCGTCCGGTCGGCAAGAAAAGACTGATCGCCGAAAGCAGCGCGAGCGAGGCATCCGCAGTACCCCAGGCGCTGACCGTCGTCCCGGCTCCCCGGGCCGCCATATAAACCAGCGGCAGCACGATGCCAAAGAAGCCGCCGAGCCGCGTGAACAAGCCGAGAATGAGCGAGATCCCCACGCAGAGCTCACCGAAGCGCACAAGCTCCGCGAAGATCGCCGCGTTGGGAGCAACGACGCCGGCCAGAAAACCGTGAAATGGACCGGCCGTCTTTGCGATGCCGTTTTGCAGGTACGTCGCAAAAACGCCGTTCGGCGGCAAGAAGGCCTCGCCGTTCATGAATTTTGGGATAGCGTGGATTAGCCAGATCGCGCCGGTTAGTATGCGCACCACCGCCAAGCACGTAGCGTACGTTCGCGACGAAGGTAGAATCAAGCGACGATCTCCTTTCGGGATTCGGCGAGCTGCGCGATCATACGCGCTGCTTCTAATGCGGCGTTCGGGCGTCCCAATCGGCGGTCCGCCGCGACCATTTCCTCGCGGCGCGGGCGATCCGCGAGCAGCGACTCGACGGTTGCGGCAAGCTCTTCGAGCCGGCGCGCGCGTACCGCAGCTCCGGCCTCGACGAGTACGCGAGCGTTGCGCTCTTCTTGACCGGGCAACGGTTTGCAAAGCACCAGCGGTAGCTGGGCGACCAAAGCTTCGGCGGTCGTAAGGCCTCCGGGTTTCGTGACGAGTAGGTCGGCGGCGTGCATGTAGTCGTAGACGTTTTCCACGAAAGGCAGCACCCGAACCGGGAAGCTCACGCTATCGGCGGCTTCGGCCAGGCGGCGTCCGATCCGGGCGTTTCTCCCGGCGATGACGACGGCGGCAATCGGTGCGCGCACCGGTTTTAGCGCTCGGAGCATACGCTCGATCGGAGCGAGCCCGAGGCCGCCCCCCATCAAAAGCACGACCTGCCTTCCGCCGGGCAGGTCGAGCCGCTCGCCCAGCGCCGCGCGCGACTGGCTCGGAGGCGCGAACTCCGCACGCACCGGAATGCCACTCACCGAGATCGACTCTACGCGAACGCCACCGGCCGTGAGCGCATCTCGCATGCTTTCGGTCGCGACGACGTATCGATCGATGTTTTCATGCATCCAAAAACGGTGAACGGCGAAATCGGTGACGATCCCGACGACCGGCGGCGCATCCGCGAAGGCGTTCTTGTACTCCGCCATCGCTCCGCATGGAAAGGCGTGCGTGCAGACGACGACATCGGGCCGTTCGCGCAGCATCAGCGGCCGCAGGTTGCCTGCGGTAAACTGGTGTGCCCAGGTTCGAAAGCGGCCAACTTCCGTTGCTCTTTCGGCGCGATCGTAGATGTAGCGGTAAAGCTGCGGGGTGGTCTTGACCATTCGAAGATAGCCGTCCGAAACGATGCGTGAAACGACGAGTGCTGCGTACTCGTAGGAGTCGATCACGGACGTCTGCGCCGCGGGCCGGATCCGTCGCAACGCCGCTGCAACGGCATTTGCGGCCGAAACGTGGCCGACGCCGACGCTTGCCGAGAGAAAGAGTATCCGAATCAGCGTCGCTCCCCGTTGTGCGCTCCGCGTTCGTCGTCTTCTTCGGTGAACGCCAAGAAGTCGTCGAGGATTTCCTGCGCGAGCTCCTCCTCGCGCAACAGGTTGCCTTGGACGTCGGTCACGATGAATTCATCGTCTTCTTCATCGGCGGCTTCGTGGCGAAGAACCGCGTACGAAGCGCCGTCCTCGGGATCCTCGAGAATGCCGACCACTTCGAACGATCGTGACGCGCCGTCGTTGGTTTCGATGTTGAGCACGTCGCTCAACTCGAGCGGAGTCCGAGGCTGGTCGTTTTCCCCGTTTTCAGTTGACATCGTCTCTTCTTCCTCCTAGGAGCCCAGACAGCGGGCGACGTTGGCTTGATGCTCCGCCAGCGTCTTTGCGAAGACGTGACGCCCGTTCCCGCAGTAGACGTAGTAGAGGTCTTGGCCCTTCGACGGATTGAGGGCCGCCTCCAGCGAGGGGCGGCCCGGGTTCGCGATCGGCGTTGGAGGCAGACCGACGCGTTGGTAGCTGTTGTAAGGAGAGTCAATTTTTAAGTCTTCGAACGAGAGCTGGCTTTTGTGACGCGGCAGCGCATACTCGATCGAGGCATCCACCTGTAGCGGCATCCCAAGCCGCAACCGGTTGTAAATGACTTCGGCGATCCTCGGACGATCGATCTCGCTCTTGGCCTCCCGCTCCACCAGCGACGCCACCGTCACCGCCTGCGGGACGGTCACGTGCAGCGCGCGCGATCGCTGTCGCGCATCCCGCGGAAGCTCCTTAAAGAACTCGGCAACCATCGGCGCGGCAACTTCTTGCGGCGACGCGCCAAGCGGCACGAGGTAGGTGCTCGGAAAGAGAAAACCTTCGAGGTTTTTCGTGCGGGTGCCATCAACGAGCAGCCGTTGCTGCATGAAGTTGCGTGCAAACGTAGCGGCGGGCCCTACGCCGGCCTCTTCCAGGCGCCCGGCGATCTGCGCGGCGGTAAATCCTTCGGGAATCGTCACCCAGGCGGCAACCTGCGAACCGCCGGTGACGATCGCCTGCAACACCTCGCTCTGCGTGAGATGGGTTGTAAAGCGATACTCACCGGCTCGAACCTCAGATTCTTGACCGCGCAACCGCGCCAACAGACGAAACGTCACCACGTTGTCGATGACGCCGGCCGCCGCGAGCTTTCGCGCCGCTTCGCCCAACGTGCTGCCGCGCTCGATCACGACCTGAGTGGTCCTCGCCGGAAGGCCTCGATTCGTATAGATCGCGTACCACAGCCAACCCGCCACTGCGGACAGCAAAACCGCGACGGCGAGCACCGCCATCGCGAGGCGCCGAGCCCAACTCACTTCTTTGAAGCGTTACGGCGGAGCGCTAGAAAAGATTCCAAAATCAGCGCGGCCGCCATCGCGTCGATGACTTCGCGCCGCTTGCGCCGCGAAACGTCGGCTTCGATCAAACTCTTCGTTGCTTGGGCCGTCGTCAAGCGCTCGTCGACGCGATGGATCGTTCCACCGAAAATCTCGCGCAAACTTTCCACGAACGCGTCCATCGTGCGAGCGGCGATGCCGCGCTCACCCTGCAGCGTCAGCGGATCTCCGACGACGAGCTCGTCGACGCCGTACGACTCCAAATAGCTTTTGAGCCTTGCGAGATCCTCACGCCGATTTGTGCGCGTTAGCGTCGTCACCGGCAAGGCAAAGCTCTGGCTTGGATCGGCAACGGCGATACCGATGCGCTTGCTGCCTACGTCGAGCGCCATCACCATCTTTTACGCTCCAAGACTTCCGAGCGCCGCGACCGCTTTTGGGCGTTTTCCGAGATGGTGCGCCACCAGCTCGTCGACGGCGGCCGCGGCCCGCGGCGTCGCGCGCAAGGCGGCCCCATCGGCCTTCGGAAGGG
>JBAUMX010000135.1:0-4203 GCA_049578945.1 Candidatus Cybelea sp. | reverse complement strand
ACCGAAGCGGGCGCCGTCAGCGTCGTCGGCGGCGGCGATGCGGCCGCTGCCGCGCACATGCTCGGCTTTGCCGCAAAGACGACTTTCATCTCGACCGGTGGCGGCGCGACGCTGGAGTACCTGGAAGGTAAGACGCTTCCCGGAGTCGCGGCACTTGAGCGTTAGAACGATAATCGCAGGCAACTGGAAGATGCACAAGACCGCGACCGAAACCGCTGCCTTTTTCGAGGTCTTCATTCCGCTCACCGAAACGCTCTCGCCGGCGATCGAGATCGTCGTTGCGCCGCCGTTTACCTCGATCCCATCGGCTTCGATGCGGCTGAGCGAAACGCGCGTGCGGCTCGGAGCGCAGACGATGCACTGGCAGCTTCAAGGCGCGTTTACCGGCGAGATCAGCGCGCCGATGCTTCGCGAATTCGGCGTTACGCACGTGATCCTCGGTCACTCGGAGCGGCGCGCGTACTGCGACGAAACGGACCGCACCGTAAATCTAAAAGTGCGCACCGCGCTCGAGCAGGGCCTAACTCCGATCGTCGCCGTGGGAGAGACGCTCGAAGAACGTAAATCAGGCATGACCGACGCACGCGTGGTGGCGCAGACCCGCGCCGCGTTCGACGGAGTTCCACGCGGCTCGCTGGCGGTAGTCGTGATAGCGTACGAACCGATTTGGGCTATCGGCACCGGTGAAAACTGCGATCCTGCCGAGGCCGATCGCGTGATGGCGACGATCCGGTCGTGTTTGAGCGGCCTCGAAACGACGCCGATCCTCTACGGCGGAAGCATGACCGCCGCGAACGTCAGCTCGTACGTCGCTCGGCCGAACATCAACGGTGGTCTCGTCGGCGGTGCCTCGCTCGACCCCAATGGCTTTGCCGCTTTAATCGATGGCGCCGCTCGACTCGGCTCGGAGCGGACTCGTCAGTAGCGGGAGTGAGATATAAGCCGGTAGTTCTTACGGTGCTCGACGGCTGGGGTTGCCGGGAAGCAGCGCACGGCAACGCGATTGCAGCCGCAAACCCTCCGAACTGGCGCGCGCTCCTCCATCGCTACCCTCACACGACCTTGGAGGCTTCGAGCGAAGCGGTCGGGCTGCCGAAAGGGATCATGGGCAACAGCGAGGTCGGGCACATGAACCTCGGCAGCGGACGCGTCGTGCCGCAGGGCGTCACGATCATCGACGCGGCGATTGCCGACGGCGAATTCGCGAGCGACGAGACGTTGCGACGCGCCTTCGAGCACGCCAAGCGCAGCGGCGGTAGACTTCATCTCATGGGCTTGCTCTCGGACGGCTGCGTTCACAGCTCGATCGCGCACCTCTTTGCCTTGATCGACGCAGCCGCCGCGGCAAAATGCCCGATTGCCATTCACGCGTTTCTCGACGGGCGCGATACGCCGCCGCGTTCGGCGCTGCGATACGTCGAGCAGCTCGAAACGAAGCTCGCGCGCGCGCAGCTCGCCGGCTCGATCGCAAGCGTCACCGGCCGATACTACGCGATGGACCGCGACCGGCGTTGGGAGCGCACCCAGCTCGCCTACGATTTACTCGCCAACGGACGCGCCGACCGTCGAGCGAGCGATGCGGAAAGCGCGATTCGCGACGCCTACGCGCGAGGCGAAGATGACGAGTTCGTCGTGCCGGCGATCGTTGGGGAGCCGCGCTCGATCGAAGAAGACGACGCCTTCGTCTTCTTTAATTTTCGACCCGATCGCGCGCGGCAGCTAACGACGGCGTTCAACGCGGGGACGACGATTTATTTCGACGACGGCTTCAGCGCCTTCACGACAAAGACGTATCGCAACCCGTTCTTCGCCACGATGACGAAGTACGACGAAACGTACACGAACCCGGTGCTCTTCGGCCCGCGACCCCAGCACGATACGTTCGGCGAGATTCTCGCGCGCGAAGGTCTGCGGCAGCTTCGGCTCGCCGAGACCGAGAAGTACGCGCACGTCACCTACTTCTTCAACGGCGGCCGGGAAGACCAGTTCGACGGCGAGGATCGCATCTTGATTCCCTCGGATCGCTCGGTGCCGACCTACGATTTCGCTCCGGCGATGCGCGCGCGAGAGATCACCGACGCGGCCTGCAAAGCGATTGCGGACGCGACGTACGACGCGATCGTGATGAACTACGCCAACGCCGATATGGTCGGGCATACCGGCAAGTGGGAACCGACGATCGCGGCGGTCGAGGTGATCGACCAATGCCTGGGGCGGCTTGCCGATGCGACGCTGCGTGCCGGCGGTCTGCTCGCGATTACCGCCGATCACGGTAATGCCGAAGAGGAGCTCGACGCGCAGAACAATCCGATCACGGCACACACCACCAACCGCGTTCCATTCGTCTTGATCGCAAAGGATCTTCACGGAACGTTCGCGAGCGACGGCAAGCTAGGAGACGTCGCGCCGACCCTCCTCTCGATTATGAAGCTGCCGATTCCCGCGCTTATGACGGGCAAAAATCTCTTCACTCCTTCCTGAATTTGGGAAGCTTCCCGGCAAAATTCAGAGGACTCTCAGCCTCCTCTGGGGCCCTTACCAGGCTCGCGTGCGAAAGTAACGATAAACGTGAGAGGAGAGCTTCAAAGTGCAAGAGCATCTTGGCGACGCTCGCGACGTATTGCTGGTGACGCGAGCGCTGATCTACTTCGTTATCGCCGGCACGGCGACGGTTGCCGTCGCCGTGCTGGCACACTTACTGCCCTTAAATGTTTAGGAACCCCCTCAACAGTCGGCACGATAACAGCCGCTCGCGTCGACCTGGACGCGCCGGTCCCCAACCACGATCGCACGGATGCGGTGATCCCAGAAGCAGAGAACGTGCACCGCCGCGGGCCGAAGCTTTGCGATGAGCTCGCGCGCTCGTTGCGAGACAGCGACCGCGTCTTTAACCCAGCGCGGCTGATCGTGCGGTAGCAACGCGGTATCGAGCTCGGCCTCGGCAACGACCGGGACGACCGCCTCCGAGCGGCTCGCGCCGACCTGTAAGGGTATCGAAGCGCTGGTCTCTTCGAGCTCAATACGCCGAAGCATGAGTGTCGCGCTTTAGTCGCGCGATCGCGCTGAGATGGAGTTGCGAGGCGCGCTGCGGCGAGATCGCGAGGCGCCTACCGACCGACCGCAGTGACGTTGCGTTGAAGTAATGCAGCACCAGAACGTCGCGCTGGCGCGGGGGCAAACCCTCGATCAGCGCCGCAAGCTCCGCGCGCTGCATGCGTCGTTCGATGATGCGGGCCGGATCGTCGCTCCAATCGTATGCCAGCGCTTCGCCCTTGGGTAGGGGAGCGTCCAGCGAAAGCGGCTGCCCGCGGTGCGCCGCCGCTAATGCTCGCGAGTATCCCGGGCGCCGGAGATCCATCTCCGCGGAGGTAGGAACGTCGCCGCGAGCCGCGGCTACGGCATAGCGCTCGTTCTCGCCGTCGCGAACAATTCGGCGCGCCCGTTCGGAGACGGGATCCATGCGTCGTATACCATTGAGCATCGAGCCTACGACCAGCCGGCGCGCGTACTCCGCGAGCTGCGGACCGCGCATCGGATCGAAGGAATCGACGGCACGAATCAACCCGACGCAGCCGTCACCGACCAAGTCGTCGATGTCGAGGTTCGGAACGAGGCGCTTGAGCCGGCGCGCCAGCCGTCGTACCAGCGGTAGCAGCGTCTGCACGTGCAGCTCGCGCGAACCGGGATCGATCACGGGGCGCCTTCTAGCCGCGACGCGATGAGCGCGGCGAAACCGCGTCCGTCGTGCCGCGCGATCTCGCGAGCGAGCAGATCGAGCTCGTAATCGCCGAGCACGCCGGCGGCCGCGATCGCGGGCCGGAGAATCGGAGCGAGCAGCAGCGACTCGATCGCCTCGCCGGCGCGTCGCGCGGTGAGGCTATCCACGCTGGAGGTTATTGGCGATCCGCAGCATCTCGTCGGCGGCCTGGACGCCCTTCGCGTTCGCCTCGTAGGCCCGCTGCGCCGTAAGAATCTGCATCATCGCGTCGATGATCGTAACGTTCGATTCCTCGAGCATGCCGAAGCGCAGCTTCGGGCCGCCGTCGGAGCCTGGCGCGATCTCGCGCGGTTTGCCCGAACCCGCCGTTGCTTCGAAGAGCGCACCGTCGAGCGCGCGCAAACGATCGGGCGCCGCAAACTCCGCGACGCGCAGGCGGCCGATGCTGCGCGGGCCGTTTGCGAACGTCGCACTGACCGTGCCGT
>JBAUMX010000134.1:0-24393 GCA_049578945.1 Candidatus Cybelea sp. | reverse complement strand
GGTCAGAAGAGCAAGAGCGGTAACACTACCGAGGGTGAGATAGAAGCCGATGCGGTGCATGCAATCCTCTCCTTATGCGGATAACTCCAAGTGAAGCGGACTCGCTTCCTCCGGCGGAGCGGAAACGTGGCATTCTCGCCGCACGCGACCGCGCGCCCGATGAAGAATGCCGTCGCTGCAGAAGTAGGGGTCATGGCGCGCAGGTCAGACCGGGACGACCCGCTCTCCGAAGTTCGGCGCTTGTTACGAGCGCTGCGAGGGACGCCTAGCGCGCAGCGAGGGACGCCCAGCGCGCAGCGAGGAACTGCGCTGCGCGGCTCCGTCCAGATCGCTCTGTTTCGACTACCGTCGCGGCAGGAAGCGATCGTGCGACGATACGATCTCAACGGAGAGCGCGCATCGAAGATCCAGAGCGACCTAGGCCTCTCGCCGCGCCAGTTCTTCCGCGATCGGCGTGCAGGCCTCGCCCTGCTGAGCAGCTACATCTTTGAGCCCCAACACGTGCCGAAGGCCGTGAACGTCCACGCCGCGCTTGAGCCGCCATGCGAGGCTGGAATCGCCGCGCGGGCCTTCGCTCGCAGCTTGGCGCAGTCGGGAGATGCGCGCTGCCTCGACGTGTTACGCGAACTCGCCGCAGCGTCGCGAGAGCCGGTCGATCGCGCCGATCTTCTTCTAGAGCTCGCGGAGACAGCGGCAGATTGCAGCGACGAGGAGGCCGCGAGGAAGGCGACGGGCGCGGCGTCGCTCCTTGTTACCCCCATCGGCGACACGCCAGCCGGCGAGCTGCTCCGCGGACGGCTAGCGCGGATGCGCGCGCGGCTTAGCCAAAGTCTGGACGACGCTCACTCGTTCATCGTACAAGCGCTGACGATTCTTCGCGCGAGTTTCGCCGGCGACAGCAGCAGCTCGAAATCGGTATCGGCGCTCGTCGACACCCTCGGCGATGCCGCACTGCTGCACTTCTCGCTGGGAGCTTACGCGCGAGCGCGCGCCGCGTCGTTAGAGGCCGTTGCCTTGATCGATGGGTTTGGGCTGCGCACCCGTCCGAAGACGCTCGAGATTTTGGCGATGAATGCGGCGATCGAGGCATGCGTCGGCGGGCGAACCTGTGCGGCGATCGCAGAGGTCGCGTCACTGCTGCGTATCGCCGTGGATTCGGGCTGGTCGTCCACCGCGTGCCGATTGGGCGCGGACGTCGTCGGGCTAAATGCGATCTGCGGTGATTACGACGAGGCGATCCTCTGGTATCAGCGCTTAATGCCGTTCTCGCAAAGCGGAGCACGTCCGAGCGATCGCGCGAATCTCGCAATGGAGGCGGCCCACTCGTACACGATGGCGGGGCGGGCCCGCGAAGCGCTCGCGATCCTCGGGTACGTTCGCCCCGAGAACGGCTGCCCGCGCAACGAATTGCCGAGCTGGCACGCCGTGACCGGCGCCGCCTTAGCGAATCTCGGTGACGGCGCCGCGGCCATCGCGGAGGCACGCTCCGCGCTATCCGGCTACGAGTCGCGCGGAGTGGAGCGCGGGGTCGGCGACGCGCACCACCTATTGGCAGTCTGTCACGCGCGGCGGGGCGACGAACGACGCGCTCGCGAACATATCGGCGAGGCGCGTCGTCTGGTAGAGCGCTACGGCGTTCCGTACGCGCTGCTCCTCACGCTCGTCTCAGAGGCCGCCATCGTGCGAAGTCCGGCAGCGCGAAACGACGCGATCGAATACGGTCGTCTCTTGCAACGGCTCGCCCGCAGTTAAGCGGGTCGACGATCAACTACGTGAACCTTCATACCGGCGGTAAAGAGTTGCTTTACCGGTCCACACTGAACGAACTTTCGCGCTATCTCGATCCAATGCGATTCATCCGGGTCCATCGATCCTCGATCGTTAACATAGATAGCATTATTGAACTTCACTCCATTTCCCATGGCGAGTTCGAGTTGCTTCTGAAGGGCGGCCATCGTTCACGCGTTAGCAGAACATATCGCGTGGAACTCGAAAAACGCTTGGGCCAATCCTTGTAACGTCCCGCTAGCTGAGGGGATCAACGTTGCGACCAAGGATCTCACCACGGACGTGACATCGCGACGATTGCTAGCGACGCGCATGTTCCGCCAGTTCGCCTCGTACGCTCATTTCGAAGAAGCTACGGCATCAGCCTGGCGCGTTTCATGCGCGTCTTGCAGATGGAGCGTGCGCTTAGCCTTTTGTTGGATCCGGCGATTTCGCTTAGCGCGGTGGCTGCTGAAGCCGGTTTCAGCGATCAGAGTCACATGACTGTGCCTTTGCCCAGACGTACGGTGCTACGCCCGCCTCTATGCGCCTGTTGAAAAACATCAAACGGCCGGAACTGGGGGGCGCACTTCCTCCTCCAGTGAGTTCGCGACGTAATGGGAGTCCCGGCGCTTCCAGGCAAGATCTTGCACCAGGCGAAGATCAGTTAGTATGAGACAGTCGGTCATTTTTTATGCAATCTTTGCAATGCTTGCCACAAGCGCGATCGGGGCGCCGGTCACGACGTATACCCTGCCACAGGACCTAAACTGGAAGACTTATAGCGGGCCAGATGTCGGGGCGGGCGTTCAACTTGCAATGCTGCACGGGAAACTGTCCGACAAGTGTGGTGCGCTCTACCTGTGGAAGTTTCCAGACGGTTACGTGACGCCCTGGCACGTGAACGGCGGCTATTCAATCTACACCATTTTAAAAGGTACGCTGGTCCTCGGCTTCGGCCGCCGCCACGCCAAGGTGGCGGAGCGCGCATTTCCGCCTGGCTCTATCATCCAAGGCTTGGGTACCGAACCGCACTATGGGCGTGCGGTGGGTCAGACTATCTTCGAAGTGTACGATGTGTGTTCACCCGCGGCTTCATCCTCTCGAAAATAGGCACGGCTTCCCGACGACGGCGTGCTTCGAGCGGCTCTAATGTTTCACGCGAAATCTCTAGCCGTTCGTTTTGACCAGTTCGTAGACCGTGCCGGCGCGTTTGGCACCGCCTTGCCACGTAGTGCCGTAGATCGTCTTGCCGTAGGGGACGACGCCTCCGAGAGGAGTCTCGCCATCCGTGCACTTTGCCAGACTGCAGAAACTGTAGACCGAGCGAAACTCGTACGACGAATGCGCGGACTTCATCGCGAAGACCGTTCCTTTGCCGTAGAGGCCGCCGCTCGACGTCGTGCCGTACAGCTTGCCGTGCTTTCCAAAGACGAGCGTAGCGTCGGGGGCCGAACCGTCGCTTCCCCCAAACGCGTGCAGCACCGACTCGCTATAGGCTGAACCGGCGTGCTTCATTTCGAACACGATGCCGCAGCCGTTGCCGTAGCAGCCGGTACCGCCGCCCTCTGCTGTAACGCCGAAGAGATTCCCGTGCTTGTCCAATAGGAGTCCCGCATTGGGATCGGCGCCGTCGTCGCCACCGGCGAACTCGTGCAGCACGGTCTCCGTATATTGCGAAGCGTTAGGCGTAAGCTTGAAGACGACGCCGCAGCCGGTATCGCAGCCGCTGCCCCCGCCGTTCGCGGTGGTCCCGTAAAGCGCGCCGCCGGCGTCGGCCACGACGCCAGCCTCCGGATGGAGCCCGTCGGCACCGGTGAATTCGTGCAGCACGCTCTCCGTATAACCAGACGACGATGGTGTCAGCTTGAAGACGACGCCTCCGTTTTTGCTGCCGCCGTAGAGCGTGGTACCATAGATCGCACCGTTCGCTGCGAGAATCAGCTTGCTTCGTGGGTTCGAACCGTCTTTGCAACCCACTTGCGGGCAGAAGCTGTACAGGACGCTCTCTTTGTACGAACCCTCTCTTCCCGGCTTCAGCTTGAACACGACGCCGCCGTTGTTTGCTCCGCCTTCGTAGGTCGTGCCGTACATCGCGCCGCTTTTGTCGAACGTCACGTCGGCATAAGGTAACGCGCCGTCTGCGCAGCCGCGCTCGTTGCAGAAGCGGTAAAGCAGGAACTCAATATATCCCGAGTCGGTGTTTGACATAATATAGACCGCACCGCAGCTGCCTCTTTCGGCCGGACAGCCGAGCCTGCCACCGCGGCTCGTGGTACCGAAGAGCGAACCATAAGGCCCGACCGCGAGCCCGCCTCGCGGGCGTGCCCCGTTATCGTGCCGATAGAAGTAATAGAGAACGAATTCGCGGCGTTGACCTCTACGGGCCGGTTGAGCCGACAACGATCCGCCAGGCGCGGCCGGCAGCGATGCGCCCGGTCCGCCCAACAGTGGTGGGCCAGGGCCAGCCGCCGTCGTTTGGGGTTGCCCGCAGGCTGCGAGCGATAGAGCTACCGCGCAGGGGATCCAACAGCGAATCCGCATGGCACACTCCTCTGCCCGGCGATTCCGGCCTCGCCGGTGCGAACGAGTCTTCGGAAAAGTTGACTAGGGGTTCCTTCTGTCCCACGCTGACGACGCGCCCCAAGGTCGCGGCGTTTTCATCGGAGTTATCTATCGTCCCGCCTTGCATTCACTGCGACCGGCACGACGAAACCACCGCGCCGGATGGCGGGTCCCGTCTAACCTGTCATTGGAGCTGCCTAAACGCTTAGGCCCAGAATCTGCAGACCCGTACTGAGGCATCACCGGGGTTTGGCGACCATTGGTCGGGTTTTTCCGGAACGGCTAACGCGATTGCACCCTTAGCGCAGCGCCGGTGGCGGGCGAACTGCTCACTTGTCTTGTACGAATGCCTGAAAGTCGATACCGGCAATCTTTCCATCTGGATCAAACGCGATCATCTCCAGATAGCACGCGGTCGGCGCCTGGCCCGAATCCGTCCCTGATCTGTCCCAAAAGGTCCGATGGTCGGCCTTCCCCGCCATGGTGCAAGTGCGCGAAGCGTCTTACGCTTTGCATGTCGCAACTAAAAACCGCAGTCTGGTGTGCGGAACCGCCCATTCCTCACTGCAAGCCTTGGAGAAACCGTGATGAAATCTCTGAAACCAGTCGTAGGACTCGCCTCGATCGCTGCACTTTTTCTCACCCTAACCCCCGTCGCTTACGGCGCAACGATAACGCTCCGTCCGAACCTCGAGGCCACGCCGCAAATGCTAGTGGCTTCCCTGCAAGGAGCGTCATGTGCAACTCCGCACACGGACGCGGCCCTCGCAGGAACGCCGTACTTCGAGATGCCTCAGATTGCTGAGGAGAAGGGGGACACAGGCACTAGCGTAGTTGAGATCGATCTTCTGCCTAGCGGCGCACTCAACCACTACGCGCTCGAGCAATCCAGTGGCAACTCCATCTTGGACGATTCAGCGCTTCGGACTGCCCGCATGACCGCATACCGGTCCGAAACGCAAAATTGCGTCGCGATCCCGGGTTCGTACTTGTTAGTAGTGGACTTCTAGAGCCTTACAGTTCTATAGTGGACTCGGAAGGTGCACTATGAATGCTGCAATCCGCTCCAGCGCATAACGACCCGATGGAAACAAAGCGTATTGTCGCTAGAGGTAAGCAGCAAAACGGCGATGCGGCGCGCGATCGTTGGATCGAGCGCCGCGATTTCGTCCCCGGGACGCGGGTTCTGTTCCTGCTCCTCGACGGATTCGAAGCGTTCGATTTAGCCGGACCGGCTCAGGTATTTTACGAGGCGCACGAGGCCGGGGCGCCCTACCGCCTGTCATTCGTCGCTCACGAATCCGAAATCGAATCGGCGCAACCTCTGAGGGTCTTTCGTATCGAACCGCTTCCCAACGATGTCGGACCCAACGACATTGTTGTCGTACCTGGAGGAACGCCGATTCGGCTCGAGGCATTGCAACGAAGCCGTCGGCTGCAACCCTCGATCGCCTGGATTCGTTCCGCCTACGATGCGGGGGCCCGTATTGCGTCGGTCTGCGTCGCAGCGTTTTTCCTCGGAGCGGCCGGACTGCTCGATGGTCGCAACGTCACGACGCATTGGCGCCGTGTAGACGAGCTGCGTCGCGCTTTTCCGAAGGCGAACGTACAGGCGAACCGGCTGTACGTGTTCGATGGACGCGTCGCGACAAGCGCTGGAAATGCGGCCGGCGTCGATCTCGCCCTTGCGATTGTGGAACGCGACGCTGGACCGCGCTTGGCCTCCGTGGTAGCGAGGGAAATGGTGCTCAGCGTGCGGCGACCGGGTTCGCAGGAGCAGTTGAGCGCATTTCTTGCCGGTCGCGATCACATGGTTGCCGAGGTGCACGCCGTTCAAGATTGGCTGGTCGGGCACCCGGGCGAACCGTACACCCTGGACTCGCTGGCCGACATCGCAGGCGTAAGCGCACGAACCCTGACGCGCCACTTTCGCGGCGCGACCCGGCTCACGGTGAAGGAGTACGCTAACGCACTGCGCCTGGAATACGCGCGCATGCTGCTGCGCGATGGCTCCCTCACGATTGACGACGTGGCGTCGCGTTGCGGCCTCGCCGACGGCCGCCATTTGCGCAGGCTCTGGCGCGAAGCTTATGGTTCTGCGCCGTCCGAAAGCCGTGGCGCTTCGGTGCTCTAACGCCACCTGACGTTCTTGTGGCTTGAGCGCGCATATTGGCATGTACCGATCGGAGCCGCCAGATAATATGAATTCTGGGCGGGCCCGGAAATCGAGTCGCGCTGCGCGAAGGCTAGACCGATGTTTCTCGTACTGCTGTTCCTTCATTTGCTGGCCGTTGCGATGTTGTTCGCGGCCGTGGGCATCGAGCTGGCCGTGTATGTCGCATTGCACCGTGCTCAAACGGTTGCGCAGGCGCGCGCCGCACTGTCCAACGGTCCCCTCATCGGGCCAATAATGGGATCCGGCGTCTTGCTGCTCGTTGCCATGGGCGTCGCGATGGTGTACGTGGGCGGCTTTGGATGGCAACCGTGGACGATCGTGGTGTTCATCGTTACGATCGTATTGGCGGTAAACGGCCCACTTACAAACGGCAAGCGCGGCGAAGCGCTGTACCGCTTAGCGCAGAACGCAACCGACGGACCGATCACCCCCGAGCTCGAGGCCGCGCGATTGGATCGCGTACTGAACTACTCCGTGTTCATGACCGCGTGCGAGCTAATTGCGGCGCTGTACATAATGTCGAATAAGCCCGGACTTGCCGGCTCGCTCTGGGCGGTTGCGATTGCTGCGGCGGTAGCCCTTTTCCCGACGGCTCTGGTGACGCGAAAGAAGGCAGCCGCGCCGGGATCGAACGTCACTGCCTAATGATTTCACGTCCGCTCGGCAAGCGATCTTACTTGAGTTCGACGAAGATAACATCTGTATCGGTCGTACCCGTGTTCTCGCCGACGTGCGTTTGGGCAGGGTTCCAGATGACTTCGTGAGGCGATTTTTCGACGTCTACAGTGCGGTCTCCGACAGTCAGCCTCCGCCGAAAATTACTGAGGGTGATAAGAACGCTATCGGGGTGGTCATGAGGCTTAGTCCTGTCGCCAGGCATATCTTTATATCGCAGTACACGCACACGGTCGTTCTCGAAAAGAACTTTGTACAGTTGCGGATCGGTTACCGCGGGATCTAGTCGCATTTTTTGAGGTTGCTCCGTCCTATTGAGAAGGAAGTGACCTTGCGCTCAAGCAGAAGGGGTGGATCCGATGGCTCGGAAGCGCTTTCCCCGATTGCTCGCGGCACTGGGCCACGCCTGCGTCACGTGCGAGCGACCGCGGCCCTCCGCCTCTGCACCGAGCATCGGTGCGCTCCGCCTTGCGAGGTCCACTCACTTGGCCTTCTCCCTTTACATCGCGGCGACAGGTCCTCACGTGGCGCCTCGGTAGACGGGCGAGTTATCGATGAAGGTATCCGTCATTTGCTGGTTCTAAGTTAAGTTGGAATGAACGAGATGAACGCGTTTCGCGTGCATCACTCTGGAGGATCTGATGTGCCGGCGTTCGAGCAAACGCCGCCCCACGCCAAGCGGCGGCGAGGCGCTGATTCGTGTCCGTGCGGCCGGCCGATATCGCAGGCGTCGTGGAACGGATTGCCGCTGTCAACGGTGCGTCGCTCAAACCCGGTGCTATATACGGTGTGACGAATGCGACGGAACCGTCGAGTTTATTTTGCCCTCGCATTAAACTATAACTGCAATTGGAGAGATCAATGGACGAAGTACAAGTCGAGCAGAAAAACTATCAGATGCCACCGCACGAGGGGTTTACCGTCGCTCACTTTCTTACAGTGGCGGACCTCGAGCGATCCGCCGAATTCTACAAAACGGTCTTCGGAGGAGAAATTGTGAGCATGGGCGATGGAGACGCACCGCCGTACATCAAAATCGCAAACACGTGGCTCATAATCAACGTTGGGGGCGGTCCGACACCTGACAAACCAACGGTGACGCTCCGCCCCCCTCCCGACCCCAATGAGATCAGTAGCTTCATGAATATCCGTGTAGCAGATATTCAAGCGTGCTACAAATTATGGAAGAGTCGGGGAGCGACGTTTCTTACCGAACCTCTGGACAAGTATGGTGAGACGCGCTGCTACATCCGCGATCCTGACGGTTACATCATCGAGGTCGGGCAAAGCAAAGCCGGGGTCCTTTATGGATAAGAAGCGCCTGATGCCGCTTGGGCTGCTCGAAGGGCGGTATCGGTAAGGTGTTGCTCATCCCGTGAGTAAGCGCCAGTTTTTTTAGCTATAAATACTCTGCCATCTGAAGTGGTGTTCGTTAAGGGACGAAGTATAAATCGGACCAAAGAGCTATGAGATTACGATCACGAATGCAAAGGTTTACCTTAGCAGCACCAAGCAGCGCGAACGTTAGTTGAGAATCTCATCGGGCGCCGGCCTAGCGCGCGATTTGGCCTAGGTAGTATCCGAGCCGATTTTCAACATCCCCGGGCTTGTGGAAGCCGCGCGCCATCAGCGCTTTGATCCCATCTTGGGCGGCGGATCGCCCAAGCGAAGCGATGCACGCATCCCACCCGGCACCGAGCTCGACGTCCGGCGGCAGGTTGGTGTTGACGAGCCGTTTGGTGTTCGCGATCGCCCACTTGTCGAATCCGGCGATCCGCGTCGCGAGCGCCTCTACGAGGGCGTCTAGCTCGTCGTCGGGCAACGCGCGATTAACGTAGCCGTAGGCCTCGGCCTGATCTGCCCTGATATCTTCTGAGCCCAATAGCACCTCGAGGGCCCGGTTTCGGCCAATGAGTCGGGGCAGCCGGGCCATGGGGCCGCCGCCGGCGACCATTCCTACGCCCACCTCCCATTGCGAGAGAATGGCCTTCTCGCGGCTGGCGAAACTCATGTCGCAAGACAGCGTGATCTCGCTGCCGTTGCCGGTCGCCCGGCCACGGATGAGGGCAATCGAGGCTACGGGTAATCGTGTCAAACGCACGAGAAAGTCCGGCCAAGGCGGCAGACCCGTGGGACCCGGCGGCAATGCGGTCAGGTCCTCAAGTTTGGCTGTGAAATCGGAGTGATTCAGGAAATAGTCGTCGACGGCGCTGTCAAATACCACGACCCTGACAAGCTCATCGGCCTCGAGCGCGCCGATGACTTCCTGGAACTGCTTGACCATTTCCGGACCCATGACGTTGATCGGCGGGTTGTCGATCGTGACACGCCAGTATGCGGGCGACCGCTGGGCCACGCGAATCTGTCGCTTCGTAAGTGGGGCTGCTGTTGTCACGGCATTCTCCTGTCAATGGATAGTTGGTTCACTACTGCCGCGCCCGCCTTGCTGACGATCTCGTCCTGCGAATCCGTGCCTCCCGAGCAACCGATTGCACCGATAATCACTCCCAGTTCGATCAGCGGGATGCCGCCTCGAGAGGCAATGATTCCATCGAACGCAAGCAGATAGTTGAGCTGCATAAGCTGGACACCGTCCTCGAAGACCTTGGTCTCGCGCCGGAAGGTCGCGGCCGCCCGAGCCTTGTGTTCGGCAATCTGAATGGAGGCAAGCATCGCACCGTCCATTCGCGCAAAGGCGACGAGGTTGCCTCCGGAATCGACCACCGCTACATTCATCTTCCAGTTCCGCTTCTTCGCCTCTGTCACTGTCGCGTGAATAATTGCCTGGGCTCGGTCTAGCGATACCGGCGGCCCATACGGAGTGTCGAAAGGAATTTTGTCTGGCACAAAATCGAGAGGATTCGTTTCCGTAGGCTGCGGCGCTCGACTCGTATTGACGGCGCTTCCTATTTCCGCATTTGACATACGTCTAACGTACCACCGCGTGGAATCGATGTCTGGCAACTGAAAGTATCCAAATGCGCCCTATGTCTGTCGCACAAGTGGCGATTCTAAGTACTGATAAATATACGAGATCACGATGCTCCCTTCGCCGACCGACGATGCGACGCGCTTGACGGACGAGCTGCGCACGTCACCCGCGGCGAAGATCCCGGGAATGCTGGTTTCAAGCGGATACGGTTTTCTCGCCGGCCGCCAATCTTCGATGTCACGACCCGTGCGAATGTAGCCGTGCTGATCTCGTTCTAGTGCCTCCGGAAGCCATGCGGTCTCTGCGTCCGCTCCAATGAAAATGAACAACGCGTGAGCTGAGCGTTCCTGTTCCCCGCCTGAGAGGCTGGAGCGAGTAACGATCCGCTCCAAACGCGCGTCCCCGTCAACCGCTTCGAGGGTCGTGTGAGGTTCGATCCTGATGTTCGACACCGAACGAATCTGCTCGATTAGGTATTGCGACATCGTTCGCTCGAGTCCGCCGCCGCGAACCATAATTGTCACGCTGCGAGCGTAACGCGAAAAGAACATCGCAGCTTGTCCCGCCGAATTCCCACCGCCGACGAGAAATATGTCCTTCCCGCGAACGGAGTAGGCCTCGCCGCGCGATGCACCATAAAATATCCCACGTCCGACGAACGCGTCGACACCCGGTGTGGCGAGCTTCCGCCACGCGACGCCGGTTGCCAGCACCACGCTGCGGGCGCGAAGTTCCGTTCCTCCACTTAACGCCACAGCAAACTCGGTTCCGATCGGCCGGATTTCACGGACGCTCTGCGTGACGAGGATCTCTGCACTGAGCCGTTTGGCTTGCTGAAGTGCGCGATGCGCGAGTTCGCCGCCGGAGATTCCGCTCACAAACCCAAGATAGTTTTCGATACGCGACGACGTACCGGCTTGCCCACCGGGGGCGCCTTGCTCGATCAAAATCGTCGCAAGACCCTCTGAGCCTCCGTACACCGCTGCTGCAAGCCCGGCCGGCCCACCACCGACGATTACCACATCGTATTCGCCGAATTGTGGGACGGTTGGAAGACCCAGCGCTTCGGCAAGGAGTTGAAGCTCCGGCTTTACGAGGGTGCGTCCATCGGCGAGTCGCACGAGCGGGCACGACGACGTGTCGACGCCGAGCTTCGCAATGAACTCCGAGTCGACCGAATCGTCGAGGTCGAGCCATTCGAACGCCACCTGGTTCCGTGACAGAAAGTCGCGAATCGCGTGCGATGCCGCGTCGAGATCGGTGCCAATCACGACCGCCTGCCGCGCGCCGTACGTCCCGTATCCTTCACGGAAAATCGACACGCGGCGGATCAGTGTCTGGCCCATAAAAGCAGCTGCTTCTTTGGACTCGGTAATAAGCAAATGGAGGTCGGCCGGGTCCAAGCGCATCAACCGCGACGGCCGCAGCGCGCGAATCGAAATGAACGACTCGGTGCCGAGAATGACGGAGAACTCGCCGAAGAATTCCGTCGGATCAAACGTCGTCGACTGCGTCTCTCGGCCGCTCATGAGCCTTACGCGTTCCACTTCCCCGGAAAGAACGACCCACAAATACGCGGCATCGCCTTCGCGTGTGACCCATTCCCCGGCCGCCACCACGATCTCCGCGGAACGCGAAGCAATCAGTGCCCGCAACGCCGGCGTCACACCTGCGAACAGAGGAACCCCTTCCAGCTCGTTGGCTTCGATCAACGCTACCTCGGCTCGCTTCGCGCTTTAACGGTATGAACGGCAGCTCCTGCTACGGTCACAGCGCAGCTTTTACTCGCTTCACTACAAACTGGCGGCTTTGCGATCAATATCCACAAATCAACAGCACAGGATTCAGTCCGCGCATTTTGACCACCAAAAGTGGCGCGACAAGAAAGCCAGCTTGTGCTAGTCTTTGCCGTGACAAAAAGTGGCCACCATTGAGCTACGCTTGTCTAGGGAAATGACGTGATGAAGAAGGCTTTTTTTCTAATTGCAGCACTTGCGGCCGCGACTCCAAACGCACGCCCGACGGCGATGCCGCAGTATGCGCCGGGATTTGCATCTCACACGGTCCAAGCCGGCGGTCGAATAATTTATTACCGGATTGGAGGGAGCGGGCCGGCGGTGCTTCTTCTTCACGGTTATGGCGATACCGGACAGATGTGGGCGGCTCTTGCTCCGGTGCTCGCAAAAACCCACACGGTTCATCGTTCCGGACCTTCCCGGACTTGGCAATTCGCGACCGGAAAATCCTACCGCACAGTACGACATGGTTTCAGTCGCGCGTTCCATCCACTCGCTTATACAACAACTTAAGGTACGGCGCGAAGCAGTTGTAGGCCACGACATCGGGCTGATCGTCGCCTATAGCTACGCGGCACAATTCCGCAGCGATGTCACGAGTCTTGCACTGATGGACGGGCCGATACCGGGCGTCGGTCCGTGGCAAAAGGTATTGCTGTTTCCGGGAACGTGGCACTTTCATTTTTTCGGCACCTATGCTGAGCAGCTCACAGCAGGGCGCGAACGCGTTTACCTCGATTGGCTCTGGGACAGATTTGCATTTCATCCCGAAAGAATCGGCAATTCCGAACGCGCCGCGATCGCTGCATCCTATGCGCAGCCGGGAACCATGCGTGTCGGTTTTACGTACTTCAAAGACTTTGATGCGGATGCGAGCGACGACGCGACATTCGCAAGGGCGCCTCTGCGAATGCCTGTGTTAGCGATGGGCGGTGAAAAATCGTTCGCGCCACTCATGGCTACATTCGCGAAACCGTCGCGGTAAATGTTCGTACGAGCGTGATTCCGGATTCCGGTCATTGGCTGATGGATGAGAACCCCGCCGCGACGATCGCGGCTCTGAGTGCATTCCTCGCAGAACGATAAATCTTGTATTGTTGCGAACCGAGCGCTGCCCGCCCAAAGCGCCCTCGTAAGGTGGTTTCTGGGCGCGATCACTTTACCCAGACGGCCGTTAGAGGGGCGACCGGCAGTTACCGCGACCGCGAACGACGAGTCGGGGCCACAATTGCTGTTCTCCCAGCCGCGATTGCGCAGACCGAGCACCGTCTTCGCAGCGAGCTCGAGGCGCCCGTCGATCGAGCCGGTCCTCTCATCTCTTTCGAAGAGGCTTCTAACCATTATTAACGAGAGCTTCCGCCTAAGCGATGTAAAATAAGCGTGATGAAACTCCATAATGTCTTACTTGCCTGTGCTCTGGGCGCAGGATCGCTATTCGGTGCGGCGGCGCCGGCATCGGCGGCTCACATCTCCGTTGGAACCGCTCGACCGGCAGCGACGGGACGGGTGCTCCCGGGAAACCCCTACTACAGGACCGGATACCGGGGCTACGGCTATCGCAACGGCTACGGCTATCCCTATGGCTACGGCGTTGCCGTTGGCGTTGGGGTTGGCTACGGCTACGCTGGCGGAGGCTACGGCTACGCTGGCGGAGGTTACGGCTACACTGGCGGAGGTTACGGGTACGCGCCCTATCCTGCCGTATATGGGCGTCGCGCATATTGGGCGCATCGTCCCTATTGGCGCCCTTATCGCCGCGCATACTGGGGACGGCGCTTCGTTCGCTAACGTATCGCTCCAGTCGTTTGAATAAGGATCTAGCCGTTAGAGGTTAGAGCCTCTGCGTCAAGGTTACCCAAAGCTGCGAGCGCGCATTTTTCGTAGCGCCAACGGGAATCGAACCCGCAAATCGGAGTTCCGGCCGCTCCCGTTAAATACCGGATAGTCCTTTCTTGTACGGGCTTATGCGTTTTCGAGTCCCGTCTAGTCCCTGGTCGTACCGACGAGTTTTGCGGAATCCGTTAGACGACCGTTAGAGGAGCAGGCGCTTCCAGCGCCGTTGACGGATCGAGGCTAGATAAACACCCCGGCGTCCACTTTGAACAACTCGCCGAGCCTCTTAGCCTGAGCTTTGCTGACTTCTCGCCGTCGGCTCAGGATAGACGATGCAGCGGCACGATCGCCGAGCGCCTGCGCGACTTGCGACTGCGTAACGCCCTTCAATTCCATCAGCTCGCGTAGCGCCTCCGCGGGTGCCAGCCTAGGCCAGCGATCGGCGCCCACTCGACGCTCGTAGTCGGCAACCAGCACGCAAAGGACGCGATAGTACTCTGTCTCTGCCGCAGAGCGTCTCTTACCACGCGTCGTCAATTCTTCGACTTCATGCATCGCCGCGTTGTAGGCGCGTTTGTTGCTAATTGCATGCGGCCGGCGCGCGCTCAGCAACTCACCGTATTCCCGTTCCGCTGCAGCCGTCATTTCCATTTCCCTTTACTATATATTGCGTGCGTAAGCACATCGAGGACCACGATAATGCAATCCGTGTAGTCGACCAGCGTAATCAATCGGTACTTATTGCCCTTCACATTGAACACTGTGAAAGGCGATACATAGTCGGCCGACGGAAAGTCGGCTTTGAGTTGCACAAAGTTGGTCCACCCGGCGGCCGCCACGACCGCTCGCCACATCGCCAGGGCGTTCGCTACGTCTGCATGCTTTCGAGCGGCCTTCTGAAGCGTCACTTGGCCCAGGATCCGCACACCCCACAAAGCCTAGCATTTCCACCTGCTGTTGTCAATATGCCAACATAAAACAGGAAGCGGGCCAAAAGGGCGCACCTCAGTCTGTTCGCAGAACCGCCCCGAATTCAGCGGACGAACCAGCGCGCGTCTCAGCCGTGCCCGTGCGAGGCCGTTCGGGTGCTTGCGGCGTTTTCTGACTCTCGCCGCGAGCTTCCCGGCGGGGTTTCGCGTTTTTGAGTCCTGGCTGGTCCCTTCGAATCCCGGCGCGTTTTACTTAGTCCGTTTGCCGGCCGTTAGAAGAGCAGGCGCTTTCTCTCCCGCTGGTTGGACTGCGCTGCGTTCAAGCTACGCGGCTTTCACCGTGCGAGTCGCGAACACGTAACCCTTGGCCAGCGAAGCGCGCCTCCCAAGCTTCCAGAAGTTGAGCTTTCGAAACTCGAGCGGAGGATTTTCGCACTATTCCAACGCTCGAAGCTTTTGCAGAATGGGCTCAAACTGAGATACTGGGCGAGGCGAATTCTTGCCGCGTTGGTGCTCGCGGCGATCGTCTGGTTTGCGTTCGGCTGGTTGGGCGCGCAAACCGCCTGCGCCCACGACCCGCGTTTTTCGTGCTCGCCTCGCGACGCTCAGCATGCGGTTGCGATTCCCGACGCGCAAAAATCTTGGGCATATTACGGGCGTCTCGCTCGCGGACAACGGGATATCTATCGTGTTGTCTTACGCGATCGCCTCACGGTGCCATTGAGCGTCTCGATCGAAAAGGCCGACGCCGTCAACCCCGGACGACCTCGCGTGGCCGTCCGCGACTCCTCGGTCCGTGCCATCGCGATAGTGCCATTCGATCGAGTACAAGCATTCTACGAGCCGTTCTCGCGAATCTCATATCTCACGACGCCAAATCGGGAGCTGCACCTTCCCTCCGGGACGTACTCGATCACCGTCACGATTGATCGAGCGACTCTACCGCAGCGTTACGTCCTTGCCGTCGGCTCCTTGGAGCGCTTCACGGTCGGCGAAATCCCCTACGTCATCGGTGCCGTCCATCGAATCCGCACGCGAGGGTACTAATGCCGGCGACGCTGCGCGTTCTTGTGACCGGGGCAACCGGCTATATCGGCGGACGACTCGTGCCGCGCTTATACGACCACGGATATGCCGTGCGCTGCTTTGCGCGCGCCGCGCATCGCTTGCGCGGCCGATTTCCATCCGGCGTGGAGATCACCGAGGGTAGCATTCACGACCCCGTCGCGTTGAGGACAGCTCTGCCGGGATGCGACGTTGCCTATTATCTCGTCCACTCGATGAGTTCGACCAAAGAGTTCGCCGCGGCGGACCGCGAGGGGGCGCGGAAGTTCGGCGAAGCAGCCAGGCAAGCCGGACTTCGACTCATCATTTACCTCGGCGCCCTTGGAAGCGACCGCGAAACGTTGTCGACGCATTTACGCAGCCGCCACGAGGTTGGCAGCGTGTTGCGCGAAAGCGGAGTTCCGGTCATCGAGTTTCGCGCCGCGCAAATAATCGGAAGCGGCTCGATCAGTTTCGAGATGATTCGTTACTTAACGGAACGCCTCCCGGTGATGATCGCGCCGCAATGGGTACAGACACGCTGCCAGCCGATCGGCGTTCGCGATGTATTGTCATACCTTGTCGGCGCCTTGTCGTTACCGTTCGAAAACCGCATCTATGGAATCGGTGGAGCTACGGTGCTAACGTATCGCGAAATGATGTTGCGCTACGCAGCCGTGCGCGGTTTGCGGCGCTACATCGTTGTGGTTCCGCTCTTTACCCCCAAGCTGTCGTCGTACTGGGTACATCTCATCACGCCGATACCGGCAACGCTGGCGCAGCCATTAATCCAGGGGCTCTACAATGAGGTCGTCGTCCATGACGAGCGCGCCGCTCGCGATTTTCCGTCGATTCGTCCGCAATCGTTCGATGATGCGTTCGAACTCGCGCTCAATCGGTCGCAGAGCGCCGATCGCGAGTCAACGTGGTTTGACGCGTTTGCGGCTCAAATGCCCAAGGGCGATTTCACCGGTCTGGAAGAGGGGATGCTCATCGATCGGCGACAGCGTACGGTCAACGCCACCGCGGCGCGCACTGCCGAGGTTTTCTCGTCGCTCGGCGGGGAGCGCGGCTGGCTCGCCGCCGACTTTCTCTGGCGAGCGCGCGGTTGGATCGACCGCGCCGTCGGCGGCACCGGACTGCGGCGAGGACGCCGGTCGATGAAGAATCTTCGTGTCGGCGATGCGGTCGACTTCTGGCGGGTCGAGGAGTATCGGCCCGGCAGAATGCTGCGCCTGCGTGCGGAGATGGTGCTCCCCGGTCGGGCGTGGCTGCAGTTTGAAACCGAGCCGCTTTCGGCGGCAAGAAGCAGGCTCGTGCAGACGGCGTTCTTCGAACCGCGTGGAGTGCGGGGCTATATCTATTGGTATGGCATCATGCCAATTCACGGCATCGTTTTCGGCCGCATGATTGAGCAGGTCGTTCGAGCTGCTGAGTCGAGCTGACCCGCCCAATGCCGACCTGCCTTAAGTTTGTGGGCTCGCACTTGTGTTTGCGTCGCTGGCGCTGCGGACGCAGCGGTTCTTAGCGGATTCTCCATCGCTCGCGAACCCGCCGCGTGAATCAGCTTCGAGATTCGCATCACGCGCAACGTCCGCGCGGCTGATGCGCAACCAGCTCTCCTGCAGCGCGTCGTCTGATTCCGCAGCCGATCCCAGGATTCGTTGCGCTATGCCGCTGCCGATCAAAACGCCCGTAGAATCGAGCGTTCGTTGGTAGCGCCAACGGGAATCGAATGCGGTCCCCGTTGGTGCTGGCCGGTGCTGTAATGTGCTAAAAGCGTCGTAAATCCTTAGTTTCTCGATAGAGGATGGTGCCCATAGGTGCGGGCCGGAGCTGTGGCATGGTGCACGAATGGCGCACGGCGGCGAGCTAGCCGCAGCAGAGCAATCCTGCTGTAGCGCTGCTTTTGTCTGGAAGGGTTTTCGGAGAGTGGGATGACCTTCGGGTTCGTCCGAAAACTGCTAGACGCGCTCCTGCGGCCCGAAAACGTTTGCTCGAGGAGGGCGCGGGGAGGCCTTCTGATGAGCTGAATGTCTCGCCCCCAACGTCATCATCGTCACTGAATCGGCACGAACGGCCGCGGCGACTGCTTGAAGTTGAACATGTTGCCGATGCTCTTGCTTTCTTCGTCCGTCGTTCCGAGACGTCCCAGGTTCCACGTATCCTCGATGAATCGAATAATGCTGCCGAAGCCATAGACCGTGTGTGAAAGCTCGCCTTGCGGCACGTACGGCGAGACGACGATCATCGGAACGCGGAAGCCCGGGCCGCCCTGATCGTCAAGTTTCGGCGGCGCAATCGGATCGTAGAAACCTCCCCAATCGTCCCAAATGATGACGACGGCGGTAGAGTTCCAGTACGAGCTTTCGCCGATCGCGTTGACCACGCTCGCCACCCACGCCGGGCCGTTATCTCGGGAAAACCCCGGGCGGTCGGAGTTGACTACGTCGGGAATGACCCAGGACATCGGCCGCAGCTTGCCCCTGGCAATGTCGCTGAGGATATTCTTTTCGGGCGTCGAGATGTGCTCATCCCACTCTTGCTTGTTTTCAAACACCGCTGCAATGGCCAGAAATGCATTCCAGTACGCACCGGCATCGCCGCGGTCGAGCGCCGCCGGTGTGTAGTATTTCCAACGCAGAGACTTTTGGTCAAACAGCGTCCCTAGGGTGTTATAGGTGAAGCATGGGAAAGGCCCAACAAGGGGCTCGTACGCGAGGTGGGTGTTGATCAGGTTGGTCCGAGTGCCGGCAGGGGCCGGGCAACCCCAAGGCACGTTCGACGGAGAATCTATGACGCTCGCCTTTGAACTGATCGCTGTCCCGCCCCGAATGAGGTCCTGATGAGCGGTAAAGTCGCCACTCCCCTGCGTTTGAAACATGCGGTCGGCGAGGCCATAGTCGGCCGCGAGCGTTATATATGGCTGAATGTCTGCAGGATTAACATACTGATACGGTAGTTCACCGCCTCCTGTGAGACTGAACCCATCCATGTGACCGTCTCGATACGCTATGCGGTAGGCCCTATATCCGTCGGGCCCACCTCCTTTCGCGCTGAGATTTACTTCCTTGAGGCGAACCTTCACTGTTCGCGCGTGCTTGCCGTGCCCGACGCGCATGTCTCCAACCTTAGTTGTGACGAAGAGATCGTTGAACGTGCGGCTCTCTTGAACCATGACAACGATATGCTGAATGGGGTTTTCTGAGCGCGCCGCGCGTATAGCCGTAGCTGCGCCCTGCGGCATTGCGCCCGGCGCGCCGATCGTCGGCTGTGCTCCGCCGCAACCTGAAAGCATTGCCGCGGCTGCGCAAGAGCCAGCCATGCGGCGACTGAGATCTAAAGCCATAACTTGCGTTGCTCCTCCCGATGAACGACCGATAGCACGGTTCTGCGCAGCGTCGCTCCGCTCCGGCGACGGTTGCCATCGCGGGGGCGCAGCCTACCGACCCTCGGCACGCTTGAAGGAAGGCTCGCCCGACTCATGTTTCACCACGGCGCGCGAAAAAATTCGGGTGGGGAGGGTGAGAGTCGAATCCGTAGGCACGCGCTTCGGCTCGTTGCGGATCGTTCGTTTGAGCATGATTCGTGCGTGACGATGCTTCGGTTCGTTGCGATTCGTTCGTCTCAGAGGCCTTTGTTTCGATTCGTCCGTGACTGATTCGTGACTAGTCAAAATTGGACGTGAGGGCGCCTTTGTCGCCGTAGTCCGATAACTGTATCATCGGGCGTGTGAAAAACGGCGCCTAGCGCCCGAGAAGGCATTCGACGATCCGCATTACGGCCGACACGTACGACTTGATCGGATAATCAGGGGCATCCAATCGCCCTAGAGGTCACAGCGACGAGGGCTGATCGGCGATGTGGCTACTGGTGCCTGGACCAAGCGAAATAAGAAGCATTTGTACGAAACGTTCTTGACCCTTTCCCGAGATCTTCTTGGTGCTCACCTACGGTAGGTACGGCGCGGTCCCCGAACCGCTGGAAAGGATCCTGACCATGATCGTTCATTCCCTTAAGTACATGCTTGCTGCGGTAACTGCGATCTCGTTGCTTAGCAGCTGCGCGGGGTCATCAACACCGACAACGCCGCCGGGATTCCAACAGAATCAGTCGCACCCTGGAAAGCGCGCTACGTCGCGATGCCCCTGCCTCTACGTTGCGAACGAATTCGCAGGCGTAACCGTCTATGCGGAAGGTGCAACCGGCGATGCGACGCCGATCCAAGATATCAGCGGCTCCAACACCGGGCTGGACTTTCCAAACGATGTCGCCGTAGACGCCAGTGGCAACATCTACGTCGCGAACGGAGGGAACGCCTATAGTAACTCGGTAACGGTCTATGCCGCGGGTGCTACCGGCAACGTCGCACCGATACAGGACATCAGCGGCTCTATGACAGGGCTGGTATACCCGTCCGGCCTCGCCTTGAATCCGCTAAATGGCGACATCTATGTCGCTAACCGCACGCGCATCCCCGGCAAGCTCACAATCTAGCCCTCCGGTTCGACCGGCAACATCGCCCCGACCGGAATCATCGAGGGCATGCGTACCGCGATTGACCAGCCCTTCGGACTCACATTGGGCGCAACCGGCAAAATCTACGTTCCGAACACTCGCGACGGCGACTCCGTGACGGTTTACCGGGCGGGTGCGCGCGGCGACTCTGCGCCAATAAAGACCATCAGCGGCTCTAACACCGGATTGAACGGTCCCCAACAAATCGCTCTGGATACCCATGGAAGAATCTATGTGGTGAACGGGCGAGGCGGCTCCGGCAGACCCTTCAGCGTCACCGTCTACGCGACGCTCGCAAATGGCAATGTCGCGCCGATCCGAACCATTGCCGGGAGCAAGACGCGAATGTACTCCCCCGCCGGCGTCGCCGTGGACGGCAGCGGCCACATCTATATAGCGAACTCGAGCGATCCGCTCTTCGGCCACGGTCACACCGTGACCGTCTACGCCGCGTTCGCAAACGGCAACGTCGCGCCGATCAATACCATCAGCGGCCCGAACACCGGACTGAATGAACCGGAGGGAATCGCGATTCGCTAAATCGTTGGCTCGTACATGGGCCGACAAATCGCCAGACTGTAACAGCAGAAAGGATCCTGACCATGATCGTTCATTCCCTTAAGTATATGCTCGCTGCGGTAACTGCGATCTCGTTGCTTAGCAGCTGCGCGGGGTCATCAACGCCGACAACGCCGCCGGGATTCCAACAGAATCAGTCGCGCCCTGGAAAGCGCGCTACGTCGCCATGCCCCTGCCTCTACGTCGCGAACCTTACTAACCGCGACGGCTACTCCGTAACCGTCTATGCGGAAGGTGCAACCGGCGATGCGACGCCGATCCAGGATATCAGCGGCTCCAACACCGGGCTGAACTTACCAAACGATGTCGCCGTAGACGCCAGTGGCAACATCTACGTCGCGAACTACGTTGGTAACTCGGTAACGGTCTATGCCGCGGGTGCTACCGGCAACGTCGCACCGATACAGGACATCAGCGGCTCTATGACAGGGCTGTACCGTCCGTACGGCCTCGCTTTGAATCCTCTAAATGGCGACATCTATGTCGCTAACCAGCCCAGGATCGGCGCCAAGCTCGGCGGCGAGCTCACAATCTACCCCTCCGGTTCGACCGGCAACGTCGCCCCGACCGGAAGGATCGAGGGCATGCGCACCGCGATTGACCGGCCCTTCGGACTCACATTGGGCGCAACCGGCAAAACCTACGTTCCGAACTATCTCGGCGCCTCCGTGACGGTTTACCGGGCGGGTGCGCGCGGCGACTCTGCGCCAATAAAGACCATCAGCGGCTCTAACACCGGATTGGACTATCCCGTACAAATCGCTCTGGATACCCATGGAAGAATCTACGTGGCGAACCCCGGCAACGACAGCGTCACCGTCTACGCGACGCTCGCAAGCGGCAATGTCGCGCCGATCCGAACCATTGCCGGACGTAAAACGCAACTGGTCGCCCCCGGCGGCATCGCCCTGGACGGCAGCGGCCACATCTATGTAACGAACTTTTCCAACGACACCGTGAAAGTCTACGCCGCGTTCGCAAATGGCAACGTCGCACCGATCAATACCATCGAAGGCCCGCATACCGGACTACTTAGACCGGCCGGAATCGCCATTCGCTAAGTCCTAAGATCGGAGATGTGCAAAAAGCCAGCAAGGGCAGAAGCAATAGTAGAGCGTCGCGCCCAGCGAGCATGGTGCCCAAATGGTGCCCAAATAACGAATTGGCGTAAAAAATCCCTTAAAATAAGCGCGTTTCTGGTAGCGCCAACGGGAATCGAACCCCTCCTCTGCGGTCCCGGCCGATCCCGAGCATTGACGAAAACGCTTACCTTATCGGGCTTTCGGCGCTTCACCGTTCCAGCCGATTCCGACCAATACCGCGGCGACTCCGCCGCTCCGTGACAAATCTGTGACAACCTAACTCTTCGCGTGGCCGGTCAGACTAACCGGTAGACTCGGCGGAGCGATTGAATGCGGAGGTCTTGAAATGCACACCGCTCATCTCAATAAAGGCCGCCAAGTGCCGGGAGGTGCGTGGAACTGGAGCTCCACCAGCGCCTTAGCGGCACTAGGTCAGACTTGTTCTGTGAGCAAACGGTGAGCAAAATTGGATTTGCTCACGGGGCTGTAGGTGCATTCACCGTCCCTCAAGCAGCAACACCGCTCGAGCTCTTACGATCCGCATCCATGCACTCGTGCCGAAGCAGACCGCCGGGGCACGATACGAGGAAGTCCGTGATTTTGCCGTCCAGCAGCTAGTTGGACGTATAGACGCCCTATGTCGCATGAGTCGGGCGCGCGAACGCAGCTCGATCACCGCCGGCGCTCCACGGAGCTGCTGGCCTCAGATTCTCAGGATTTCTGCCTGGAAAACGGACTACTTTAATGGTACCCGTCACGTTGAGCCTTGAGCCGACAGTCCGAAATTCATTTTCCTCGCAGCACCTCAACTCATTGAATGTATAAGGAAAAGGGACGAGGGCGTATAGCCTCGTCCCTGATATATCCGCCTTAGAAATCCCGCCCAATCGAATCACTTACCGAACCAGGCGAAATCGGACGGAGCCGCAGGCTCGAAATATACCCGATCAAGCGGGCGGGCCAAGTACAGGGTACCAAACTTCATCATAAATCCTTTTCCACTGATGTGGACCTTGAGCTCTGTGGAGTGCGCAAAACTCATGAGCGATGGTCCAAAATACGGGGAGGAACACTCCGCCGCCGAAAGCGGGGCGGTGGGCGCGAGACCGCCGTTAAGCCGCGTGTTTCGATCGTTGTAGCCGGGGCAGTCGGTAATGACGATCTGGGTGCCTGAGGCGGCGTTGACGTACAAGGCGCCCACGGCGTTGCCGGAGAGATTGGAGCTCCGCACGTACAAGCCGGCGACCGCAGCCGTGACCGAGATCGCGTAGGGCTGTTGCCCCTTGCCACCGGGCACGGTACCTGAGCAATCGGTAGCGCAAACGGTTATGTTGGCCGCGGTACCGGTGATGGCGAGTCCGCCTGTATCCGTCGAGCCCAGTGCGCATGAGCCGATGCGGCAGCCGTTAATGATGATGTCTTGGCCAGCGTTGATCGCTATGGCGGGACCGCGCCAATCGTACCAGATGCAGTTGCTGAAATGAATATCCGATACGTCGGAGTTGGGCCCACCGGACGTGTCAATCTTGACGCCGGGCGAGACCGCGTGCGAGTCGCGCGTCAAGGCGAACACGCAGTTGTCGAAGAATAGCTGGCGGATCTTTCCTCCAGACGCGGCCGGGACGACCGAGACGGAGGTCACATTGCTCTGGCACCCAAGGTTCGAGAAATGTCCTGCTATGGGGTTTGAGCCTTCGCCTACAAGGCTGATACCGGTGTCAAAGTCTGAGATGTGCGTATTGGTGACGTAGGGCTCGCTTGCGGACCGAATCTCGATGCCCGTGCAGTTCGTGGGTATTTTTTGCGGCCCTAGCGGCGCTTGGCGAATGATGCAGTTATGGATGTAATTCTCCGCTCCGGTAAAGACGACCATCACTTGGTCGTTCGCGCCAATCGCGTAGTCGATGGTGCAATCAGCCAGCCCACACTGTAAGGCCTTGCCGTCGTCAACGAATGCGCCCGGACAATCGGCAAAGTACCTTGATTGACGCTTACGTTTTCGCAGTCTTTAACATAAATTGCTGGCCCCGCAGCTTGGTGGTGACGTGACGTTGCGTAACTAATACGCAGGTTCCGAATTCGAATTCCGTTACCCCGAGTACCGAAGTTTTCGAACGATAGCAGCTTTCCGCCGGCCGCTTCGAAATCCGCAACGAGTTCCGAGCCGGCCGTTCCTTCGATGATGATACCGACGTCCTCATCTCCCAGCGCCGCGCGGATGACCGTGCTTTTGAATCTAAAAATCCCCGAAGGGATGAAAACCTTGCCCCCGCCGCCGGCGATAGCCGCGTCAAGCGCCAACTTAAGGGCCGCACCGTTGTCGTCGTTGTTTGGGTCCATGCCGAAGTCAACGCCGTTGTAGACGGCGTTGTTACCGCTTCCGACCCATTCGGAAGTCGTCCACCCGCTTGGGTTCGACTGGGTGACGTAGTGGATCGAGGTGAAGCTGTCCGGGTTTCGTGGACACTTTCCACGTTGTGGAGAAGGGTCCACCAAT
>JBAUMX010000133.1:0-22543 GCA_049578945.1 Candidatus Cybelea sp. | reverse complement strand
GCTCGCCAACCCCGCCAACGGCCGCATCATCGCAACGATTGCAGAGGCGACCGCCGCCGACGCCGAGGCGGCGATTCTGGCCGCTCGGCGGGCCTTCGACGACGGACCGTGGAGCTCGCTGAGCGCCACCGACCGCGCCGCACTGCTCTTCAAAGTCGCCGACGCCATCGACGCTGCACGCGACGAGTTCATGCGGATCGATACGCTCAACAACGGCAAGCCGCTGCGCGAGACCGAGTACGATGCAATCGACGCAGCCAACTGTTTTCGTTACTACGCGGGTCTTGCCACCAAACCGCACGGGCAGACGTTCGACGTCCCGGCGCCCTCGCAAACGTTCACGGTCCGCGAGCCGATCGGCGTCTGCGGGCAGATCGTGCCGTGGAACTACCCGCTCCTGATGGCAACCTGGAAGCTGGCGCCGGCGCTTGCGGCTGGGAACGTTTGCATTCTGAAGCCGTCGGAACTGACGCCCTTGTCGGCGATCAGGCTGGCGTTGATTTTCGAACAGCTGGAGTTCCCGGCGGGAGTCGTCAACATCGTGACGGGTACGGGCGCCACCGCCGGTCACGCGATCGCCGCGAGCATGCTCGTCGACAAGATCGCCTTCACGGGCGGCACCAGGACCGGCCGCAGCATCATGCTTGATGCGGCCACGAATCTCAAGAAGATCTCGCTCGAGCTGGGCGGCAAATCGCCGAACGTCGTTTTTGCGGATGCCGACTTTGATACAGCGGTCGACTACGCGCTTTTCGGCATTTTTGCAAATGCCGGTCAGGTCTGTTCGGCCGGCTCGCGGCTGATTCTCGAACGGCCGGTGCACGACCGTTTCGTCGAGCGCGTCGTCGAGCGCGCGCAAAAGATTAGGGTCGGCGACGGATTCGATCCGCAGTCCGAGATGGGGCCGATCATCTCGCCGGTGCATCACGAACGCGTCCAGGCCTACATCGAAGCGGGCATCAATGAAGGCGCCAAGCTTCTCTGCGGAGGTGAACGGCTCGGCGGTCGCCTGGCCGATGGCAACTTCATCGCGCCAACGGTTTTTGGCGAGACTTCACCGCAGATGCGCATCGTTCAGGAAGAGATCTTCGGACCGGTGCTCGTCGTGCAGACCTTCGACAGCGAAGCCGAGGCGATCGCGCTGGCAAACGATACGATCTATGGCCTGGCGGGTGCGGTCTTCACGCAAGATATCTCCAAGGCGCACCGCGTCATCCGGAAGATGCGGGCCGGCATCACCTGGATTAATACTTATCACCCGACCTATAACGAGGCGCCGTGGGGGGGCTACAAGCAGTCAGGCATCGGCCGCGAGCTCGGCACCTACGGCTACGACGCCTATACCGAAGTCAAGCAGATCAACGTGAATCTTGACGTTGAACCCTCAGGCTGGTTTTCAGAATAGGAAGGTCGCTTTAGCCCATCGGTAACACCTCGTAACGCTCGGGGTGAGGTGGCCGACGTTTTGGTAATGGAGCGGTAATGCCCGCGGGTGTACGTCTTGCTTATGTTTTGCAACGCGAGCGCCGCCATTCCGCTCGTATTTCCTCGGAGGAGAAAACGGTGCAGCTTTTCAGGCTGTTTATCGACGTATTGGTTTATCGGTTCTTGGCCCGGTGCGCCAGCGAATCTCCCGGACATCCGATCCATGAGGGCCTTGCCGTTTCCGGCGAGGAACACTGCCCCGCTGTGCGGGCCCTAGAACGGTCCGGCTTGTCCGGCTTTGGTGCTCTGCTACGCCGTCACCGGCTCGCGGCCGGCCTTTCGCAGCAAGCGCTAGCCGAGCGCGCCCGGATGAGCGCCAATGGGATAGGGGCGCTCGAACGCGGCTACCGGCGGAAACCGCAGCACCAAACCTTCGCGCTTTTGGTCTACGCATTAGAACTTGAGGGCGAAGAATACGCGAAGTTCGAGTCGGCCGCACGCTCGGTCGGCAGAGCCGGATGATCGCAATGCCTTCAGGCGCAGCCCTGCGGCTCACGTTGCGGACGGGACTCGTCGTTACGATCGCCGTCGCTGCCCTTGGGCTTAACCTCCAGATTCTCGTATTTCCCGGCCCGTCGGCGCCCGGAAACCCGGATTTTACTACCGGGGCGGTCGGCCGGGTTCAGAACGTCGTCCGTGTAACCAATAAGCGCGCGTATGCGGCCGGCATCTCACCCGGGGACCGCATCGAGTATTCCCTCATGCCGGTGGACGACCGGTACGGGATTGCCGCCGAGGGGCTTCGGCTGCCTCCGATCGGCAAGGCCGTATCGTATATCGTCGAGCATCACGGAAAACGACACATTGTGACGCTCGCAGCCTCGCGAGCCAACTGGGACTTCGGCCGTTTTTGGGTTTTGAACTACGCAGTAGTCCTGCTCTTCGTCCTTAACTTCAGCGCGCTCTTCGTCGTCCTTATCCTTCTGGGATCCGCGCTTGCCGTCATCAGACCGACCGAGCTCACCGCCGCGTTTTTTCTTTTCGTCGCGCAGTTCGGCGCATTAATGCCTGCAGCGTACTATTTTCTCCCACCCACGGCTTACGCAGCCGTCGAGGTTGTCTGGGATATGCTCGCGGGACTCGGTGCAATCGGCTTCCTCGGGCTCGCACTCTATCTTGATCCGAAGCGTCGAATCAGGTCGCGCCAAATTATCGGAGCTGGAGCGATCCTTTTGGCCGTCATCGTCGCGCCGGTCGCAATCAGCGATGTGTCCGAGCTTATGGTTGGGATTCGTCCGGAATGGCCGCTCATGGGCTGGGCAAGCTTCCTGTCGCTGTGCTTCTGCTATGTCACCGGCATCGTTCTCTTGTTGCGAGTAACTGCGAGCGCGTCCGCACCGCGTAACCTGCAACTCCTCGCTGCGCTACTCGCATTCGTCGGCGTCATGACGATCTTCAGCTGGACGATGATCCAAGCTAATTCCTGGTATCTCGCAAACCTCCCGAGCGCCGACATGAATCGAACGGTCCCAGTCGATCGTTGGACCACCCCGCATTGGTTGGCTTATCTCCACCTTTATTCATATCCCCTGGTCGTCATCATGAGGATCCTCGGAGCCTTGCTGGGCTTCTACTTGATCGTCCGCTGGAAGATCGTGGATACCGGGCCCGTGCTTAGCCGCATGGTCCTATATGTCATCGTCGTTCTCTTCGTTGTTGCCGGATTTGCAGTGGCAAACACGTTTGTCGCGCAGGTGTTCCACGGCTACGCGCTGCTCGTCCCGATCGAGATTCTCGCGGCCCTTGCAATTGGATTCTGGGCGAGCGGCCTGCGCGACTTTGCGGGCTGCCTGTCCCTTGCGAGTGTCGATGCGTGGAGCGTATGGGCGAAAGGGCGGCCTCGCGATGAGCGCGACGCTTTAACCCATGCCTTACGTTTGGCCGAGCGAATGCGCCAGCAGGGTGTAGTCGCAGAAGTCCGTGCTCAAATGATGTTCAGATCTTGGCGCGATGGCGACGACGACGAGTTCGAGCGAGACAGGGAGGCGTTGGTTCGCGTGCTGGGGGCTCGTAACATGCGCGGGCTCCGCGGCTTCGCTCTTGCGGCGACTTCCGACGACGATGAGCTACACTTTAGAGATGCTGATCTTTCCGAATGGCGCGCCCGCGCCGCACTGATACGCTGCGGCCGGACCGACGATGCCGCTCGTGCGCAACAATACGCGGCTGACGCCCTCACCAACGCGGACCGCGCCGGCCTTCCTTCGTTGCAAATACTCGCATTGGTCGCCATCGCCGAAACCCACTCCGACCAGCGCGACGACGCACTCGAGCGGGCCCATGCAATCGCGATCGATGCCGGTTGGCCGGCGTTGAGCAAATCGATCTTGTCGTTGCGCGCAAACGCTCGGGACATCGGCATCCTTCAACGGTTCGTGGAGGTTCGGCTCCGAAAGACCCGGCCGGGCCGGCCGATGTTTGAAGTCTCGTTCTTCAATGGCGAGCTCTGCCAGAACGGCACACGCATACCGCTGCCGGCGAAGGAGCTCGAACTGTTATTCGCGGTCGCGTCGGCACGGGCGGGAGTGAATGACACGGATTTGATCGACGAGCTCTGGCCCGAAGCCGACGGTGATGCGGCGCGAAATGCATTTCGCGTCTGTCTTCACCGTTTGCGAAAGAAATCTGGCGATGGTCGCATCGTGATGCGTGCCGGTAAAGGCTACGTATTGCATCCCTGGGCAGACGTCGATCTCTGGCGGTTTCAGTCGCTCGTTGCAACTTGCGCTGCAGGCAGCCGCGGAGAGTGCGCTGCGGAGCTGCGCGAGCTCTGCGACGCACTACGTGCGGGCGAATGGCGCCGCGCAACGCTTGGCGAGTGGTTCTATCGTTTCGAACAAATATTGGCTCGCAACCTCAGGGAGGCCGAACGATTGCTCGATCGCGGCGTTGTCCGTAGTGCACGAGCGACGACGCTGTCATCCTGACACGGCAGAGCTCCAAAAGTTGAACGTTCGCTCGGTTATCCGATTGCGTCTAGTGCATCCTTCATCGTTGTAGATGTGCGAGAGGGCTTCGAATAGGGTCTGCGCGGCTTGCGCTTCACCTAAGACGCTCAACGACCGCAGTATCCGCGTAAGTCGGAGGTGGTTGTGATTTCCCGGCGACAGCCAGCCGCTGCGCTCGGAAAAGGACGCGCCTTTGACGATGCGGTCGCCGCTCCACGCGAAGCCGTAGAACGAGAGCATGCGGTCGAACGACTGCCGAAGGGCGACGCGTAACTCCGGTCGCGCGTGGAATGCGTCGATCGCCGAATCGTCGAGAATCGGTGCCGCCGGATTTGCGCCGCTTCGTTCCGGAAGCGGAAAGAGCCACTGGATGAAATCGTGGACGTCTTCGAGCCGCTCGTCGTCGAACCGCAGGATCTCTTCGCGAAGCCGGCCGCGGTCGTCCGGCGCGCTGCCCTCGTAGAAGGCAACGATGCGGCAACCTTCGCCGGATCTACTCATCGCGCGCCGTGGCAGCCGCTCTCAGCGGGCTGATGCCGAGCCGCGATAGCGCGCGATCGGCGAGCACTTTGCCGCCGGTCTGACAATGCGGGCAATAGTTCGTCTCGTTATCGGCGTAGCGGATTCTCTGCACCGTATTCCCGCATCGCGGACAGGCTTTGCGAAAGCGGCCGTGCACGGCCATCCCGCTGCGAAAGGCGGTCACTTTTTCGGGAAACGCCTCCCCGGCCTCATCGCGCAGCCGGCCTATCCACTCCTGCAGCGTCGCGCGCGTTGCATCGAATAGCCGTTCCCACTCGTCGTCTTTGAGTCTCTGAGTCAGCGCGAGTGGAGAGAGGCGCGCTGCGTGCAGGATCTCATCGGAATAGGCGTTGCCGATGCCGTCGATGACGTGCGGATCGGTCAACGCGCGCTTGAGCGTGTGATTCTCGGCACTCAACACGCGCCGAAAGGTCTCGAGGTCGCTGCCAAGCGGGTCGATGCCGCCCGGGTCGAGCGTTTCGAGAGCATCCCGACCGGCTACGAGGCGCAGCCAGGCTCGGCGTTTGCTCCCGGCTTCGGTCAGCACGAGCGAGCCGGCTGGAAAATCGAACGCAGCCAGCGCGTTGCGCCCCCCGAGTTTTGTGCCGCGCGGTCGCCAGTGCAAACGCCCCGCAATCATGAGGTGCAACACGAGCCAGAGATCGCCATCGAGACCGATGGCGATGCGCTTGCCGATCCGGCGCAACTCGCGCACTACGCGCCCTTCGACGCTCGAGAGCGGTGGGTTCGAAGTTCGTAGGAGCGAGATGCTCGCGACGCGAGCGCGTTCGAGCTTTTCGCCGATAATTCGCGGCTCGAGCGCCGCGATGTACGCGGCGACGTCCGGAAGCTCGGGCACTCCCTTAGCCGACGGCCATGGCTTTTTTCAATGCCGCGACGACCACCGGATCTACCTCGGGCGCAATCGTGCGAAGGTCGAGCAACACGCATCCATCACCGATCCGGCCGACGATCGGCGGAGTTGCGCCGCGCAAGGACGCCGCAGTGAGATCCGGTCTCTCCGACTCGATCGCGACGGCGACCGAAGCCAGCTGCTCTTGAGCGAGCGAGCCTCCACCGACGTATGCCTGGCTATCGACCGCTTTTGCGCGTGGTACTGCATCGACGTAAACGCGCGCACGTGTGCGCAGCTCCTCGATCGTCGTCGCCAACATGCGAAAAATCGGAAGATGTTCGCGGAACGAGCCGTCGCGATAGTGCTGCAGGGTCCCGTCGAGCGCGGCCAGCGTCATCTTTCCGACGCGCAACGCGCGCAGCAACGGATTGTTCTTTAACGGCGCGATGAGATGTGAGCGGCCGGCGATGATGCCGGATTGAGGACCGCCGAGCAGCTTATCGCCCGAGAATGTGACCAAGCCGACGCCATCGTCGAGCACCTCCTGCACCGACCGCTCGTGCGCGATCCCGAACTCGGCAAGATCCACGACCGCGCCGCTTCCGAGATCTTCGGCAACGATCACGCCCGCGCGCCGGCCGAGCTCGACGAGCTCCGGGGCCGTGACGTCGTGCGTAAAGCCCTCGATACGATAGTTGGACGGATGCGTGCGCAACAGCAGCGCCGTGCGCGGCGAGAGCGCCCGCTCGAAATCTTCGATGTAGACGCGATTCGTCGTGCCGACGTCTATCAGCGTCGCGCCGCTGCGTTCGAGCACGTCCGGGACGCGAAAGCCGCCACCGATCTCGACGAGCTGATTGCGTGCCACAACGACTTCGCGACCTTTGGCAAACGTGTCGAGCAACAGCAGCACCGCGGCGGCGCAGTTGTTGACGACTAGTGAATCTTGCGCGCCGGTTACGTCGTTCACGAGAGCGCCCACGTGCGCGTACCGCGATCCGCGCTCGCCGCTGCGCAGGTCGTACTCGAGATTCGAGTAGCCGTGCGATATCCCCATGACCTCGCGAAGCGCATCCATCGCAACCGGCGCGCGGCCGAGATTCGTATGAAGGATAATACCCGTCGCGTTGATGACGAGGCAGAGCGAGGCTCGATGCAAGGCTTCCAGATGCGCGGCGAGCTCCTCTACGAGCGCATCATAAGCGCTCGCGCCGGAAGCACGCGCGCGGTCGAAGACTTCTTCGGCCGCGCATTTGATTGCATTTCTTCCCAGCAAAATCTCGTACGACGCGATGCGCTCGTCCGACAGCACCCGGTGCATTGCCGGGATCGATTTCACGCCACGTGTTTGCCGAGCATCGACGTCACGGCGTTTTCGGGCACGTAGCCGACGATTCTATCGACCGGCTCCCCGTTCTTGAAGAGAATCAGGCAGGGAATGCCCGACACCTGGTACTGACCGGCGAGGTTAGGGTTCTCGTCGGTATTGAGTTTGACGAACTTGGCCTTGCCGGCATTTGCCGCGGCGACCTTTTCCACGATCGGACCGAGCATCCGGCACGGCCCGCACCAAGGGGCCCAAAAGTCGACCAGCACCGGCTGGGTGCTTTTCAGCACTTCGCTGTCAAAATTGGCTTGCGTAACGTCAGGTAATGCGCTCATGCGGTTCTTACGATACCTCCGAAGGCTGTAATCGCCCTTTGGGGCCGGAAGGTTCCAGCCGCGGCTATCACCTGCCGATAAGGCTCAGACGCGTGCAGCAAAACCCGTAGGATTTCGCCCCGGAGGTCTTTGACAACGCCGCTCCTTGCCTTCGTACGGGTTCGATCGGAAGCCGCTCTACCACGGTCGTGCTGCTTACGAGTTCCCTGTTGCCGGGAGCCGCGTAGGTCAGTGCCGCGATCTGTGTTAACCGGCTCCCGATTTTAAAAGAGGCGGGAACGACGAAATGCACGGTCCGCTCCCCCGACGCATCGCTCATCACGAAGAGGGCTTCGTTGACGATATAGAGCTTATTGTCAAAGGATTGTCTGCAATGCCGCCGCGTTTCGGCCACCGATTTCGTGCAGCTCAAGTCAACGTCGTAGGCTACTCGAATCGTTTCACTCGGCAGCGTCGAAAAACGCCAGTGATTCGGCGCGACGAAGGTGAGCGGGATTTCGCTGCCTTCATTCGAGTAGGCTCGCAGATACTTGATGTCGGAGCTCCATTGAAAGCCTCGGGCATGTGCGACGGTGAACAGCTGCCCGTCGGTTACACTCAGTGTGGCGCGAACAGTCGCTTGGTAGGGCTCGGTCAAATCAAGAGCGACGTCGTACATCCCTGCTCCGAAAGGGCGCTGCGTGCGCGTTTGTGCGCGGCACAGGAAGCTCGCCGAGACCACCAGCGCGATGAAGATTGCCGCAAGCCTGCCCATTGCCTCGCTCTCCTTCATCAATCTCTTAAAGAATTAGTTCAAACTCAATCTTAATTCCTTAGTTGATCGTTGTCAAGAGGCTGGGCCGGTCAAAGCTCGGGCTGCTGCGGTTCCCCCGTGATTTCGGTAATCTGCTTCGCCTGTTTGCCGAGGTTGGTGATCGCGATGACCTCGTCGCCTTCGCCCAACCGCTGGAGCCGAACGCCTTTGGCGTCGCGGCCGGTCTTCCGGATCTCGCCGACGTGGAGCCGGATGACCTGATTCCCCGACGTGATCATCAGTATTTGATCCTCGGGGGCGACCAGAATCTGATCGACGACCTGCCCGATGTCGTCGCGCTGGCGCGCAAAGGCTTTGACCCCCTTACCGCCGCGCGAGGTGTGGCGGTACTCCTGAATCGGGGTGCGTTTGCCGAAGGCGAGCGAGGTGACGAGCAGGACCTCGCGCCGCTCGTCTTCGACGACGTCCATCGCAACGACCGTGTCGGGCTTGTCCAGCGACATCGCCTTGACTCCGCGCGCCACGCGCCCCATCGGTCGCACGTCTTTCTCGTTGAAGTGGACGGCCATGCCCTTCGTCGAGGCGAGAATGATGTCGTGCGAGCCGTCCGAGAGATCGACCGCGAGCAGCTCGTCGCCGTCGTCGAGATTGATTGCAATGAGCCCGTTGCGGCGCACGTTGGCGAACTGGTCAAGCTTCGTCTTTTTAATCACTCCCTGCTTGGTCACCATCACGAGATACCGTTCGCCCTCGAAGTGTGCGATCGGGAACGCCGCCGTGACCTCTTCGCCCGGCGGCAGCGTTAGCAGGTTGACCAGCGCAGTGCCGCGAGCTTGGCGGGTGGTGTCGGGTATCTCATAGCCGCGCAGCCGGTAGACGCGTCCCTTGTTCGTGAAGAAGAGCACGTGATCGTGCGTCTTGGTGACAAAGAAGTTGCGCACCACGTCTTCACGTTTGAGGTTTGAGATACCGGTCACGCCTCGGCCGCCTCGAAGCTGGGTGCGGAACGTGTCGACCGAGACGCGCTTGATGTAGCCGCCGACCGTATAGGTAACGACCACGTCGATGTTGGGCGTAATCTGCTCGATCGAGATTTCGTCTTCGGCCGGCTCGACGCTGGTGCGCCGCTCGTCGCCGAAGCGTTTCTTGACGTCGAGCGTCTCTTGCTTGACGATGCCGGCGATGCGGCGCGGACTGCGCAGAATATCTTCCAGCTCGGCGATGGTTTTGATCAGCTCGGCGTACTCTTGCTCGATCTTCTGGCGCTCGAGGCCGACTAGCGTACGCAGACGCATGTCGACGATCGCTTGAGCCTGCACGTCGCTGAGCTCGAAGCGTTGCGATAGGCGCGTCTTGGCCTCGTCGGTCGTCTGACTGCCACGAACGATCTGGATGACCTCGTCGATGTGATCGAGCGCAATCCGGTAACCCTCGAGCAGATGCGCGCGCTCTCTGGCTTTGTTGAGATCGAATGTAGCCCGCAGCGTAACGACGTTCTTGCGATGCGCGATGAAATGCTCGAGAAGCTGCTTGAGCGTCAAAACCTGCGGCTCGATCGCCACCGTACCGTCGCGACGCGGCGGACCAACCGGCACGAGGGCGAGCATGTTGAAGCCGAACGTCGCCTGTAACGGCGTATGCTTGAAGAGCTGATTGAGCACGATCTTGGGGGTTGCGCTCTTTTGCAGCTCGACGACGACGCGCATCCCTTTGCGGTTCGACTCGTCGTCCATGCGGGCGATTCCGGTGATCCGCTTCTCGGAGTACGCCTCTGAAATCGCCTCGACGATCCGTCCCTTATAGACTTGGTACGGTATCTCGGTGATGATGATCTTGTGCTTGCCGCGTTCTTCTACGATCTCAGCCTTGCCGCGAATCGTAATCGATCCGCGACCCGTCTTGTAAGCCTCGCGAATCGCTTCGTGACCTAAGATCGTACCGCCGGTCGGGAAATCCGGACCTTGGACGATCGCGCAAAGATCGTCGTCGCTCGTCTTGGGATCGTCGATCAATGCTACGATCGCATCGGCAATCTCATTCAAATTATGCGGCGGAATGTTGGTTGCCATGCCGACCGCGATGCCGCTCGAGCCGTTGACGAGCAGCTGCGGCAGCCGCCCGGGCAGCACGCTCGGCTCGACGCCCTGATTATCGAATGTCGGGACGAATGGTACCGTCTCTTTATCGATATCGGCCAAGACGTCGAGCGCCGTGCGCGCCAATCGTCCTTCGGTGTACCGATAGGCCGCCGGCGGATCGGGATCTATCGATCCAAAGTTGCCGTGCCCGTCGACCAAGGGGTAGCGCAGCGTAAAATCTTGCGCCATGCGTACGAGCGCGTCGTAGACCGAACTATCTCCGTGCGGGTGGTAACTCTTGAGCACCTCGCCGATGATACCGGCGCACTTTCGGTGCTGCTTGCTCGGGTCGAACCCCATCTCGCGCATGGCGTAGAGAATCCGCCGCTGGACGGGTTTGAGGCCGTCGCGCACGTCGGGAAGCGCCCGCGACGCGATAACCGACATCGCATACGAGAGATAGCTCTCCCGCATCTCGTCTTCGACGTTGACCTGCAATACGATATCGTTGTTCAATGGTTTCCTGCATTCATGGAAGTCCGTCTAACTCTTCCCACCGAAGAAGACCTCGGCAAATTCGCGGCTGTTTTCGCACGCCATCTTCGAGCCGGTGACGTCGTCGCGCTGACCGGTCCGCTCGGTTCGGGCAAAACCGCCTTGGTCCGGGCGATCGTGCGAACGCTCCACGGTACCGACCTGACCCACAGCCCGAGCTTTACCTTCCGTCACCGCTACGACGGCGATCCGCCGATCGAACACATCGACTTTTACCGCATCGACGATCCGCGCGAAGTGGACGAACTCGGCCTCGACGAGGCACTCGACGGCCATTCGATCGCGCTGATCGAGTGGTGGCGCAACGCGCCGGACGCTATTCCTTCGCAGCGGTACGAAATCGAAATCGAAGGCGCCGGAGACGAACCACGCACCTTGCATCTTCGACCGCCGCAGTGAACGTTCTTGCCCTCGACGGAGCGCTGGGGGCGTTTTCGGCGGCCTTCGCGTGCGACGGACGGGTCGCCGCATCGCGCTCCGAGACGGGCAACGTCGCGCTCGAGCGCGGGCTCGCGATCGTCCAAAGCGTGCTCGACGACGCCGGCCGTACGCCTGTACAGATCGACCGCTTGGCGGTCGGCGTCGGGCCGGGCGCTTTCACCGGGTTGCGGATCGCGATCGCGTATGCGAAATCGCTCGCGGCCGTTTGGAAGCGCCCGCTGGTGCCGGTTTCCTCGTTCGATCTGCTCGAGTTTGGTGGCGGTTTCGAGCGAGTTCTCGCCGTCGTCGTTGGACGGCCTGGCGTCATCTCCGCGCGCTATCGCTGCGAGCCGACGATACGGCGCGCGTCAGGCCGAATTTCGGAGGTTTTGGATGAGGTGCTGGGCCGGGGCGCGCGGCCGGAGCTGGATGTGGTGGGGGCGCCGGAGGACGTGCTCCACGCACTTGCCGAACGCGCCATCATCGTGCGCTCTTTCGACCCGCTCGTCACGCCCGCCGCGGCCGCCGCCGCGCTGGCGGCTTCAGTGCGCACGCCGCCCGCGAGCCTGCACGAAGTGCGGGCCGATTACGGCGAGCTTCCCGCCGCCAAACCACTGAGATCGTAGCGCCGCACCCATGAAGATGGAGCTCGACCGGCCGGCGCGACGGCCCAGCCGGTTTTCGATTCGACCGATGTCGACATCCGACGTAACCGACGTAGCGCGAATCGAGCGCGCCTGCTTTTCTACCGTCTGGCCGTCGGACGCGTTCTACAACGAGCTGAGCACCAACAAGCTCGCCCATTACTTCGTCGGCCTGTTCGAAGATCGGATCGTCGCCTACGGCGGAATCTGGGTGATTTTGGAAGACTCGCACGTTACCACGCTCGCCGTCGACCCGGAGTATCGGGGACGCCGTTTTGGCGAAGTACTCCTGCTTCGTCTGATCGACGAGGCGATCGAACGCGGCGCGGCTTGGATGACGCTCGAAGTGCGCGAAAGCAATGCCGTGGCTCAGCGCCTCTATCGAAAGTACGGCTTCACGACCGTGACGATGCGCACCGGCTACTACAGCGACGACAATGAGAGCGCGCTCATCATGTGGGCGGGCAGCCTGCGCAGCGAGCTCTATCGCAACCGGTTGCGTTTCTTGCGCGGCCGGGTCGAGGGCCCGTGACCTTTACGGAGCTGGCGCGCCGGGTTCGCGAGCAGATCGGTCAGCAGCATCGCTACGAACATAGCGTGCGGGTCGCTCGTTGCGCAGAGATTCTTGCGCAGCGTCACGGCCTCGACTCGCGTAAGGCGCGGCTCGCCGGAATGCTTCACGACCTCGCTCGCCTCTACACTCCGGAGCGTTTGCTCGCCGAATCCGCATCGCGAAGACTTCCGATCGGCGCGGCAGAGCGCGAGCATCCGGTGCTATTGCACGCGCGGCTCGGCGCCGCGATCGCGCGCGAGCAATTCGGGGTAGAGGACGCCGAAGTGCTCTCCGCGATCGAAAAGCATACGACGGGCGCCGTGGAGATGTCGGCGCTCGATCGAGCGGTATATTTGGCCGATTCGCTCGAGCCGACCCGGCGGTTTCCGGAGCGAGCCGCGCTGTGGGAGCTTGCCCTGCGCGATCTGGACGTCGCGATGCGCGAAACCACGATGCTGTCGGCTCGGCGCCGCGCCGAGAAACAAGCTTTAGCGGAGGTACGCGCATCGGCGAGCTGATCGACGTCGTACGCGAGAGCGCGCTCGACAAAAAAGGCGAAGCATTTACCGCCCTGGACGTCAGCGGTCGAACGGTCCTTGCCGATACGTTCGCGATCGTCACCGGCCGCTCGAAAATTCAGACCCGCGCAATTGCCGACTCCATCATCGAAGCGGTTCGCGCGAACGGCTGCGGCGTGTCGCGGGTCGAGGGATATTCGGACGGCTCGTGGATTCTGATCGATCTCGGCAACGTGATCGTTCACGTCTTCACGCCGGAGCAGCGCGTTTTCTACAATCTGGAACGTCTGTGGTCGGGAGTGCCCGAACGGAAGGCTGAAGGCTCGTGAAGCGAGGCCGGCCGGCGCATCAGACCAAAGCGTGGCGCGCGCGGCGCGGCTTTTGGAAGCGCTTCGGCGTTTGGATCTTCATCGTCTTCTTCGCACTTAGCGTCGCGGGCGGCTTGATCGTTATAGCGAAGCTCTAGGAGTTCGTCGGACTTGGGCCTTTCCTGGATTTGGTGCCGCAAAGGCGGCCCAAAGACGGGGAAGCGCCTAAGTCCGACAAACTCCTAACACCGATGAGTAGCTCCAAGAGCATTATAGACGACGTCGCCGCACTGCACGCCCGTTACGTGCTGACGCCATGGCTCGCACAGAGCGGTCGAAATCCTCCCGTGATCGTGCGCGGCGAAGGATCCTGCTTGTACGACGACCGCGGCAAGCGCTACATCGATCTCTCGGCGGGACTCGTCGCAGTCAATCTCGGGCACGCGCATCCGGCCGTCGCGGCGGCGATCGCCGAACAGGCACGGCGTGTCACGTACGTCGCCCCGAGTCTGGCAAACGACCAGCGCGCCGAGTTGGCTCGCGCGATCGTCGAGATCGCGCCGTGGGCCGAGGGCGGGCGCGTCTTTTTCACAACCGGTGGCGGCGAAGCGAACGAAGATGCGATCAAGCTCGCGCGAACCCTGAGCGGACGTCACAAAGTGATGACCGCGTATCGCTCGTTCCACGGCTCGGCGCCTGGTGCCGGGACGCTGACCGGCGAAAACCGCCGCTGGCCGAACGAGCCGGGCATTCCAGGCATCGTGCGCTTCTTCGCGCCGTTCCCGTATCGCAGTCCGTTTCATACCCGCGATCCCGACGAAGAAACGGTTCGCGCCATCGAGCATCTAGAAGAGATTGTCAGCTACGAAGGCGGCGATCGGATCGCGGCGCTGCTGATCGAGCCGATCGTCGGGAGCAACGGCGTCATCGTCTATCCGGAGAAATATCTTGCGCGAGTTCGCGAGCTCTGCGACCGCTACGGAATCCTGCTCGTCTTCGACGAGGTGATGACCGGCTTCGGCCGCACAGGCGAGGCCTTCGCCGCGCAGCGGTTCGGCGTGACACCCGATATGTTCACCTTCGCAAAAGGGGTGACGTCCGCGTACGTTCCGCTCGGCGGCGTCGCGATGCGCGAATCGCTCGCGAAGCACTTCGATAATCGTCCGCTCCCCAGCGGCCACACGTTCAGCGGCCATCCGCTGGCGATGGCGGCAGGCGTCGCCACGTTGCGCGCCTACCGCGACGAAGCGCTCTTCGAGCGGGCGCGCGAGATCGAGGGCTGGCTGCGGACGCGCTTCAACGCGCTGCAACGCCGCCATAAGATCGTCGGCGAAGCGCGCGGCGTCGGCGCGTTCTTCGGTTTGGAACTGGTCGAAGACCGGGAAACGCGCAAACCGTTGGTGCCCTGGCAGGGAACGCAATCGCTGCAACCGTTTTTCAACGATCTGCTCGATCGTGGCCTCTACGTCTTGGGGCGATACAACGTCGCGATCGTCTCGCCGCCGTTGGTGATCACACCCGAGGAACTCGACGAGGCGTTCGAAACGCTCGACGGCGCGCTGGAACGCTTGAGCGCGTGACGCAACTGCAGGTCCACGACAAGGCCACGCGCGAGCGGATCGGCGAGGTACCAATCGCGCAGCGCGACGATGTCGATCGTGCCGTAACATCCGCCCGCGAAGCGTTCGGTTCGTGGAGCGCGGTACCGGTGGTCGAGCGCGCGCGTCTGCTCTTCCGCTACGCCGATGCACTCGAGCGACGGCGCGAGGAGCTGGCGCTGGCGGTCTCGCGCGAAAACGGCAAGATCCTCGCCGATGCGCGCGCCGAGGTGCGGCGCGGCATCGAAGCCGTCGAGTTCGCATGCGGCATGCCCTCGCTGATGATGGGCGACGCGCTCCCGGACGTCGCTCGCGGCATCGACTCCGTCTCGATGCGCTACCCGCTCGGCGTTTGCGCCGGCATTACCCCGTTCAATTTTCCCGCAATGATTCCACTGTGGATGTTTCCGATTGCGATCGCGGCCGGAAACACGTTCGTGCTAAAGCCGTCGCCGCAAACGCCGTTGACCTCCGAACTGCTGCTTGCCGCCGCGCGCGATTGCGGGTTTCCAAGCGGCATCTTCAGCGTCGTGCACGGCGCAGCCGAGACGGTCGAAGCGCTGATCGACCATCCGGATGTCGCCGCCGTCTCTTTCGTCGGCTCCTCGAACGTCGCGCGTCTCGTTCAAGAGCGAGCGGTGGGCGCGCACAAACGAGTCCAGGCGCTCGGCGGGGCAAAGAACTACCTCGTCGTCATGCCCGACGCGGTTAACCGCGCGACCCGCGACGCGGTGATCTCGGCATCGTTCGGTGGCGCAGGGCAACGCTGTTTGGCCGGCTCCGTCGTCATCGCCGTCGGGGAAGCCGGCGATACGTTCGTCCCGATGCTCGTCGAAGCGGCCGCAGGGATTCGGCTCGGCAGAGGCGCCGACGAGGGCGTCGAGATGGGGCCGGTCGTCAGCGATGAAGCGCTCGCGCGCATCCACGGTTACGTGGAACGGGCTCTAACGACAAGCGCCGTATTGTGTCATCCTGAGCGGAGCGAGCTCAGCGATCGAAGTCGAAGGACGAGTAGCGTGCCTGAGGGCGGCGCTTTCTCCGCGCCGGTGATCTTCGATCACGTCGAGCCGTCGAACGAGCTGGCGCGTGACGAAATCTTCGGACCGGTCTTGGCGATCGTGCGCGCTGCCTCACTCGATGAAGCGATCGAGATCGCGAATCGTTCGCGCTATGGTAACGCGTCTTCGATCTTCACCAAAGACGGCGGAAGCGCTCGCAACTTTGCCGCGCGCATCGAGGTTGGGATGGTTGGCATCAACGTCGGCGTCGCTGCGCCAATGGCATTCTTCCCATTCGGCGGCGTCAAGGATTCGATCTTCGGCGATCTTCGCTGCCACGGCAAGGATGCGATTGCGTTCTACACGCAGCAGCGTGTGGTCATCAGCCGTTGGCCTTCTTGAACCGAAACCATAGCCAGCCCGCCACGAGAAACGCCAAGAACCAATACCCAAACCAGCGCTGCGGCGGCGCCGGCATGGGGTAGAAGAGCGTAACTGCCGTCAGGAGCAGCAGCAACGACGCAACGCCCGACACGATCGCATCGATCGGCCGCAATACGCCTAGACGCTTGCAATAGACGGTCGCGGCGATCGCGATCAGCAGGTAGATCGAGATGAATCCAAACGAGCTGAGGGTGCCGCAGTTATTGAAGACGTCGATCGGTGCCACGCCGAACGCAAATGCAGCCAACGCGACCGCTAGCGTCGCGGCGGTGACGATCGTCACCGCGACGTTCGGCGTGTCGTGCTTGGGTTCGATTCGAGCAAAGACCGACGGGAGAATCCCGCCGGCGGCCATCGCGTAGGCGATCCGTCCCGCCGTCGTGATGCACGCGAGGCAGACGGAGAAAGCGCTGCAGACCGCACCCAGCGTGATCGGAATCGCAAGGTATCCGAGCCCAAAGGTATCGACCAGCGTTTGGAGCGGAAACTGCTGTTTGTCGAGCGGCTGCGTGGCGTGGGAGAGACCGACGATCTCGGCATACGTCGCCAGCACGAAGAAGGCCCCGGCGAAGATCACGCTTCCAATGACCGCGCGCGGGATTGTCACCAGCGGACGCTTCGCTTCGGCGCCAAACGCCGTGGCGCTTTCAAAACCGACGAAGCTAAAGACGGCGAACGCAATGGCCAGACCGAGGCCGCCCGGAAATCCGCCCTCGACCCGCAGCTGACGCATGTCGAGCGCCGGACCGTGCGCGTGCAAGACGATCGCGATCAGCAGCAGGATGATGCTGACCGAAATACACTCGAGCACGAGCATAAGGATTGCGGAGACTTGGACGCCGCGATACGCGGCTTGCCAAGCTACCGCCGCGAGCACGATCGCGATCAGGTACGCCGGCGCGTGGATGCCGATTTCAGAGAGAAGGCGCCCGACGAAGAGCGCCATCGCCCCGAGCACGGCCGCGGCGACGAAACCGTAAGCCCAGAGCAACGTCCAGCCGCCGATCGCGCCGGCGGCCGGACCAAGGTGGCCGGCGACGTATTCGTACATCGAGCCCGCCGTCGCCGAACGACGGGCAAACTGATTGATGCAGAGTGCGACGAAGATCAGCATCGTGCCGCCGAAAACGTAGGCCAGCCACGTGCCGTTCCCGGCGAGAGCGTACATGTACGGCGCGATCAAAAGCGGCGTCATGCTCGGCCCGATCAGCGCGATCGAGGTTGCGAGAACCTCGATAAACGACAGCGAATCGGCCTTGAAAGAGGCGCGTGGCGCGGGTTCGCTCATGCAGCCTCAACTCTCAGCCAGGCGACGCCTTAGTTCCCGCTGCGGGCTCGAAACTTCGCCGCGCAGGCGTGGGTAGGAGGGGCTGTGAAGCCTCTCTCGATGCGATTTCAATGGGTTTGCGCAGTCGCGACGCTGCTCGCTTTTGCGGGCGCCCTGCCGGCCGCCGCGCGCGACTTCGTGCAGGACCAGGCCGGGATGTTCTCCCCCGCAACCGTCGCGCAGCTCAACGAGCGGATCGGGAACTTCAACGCGCAGACCGGCAAGGAGATCGTCGTCGTCACCACGCCGTCGCTGGGCGGGGCGACCTTGCAGAGCGCGGCCAGCACGGCCTTCTCGCAGCAGAACGTCAACGGCGTCCTGATCTTCATCGCGCGCGACGATCGACGCGACATCATCGTCCCCGACCGCGCGGGCGTCCAAGCCGGCTGGTTCACGTCCGACGTGCTGCGCTCGATCCGAAGCGGGATGGAGACTCAGTTTCGCAGCGAGAACTACGATGCCGGCATCGCGGGCGCAGTCGACGCCGTTCTCAACGTCTATCACGCGAATCTTGGCGGCTTGCAGCAGCGCACGTCGAGCGCATCGAGCGGCGCCGGTCTGCCGGCGGTGCGCGGTTTACCTTCTAGAGGAGCACACATTTCGATGTTCTGGTGGATCGTCTTTGCGGTCGTCGGCTTTCTGATCTTGCGCTCGATTCTGCGCGCGCTCTCGATGCCGCGCAACTACGGCGGAGCACCCGGAGCGCCACAAGGCCCCCCACCGGGTGGACCGGGTTATGGACCCGGCTACGGCCCGGGCTACGGATACGGCGGCGGCGGCAGCTTCTGGAGCGGATTACTCGGTGGTCTCGGCGGCGCGTGGCTTGGCAACGAGCTCTTCCGCGGCGGTGGTGGAATCGCGCCCCAGGCCGGTCAGATTCCGGCCGACACCGGTGGCGGATGGGGCGCGGCAAATTCCGGCGGATGGCAGAGCGATCCGGGCCAGGCCGATATGGGCGGCGCAAGCGGTGGCGACTGGAGCGGCGGCGGCTTCGGCGATGCCGGCGGCGGAGGTGACTTTGGCGGCGGCGGCGGTGACAGTGGCGGCGGCTGGTAGGCGCGCTTCCTTCCGGTAACTAACAGCAGGCGTCATGCGACGCCTGCTTATTTTTTTGTTGACCTGCGCTCTCGTTACGCCGGCGCTAAGCTACGCGGCTTCTTCATCGCGAGTCGGTTCTTCGTATTTCACATCGCTTCACTGGCGATTGATCGGGCCGTTTCGCGGTGGTCGCGCGCTCGCGGTCACCGGCGTTCCAGGCGAACCGAATCACTATTACTTCGGTGCGGTCGACGGCGGCGTTTGGGAGTCCCTCGATGCCGGACGAACGTGGAATCCGATCTTCGACAATCAGGACATCGGCTCGATCGGCGCAATCGCGGTCGCGCCCAGCAGTCCACGCACGATCTACGTCGGCACGGGTGAGGCCGACATGCGTTCGGATATTGCCTACGGTGACGGCATGTACAAGTCAATCGATGGAGGGAAGAACTGGACGCATATCGGTTTGAATGACACCAAGCAAATCGGAGCGATCGTCGTCGATCCGAATGACCCCAACGTCGTCTACGTTGCAGCGCTCGGCCATCCGTATGCCGCTAATCCCGACCGAGGCGTCTTCAAGACGACCGACGGCGGCAAGACGTGGAGCAAAGTGCTCTACAAGGATCCCGACACCGGCGCGATTTCGCTTACGATGGAACCCGGAAACCCAAACGTGCTCTATGCCGCGCTTTGGCAGACGCGCCGTCCGCCATGGAACGTCTATCCGCCCTCGAACGGGCCGGGCGGCGGGCTCTATAAATCTACCGATGCCGGCGCAACCTGGACGCAGTTGACGAACGGCTTACCCCAGCACGTCGGCCATATTGGGCTTTCGATCTCCGCGGCGTCGCCGCATCGCGTCTACGCGATCGTCGACAGCAGTGCGAAACAGGGCGGCATCTATCGTTCCGACGATGCGGGCGCGACGTGGACGCATACCGCCGGCGACACGCGCATCTGGCAGCGCGGCTGGTATTTCGGCGGTATTACCGCCGATCCGCGCAACCCCGACGTGGTCTACGTCATGAACACCGCGACCTATCGCTCGGCGAATGCGGGCAAAAGCTTTGAAGCGATCCTGGGCGACCCATCCGGCAACGATTTTCACACGCTCTGGATCGACCCGAGCGACTCGAACCGCATGATCCTCGGGAGCGATCAGGGCGTCGTCGTGACGGTCAACGGAGCGAATACGTGGAGCTCGTGGTACAACCAGCCGACGGCGCAATTCTACCACGTCGCCACCGACAATGCATTTCCGTTTTCGGCATACGGAGCGCAGCAAGACTCCGGCGCCGCGATCGCAACCAGCTCGAGCAAATACGGCACGATCTCGAACCAGGATTTCCGTCCGGTCGACGTCGGTGGCGAAAACGGGACGCTAGCGCCGGATCCCAAGCATCCCGATCTCGTCTACGGCGACTCAAGCGGCGGAGGATCGGCGACCGTCACGCGAGAGATTCCGGTCACCGGTTGGGAGCAGGTCGTCGATCCCGTCATCACGCAGCCGGGAACGGTTTGGCGCAGCACCTGGACGCTGCCGATCGCATTTTCCCCGGTCGACCGGACGTCGCTCTACTTCGGTCATCAGAACGTCTTTCGTACGCGTAACGGCGGTGAGACGTGGAAGATCGTTAGCCCCGATCTTACCCGCGCGAATGAAGGTACGCCTTCGAATCTCGATCCGACGACGCTGGCAAACAACAACGGTCTGCAGCGTCACGGCGTCGTCTACGCGATCGCACCGTCGCCGCTGCGCGCCGGCCTCGTGTGGGCCGGCACCGACGACGGCTACGTTTGGGTTACTCGTGATGACTCCCGAACCTGGCACAACGTCACGCCGCCGGAACTGACGTCGTGGAGCAAGGTCGGCATCATCGAGCCCTCCCACTTCGACGCGGCGACCGCGTACGTCGCGGTCGATCGTCATCGCCTCGACGACTACAAGCCGTACATCTATCGCACGCATGACGGCGGCGCGACGTGGAGCGCGATCGTCGACGGCATTCCGGCCGGGTCGTTCGTCAACGCGGTACGCGAAGATCCGGTGCAACGTGGCCTGCTCTACGCGGGAACGGAGCGCGGCGTCTACGTTTCCTTCGACGACGGCGCGTTATGGCAGCCGTTGCAACTAAATTTGCCGGTTACGTCGATCCGCGACCTTGCCGTACATGGCGACGACTTGGTGATTGCAACGCATGGCCGCGCTTTTTGGGTGATGGACGACGTCACGCCGTTGAGACAGATGACCGCTGCCGTCGCCGCAGGCGGCGCGTATCTCTTCGCGCCGGCGGCGGCCTATCGCGTCCGCCCCGGCAACCAGGAAGGAACTCCGCTGCCGCTCGACGAGCCGCAGGTCGATAACGCGCCGGTCGGACTCTACATCGATTACTATCTTTCCGAGACGCCGCGAACGCCGGTCGTCATCGAGGTGCTCGCTAGCGACGGTAGCGTCGTCCGGCAGTGGTCGAGCGCTCATCCTCCCAAACCAGAGGATCCGAACTCAGTCCCCTATACGACGCACTGGATCGTACGCCATCCGGTTCCTGTGGCAACCGCTGGAGCTCATCGCTTCGTTTGGGATTTCCACGAAGAAACGCCCGACGGTCCGCTCGTCCCGCCTGGAAATTACACCGTCAGGTTGCGCGTCAACGGTCAGGCTTACACGCGCGAAGCGCGCGTTGCGCGAGATCCGCGCATTACCGCAAGCAACGCGGATCTACGCGCGCAATACGATCTCGCAAAACGCGTCGATGCGCTGCACTCACAGGTGAAGATCGCGCGCGCCAAGGCTCTGCAGGCCGCCGCGCACCTTTCGGGCGAGCAGCTAAAAACCGTACGCGTCCAAGTCATCGGCGAGGAGCCCCCGAACAATCCCGATGACTCGGTCGGCTCGTATTCGAGCGACTTCACCAGTTTTCTCTACCTCGAGGGAGCACTCGACAATCTCGAAGCCGCAATCGAAAGCGCAGATGCAGCGCCGACTCCCGACATGCGTACTGCCTATGCTAAACTTTCGAGTATCTATCGAACGACGCTTGGCCGCCTCGACGCGGCGAGCGGAGGGCATGGCGTATGAGCACGTTCTCGACGCGCCGGACCGCCGGCATCATCGGCGGTGTCGCGATACTAGCGGCATGCGGCGGATCGCAGGTTCAAGTCGCGCCTCCATTATCCGTTACGCAGCGCGACGCGGTTAGCAGCAAAACCTTCAACTATACCGGCACGCCCCAGCGCTTCACGGTTCCCGCCGGCGTGACGCACCTTACGGTCGCGGCATATGGAGCGGGAACGCCGAGCTTTAGCGACGGCCCGAGCGGGCCGTTCTCGGTGGGCAACAACGGCGGCTTCGTGCAGGCAGTGATCCAGGTGACGTCCGGAGAGAACGTAACGATCTATGTCGGTGGAAGCGGCGAGCTCAGCACCGGCGCAAACGGCGGCCACGGTGGCTTCAATGGAGGCGCATCGGGTGGGGCTGGCAGCTATACCAGCCTCTACAGCAACGGCGGCTCTGGCGGAGGAGGGGCTTCGGATGTGCGCGAGGGCGGCGATCGCTTATCAGATCGCGTGGTCGTCGCGGGTGGCGCGGGCGGCGGCGGCGTGGGTTTGGGATTTTATGGCGCGGGTGGCGGCGGTTCCGGCGGCGGTTCGACCGGCGGCACCGGCGGCGGTCCATGTTGCGGTAACGGGAGCGGCTACGGTGGATCCGGCGGCTCGCAAACCAGCGGCGGTCAAGGCGGCTCAGGTGGAATGCGCGGCTCGTATCCTCTTGGCGCGAAGGGACACCACGGTAGACTTCACCGCGGCGGCGGCGGCGGAGATGGCATGGGGT
>JBAUMX010000132.1:0-17920 GCA_049578945.1 Candidatus Cybelea sp. | reverse complement strand
GCGCCGGGGACCGGGGGCGGGCTCACGCCCGGCGTCGCACCCGGGTTCGGCGGCGGCGTGCGATTGATCGTGTACGTTCCGTTGCTGATGCCCCCCGGCGGATAGGGGAGGCCGGGCGTCGTGACGGGCGCCGGCGACACGCTAGGGCTCGAAGTCGCCTGGGCGACCGTCTCGGGATCGTTGCGATAGTGCAGCGCGCAGCTTTGCTTGTTGAAGAGCTCGAGAGCGAGCGTTTCCTGATCTTGCGTTGCCGCCGGTGTCGCGAGCGGAAGCGTCGCGCCGAGCAAGCCGGCAATCACCGCGATCGCGGCGATACCGCACCGTACTCGCTTACCGGGGGGCACTGCCTAACTTACCTAACGCTCTTCTAGCAAAAGAAGAACCACGCCGACGGTTCCTACGAGGATGTTCGGAAGCCAGGCCGCGAGGTAGGGATTCATCGCGCCGTTGCGTCCGAAGGCGGAAGCCACCGAGACCATCAGGTAGTATGCAAAAAACGCAACGATCGAGAGCGAAATGCCGAGCATGCGCCCGCGTTTGCCGAAACGCAATGCGAGCGGCACCGCTACGACAACGCCGATGATACAGGCGAACGGCCAGGACAGCTTATCGGCGAGATTGATCTGCAAGTTGCCCATCGCGGTGCCTCCAATGCCCTGAGACTGCAACGCGTTGACTTGGGTGCGCAGCGACTTGCTGCTCATCGTCCACGGATCGTTATTGACGTTACTGACGAACTGCGATGACGTCTCGCCCAGCGGCAAGCCGATGGTTACATTCTTGACGTGCTGTTGGTTGGAAACGAAGCCGTCGTTGTTGTAGCGCGTGTCGATGACGTCGTGAAGAACCAGGCTGCTGTTCTGAACCGACGCCGTCTTCGATTGCAGCGTTTCGTTCCAAGGCCCGAACTTCGCGGGCTTGAAGATCTGCACGTCCATCATCGTCCGGTTGTCGGGCGCGACCTGGCCCACGTAAAACGTGTTGCCGGTATCGGGATCTTTGCGGAAAAACTGCGGCTCGACCGGCAGCGCATCGGTATGATAGATGATTTGATAGAAGCTCCGCGTCGAAAGATCGACCGAAATCGGGGCGACCCACTCGTTCATCGCGTACGAGATCACGAACATCGCGACGCCGAAGAGCAGCGGCGTGAGCGCGATTCGCATGACCGGAATCCCCGCGGTTCGCATGGCCGTGACCTCGTTGTCGCCCATCACGCGCCCCATCGCCAGCAGGGCGGCGAAGAGGCACGCGAAGGGAAACGCCATCGGAATCGCCTGCGGGACTCGGAAGATGACGAAACGGAGAACCAAGAAGAACGGCGCGTGTTGATTGATGATGTAATCGGCAGCGAGAAAGAATATGTTCAGGCCCCAGAAGAGCAGAAACGCGCCGAAGGCAAAGAGAAATGGTCCGAATATCTCGTGCAGCAGATAGCTGTCGAGAATCGGTAGATGTAAGAACGTCGAGCGAACGCGGGGTAACGGTTGTCGGTGCGTCAGCGTCGCCATTTAGCGGCCACAAGCCCCCGGACCGAGCCTCAGTAGCTGTGGTACGCGTTGAGAACGCGCACGACGTATGCGCGCGTCTCCGGATACGGCGGCACGCCGTGATAGCGGTCGACTGCGCCGGGGCCCGCGTTGTAGGCGGCGACGGCGAGCGTCACGTTGTTGTGATATCGGTGCAGCAGCGAGTGCAAGTAACCGGTTCCGCACTGCACGTTTTCGGTTGGATCGAACGGATTGGCGATTCCGCAACTCGCCGAGGTTCCGGGCATGAGCTGCATGAGCCCCTGAGCGCCGGCCACACTGATCGCCGAGGGGTTGCCCGCCGATTCGGCCATGAGGACCGCGTGGACTAGGCCCGGGGGAACGCCGTTTGCGTGCGAAGCGCCCGTAACCAAGAGGTCGAGCGAAGCGGGGTCGATGGCGTTGGAAGAGTACGGTAAATAGCCCCCGCTGCACCCGTAAAGCAGGGCTATAAGGCCACCGATGCCCAGAAAACGCCTCATCGCACCGGCGCCTTTCTTCTTGCCCGGCGGCTAGGCCTGGCAGGCAGGCCGCCACAACTGCGCAACTTTCCGATGGTTTCTCCTTTGGCGAGCCGCTAGAGTCATACTCATGTTGAAAACGAATCCTAACGCCGACCTCATACGTGACGTCTGCCGGTACGTCGAAGATCATAGCGACGAAGCCTTGACGCTGGCTGAGCTAGCCGGCCTTGCGGCCATGAGCCGATTTCACTTCGCCCGTACCTTCAAGCAAGTCGTCGGTCTGACGCCAAAGCAGTATCTGGCCTCGGTTCGGATCCGCAAGCTGAAGGGCGGCCTTGGCAAAGCCAAGCCGGTCGATGCGGCGGCACTCGACGCAGGGTACGGCTCGACGAGCCGCGTTTACGAGAAAGCGACGTCGCATTTGGGAATGACGCCGCGAGCGTATCGCCGGGGCGGCGAGGGCGTGACGATCTCGTACGCGTCGATGCGAACGCCGATCGGCCTCATGTTGATCGGGGCCACGGATCGCGGCGTGTGTTTCATCGGGTTCGGCGACGCGCTCGACGAGCTCGTTCAACAATTGAGGCGCGAGTATAGCAGGGCTCGCATCGAAGCGATGCGCGAGCCTTACCATCCCGATTTTAACACGTGGGTAGATGCGATTTCGCGTCACCTTGCCGGCCAGCAGCCGTGCCCCGCACTGCCGCTCGATATCCGTGCGACCGCCTTTCAGATGCGCGTCTGGAGGTATCTTCAGACCATTCCCTCCGGCGACGTGGCGTCGTACGCGGAAGTTGCGAGCGCGATTGGTCGCCCGACGGCGGTGCGCGCGGTCGCTGCGGCCTGCGCGCGTAACCCCGCTGCGGTGCTGATTCCGTGCCATCGTGTGATCCGAGGCTCAGGCGCTCTTGGAGGTTATCGGTGGGGCGTGGCTCGTAAGCGTGAGTTAATCGACAACGAGCGCGCCGCTAAAGCGAGGATCTAGGAGCAACAATGAGCGATTTCGATCTGATCGTCGTCGGAACCGGAAGCGCGGGCACAAGCGCCGCAGAAGCCTGCGCTAAAGCGGGGCAACGCGTCGCAATCGTCGATTCGTTGCCCTACGGCGGCACCTGCGAGCTGCGAGGCTGCGATCCGAAGAAGGTCTTGGTCGGCGCGGCCGAGTTGATCGACTGGTCGCAACGGATGAGTGGAGCAGGCGCGGCCGGCGAGATCCGAATCGACTGGGCCGAGCTGATGCGCTTCAAACGCACCTTCACCGACCCGGTGCCCCAAGCGCGCGAGTCGGAGCTGCGCGACGCGAAGGTCGCAACGTACCACGGTGCGGCGCGTTTTGTCGACGAGCGAACGATCGAGATTTCAGACCAACGCTTCGCGGCACGTAACTTCGTGCTTGCCGCCGGCGCTCGGCCCGTGACGCTTCCAATCTCGGGGGCAGAGCGGTTGATTACGAGCACCGACTTTTTGGATTTGGAGACGTTGCCCAAGCGCGTCGCTTTCATCGGGGGAGGCTATATCGCGTTTGAATTCGCGCACCTTGCCGCGCGCGCCGGCGCGCAACCGGTCATCTTTCAGCGCGGGCCGCGCGTGCTGCCGGGTTTCGAAGCGAGCCTCGTTGACGCGCTCGTCGAGGTTAGCCGAAGCATCGGCATCGACGTGCGCGTCAATTCAGCGGTGAGCGGAGTCGAAGCGCGAGAGGGAAGCTTGTACGTAGTCGGATCGGCGGGCGAATCCAAATTTGCGGTGCCGTGCGACCTGGCCGTCCACGCTGCGGGGCGCGTCGCCGATCTCGACGCTCTCGGGCTCGACGCCGGCGGAGTCGATCGCACGAATAAGGGAGTCGCGGTCAATCAGTTTCTGCAAAGCCGGAGCAATCCGGGGGTCTATGCTGCCGGCGATTGCGCCGACGGCGGCGGCCTACCGCTCACGCCGACCGCGGCCGCGGAAGGCGGGCTGGCCGCAAGAAACATTCTGGAGGGGAATCGTTATGCGATCGACTTCAGCGGCCTTGCGAGCATCGTCTACACGATTCCGTCGCTTGGGATGACCGGTCTTACGCAAGAAGCGGCGCAACAGCGAGGTCTACGCTTTTCGGTTCATCAAGGCGATTCGACGGATTGGTACTCCTCGCGCAGAATTCGGGCGCGCCGCTCCTGCTACCAAATCTTGGTCGAAGAAAAGACCGAGCGCATTTTAGGAGCGCACGTTCTTGGGCCGCACACCGAGGAGTTAATCAACGTGTTCTCACTGGCGATTCGAGCCGGCGTTCCGGCCGGAACGCTCGAGGAAAACCTCTTCGCCTACCCGACCGGATCGTCCGATATCGTGGAGATGCTCCGCTCCTAAGCCGCGTTCTTTACGTGACTGCGCTGGGGCGCGTTCGCTTCGGCGCGGCGCCCAACCTCAGCACCTGCATCTCATTGGTGACCCCAAACGAGCGCGCGAAGGTGCTGGCACTCCTATCTGCGGAGTGCTAAAGAGGTTGCAAACGTTGCGCTTTTACCTTGCCTTAAGGAAACCTGGGGCGTATAGTGGTGGAAAGTAGTGCTTAGTGGTGCCTTCCGGAGGACTTTGTGCACGCGGAACTGCCGCGCTTTGCCGGCTCGGAGCAGCACGCCCTTGACCATAAGGGGCGCCTCATCGTGCCGGCTCGATTCCGCGAGCGGCTGGGTCCCCAGTTCGTCCTGACGATCGCGCACCCGGATCCCTGTCTCGCCCTCTACCCAACCGCAACCTGGATCGAGTTCTGTGGGCGGCTCGAAGCCATCTCCGTGAAGGACGAGCGCTATCGACGCTACGTTCGTTACCTCTTCGCGCACAGCGAGGAGACCGGGTGCGACGCGCAGGGACGCGTGGTCGTTCCGGCACGGCTGCGCGAGTACGCCGGGATCGAGCGTAACGTCGTCTCGGTCGGACTGCTGACGCGCATCGAGATCTGGGCGAAGGACCGCTACGACTTCCAACGGCCACCCGAGGGCGAGGTCCCCAACTTCATGTCCGAGCTCGGCTTATGATCCGGTGGTGCGGTGAATCACGTCTCGGTACTTCTCGAGCCTGCAATCGAGTATCTGGCGATCCGTCCGAGCGGTGTTTACGTCGACGCGACGTTTGGAGCGGGCGGTCACACGCGCGCGATCCTAGACCGGCTGCGGGACGGGCAACTGATCGCGCTGGACGCCGATCCGCTCGCGGGCGCACGGGCTGCGGCGATTGCCGATCCTCGCTTTACGTTCGCTGCGGCCAATTTTCGAGATCTCACTCACGTGCTCGACCGGCATGCGATCGAGTCGGTCGACGGCGTCCTCTTCGATTTGGGAGTTTCGTCGATGCAACTTGACGACGCCGAGCGCGGCTTCTCGCTCGGAAAACCGGCGGCGCTTGATATGCGCATGGACCCCACCGTCGGACCTAGCGCTTACGAGATCCTCACTACCGCAAGCGAGGGTGAGCTGGCCGAGATCTTCTTTCGCTACGGCGAGCAGCGAATGGCTCGTCGCATCGCGCGCGCGATCGTCGTACGGCGATCGCACGGCACCTTGCCGAACACGACCGCCGAGTTCGCCGCATTCGTCGCAGGGATCGTCCACCGCCGAGGCCGGCGCGAGCGAATACATCCGGCGACGCGCGTCTTCCAGGCGCTGCGGATCGCCGTTAACGACGAGCTCGACGCGCTGCGCGATGGTTTGCACGGGGCGATCGGACGCCTGCGCGGCGCCGGGCGAATCGTGGCCATTAGTTTTCACTCGCTCGAAGACCGCATCGTCAAGCAGGGTTTCCGCGACGACGAGCGCCTCGAGGTGCTGACGAAGCGGCCGATTCTGCCCGAAGCCGACGAGGTCGGCCGGAACCGGCGGGCACGCAGCGCCAAACTGCGTGCCGCGCAACGGAAGGCGGGCTGAGATGATCGCACCGCGCCTCTTCGAACAAGCGGCCCGCATCCGCAATCCGCGAACGGTTCGCGCCGCGACCCAGCGACGGATCGTGCGTAAGTCGCGCGCGCGTTACGCGAGCCTCGGCCGCGTGTTAACCGCGCTTGGCTTCGTTCTCTTGTTGCTGATGGGTTACGTCGTGCTCACATCGAGCTTGACGGGGTTGAGCTATGCAGTCGCCAACGCGCGCGCGCAAAGAGAGGCGTTGCAGGAAGAGACGATGCGCCTCGACGACCGCATCGCCGCACTGCGGGGCGACGATCGCCTCGCCGCACTCGCCGCGCGCATGGGAATGCGCGAACCGGAGTCCTTAGCGGTCGTAAAAATCGAGCAGCCGCGGGCCGCGGTGGCGCGGACGCCCTCGAGGTTCCCGATGCTCTCGTCGCTCGCTGGATTCTTAATGCCGGCGACAGCCCACCAGCAGTAGATCGCAAAGCAGCCGTATGCACCAGCGGACCTTTGCGCGCGTCGCTCCGATGCGCGCCCGAATCTTCTTTTATGCCTGCATGGCCGTCGCACTCTTTCTTGGATGGAGGCTCTGCGACGTCCAAGCGCTCAAAGGAGCGATCTACGCGAAGCAGGCGCTCCTGCAGCGCTCGGACACCGTGGAAGTCTTTGCGCGCCGCGGAAGCATCCTCGATCGCAACGGCAACGTGCTCGTGCGCTCGCTGCCGTCGGAGAGCGTCTACGCCGTACCCCGCGAGATCGTCGACCCCGTTACGACCGCGGCGAAGCTCGAGAGAATCTTCGGAAAGCTCGATCCGGCCACCGTCGCGGCGCTGCACGACCGGCACCTCTGGTTCGCTTGGATAGCACGTAAGGTTCCGCACGAAACTGCGGCGCGAGTGCGCAGTTTAGATTTGATCGGCGTCGGTTTAAAGGAAGAAGAGACGGGGCTGCGGATCGACACCGCTGGACGCCTTGCCTCGACGATTCTGGGCTTCGTCGGCACCGACGAAAACGGGCTCGATGGCATCGAGTACGCCTACGACGGCATGCTGCGCGGTCAGTCGGGACGCGTCACCCTGGAAGCGGATGAGTTCGGACGGCCGATACCCTTCGGGGCCGAGCGAGTGGTCGTGCCCGCGCAGCCGGGTTTGGACGTCGAGCTAACGATCGATCCCTACCTGCAGTTCGTCGCAGAGCGAGCGCTGGCCAAGCAGGTCAGCGAGTTTCACGCGCTCGATGGAACCGCGATCGTGATGGATCCATGGTCGGGCGAAATTCTCGCGATGGCCAACCTGCCGAACTTCGATCCCAATCGGTTTTGGAAATACGCCGACGACCAGCGCCGCGACCGTGCCGTCATGGATGCGTATGAGCCCGGATCCACGTACAAACTCATCACCGCCGCCGCTGCGCTCGAATCCCGCAAGGTCTCCTTGGCGAGCCGATTCCCCGCGCACGACCGCCTCGAGGTAGGCGGTCAGACGATTCACAATGCGGAAGACGGTTTTATGGCAGGAACGGGCGGCGGCGAAACGCTCGAGCAGATCGTGGAGTACTCGCATAACGTCGGCGCGGCGGAAGTCGGCCTTTCTATTGGCGCGAAGACACTCTACGCGATGGAACGCAAGGCCGGCTTTGGCTCGACGACCGGGGTGGGATTGCCGGGTGAAAATCCCGGAATCGTGCCACCGCCGTCACAATGGAGCGGTTCTTCGTTGGCAACAATGTCGTTCGGGCAGGGCGTCTCGGTTACGCCGCTGGCAATGGCTCGATACTATTGCGCGATCGCAAACGGCGGCTTGCTTGTGCAGCCCCACATCGCGCGGGCCGTTTACGACCAGCAGGGGAACCTCTTGCGGCGAATTTCGCCGGTCGTCGTTCGTCGCGTCTTCTCCCAACGCACCGCGGCCGAGCTGCGTACGTTCTTGCGCGCCGTCGTCTTGCACGGTACCGGCGATCCTACCGCGCAGATTCCCGGATACGCGACCGCCGGAAAGACCGGTACCGCGCAGATGGTCGTCGACGGTCTCTACCGGTCCGGCTACTACGCCGCCTCGTTCATCGGAATGGTCCCGTACCCGCACGCGCGCTACCTTATTTACGTCAAAGTAGAACGCCCGATCGGCTCGTACTACGGAAGCGTCGTCGCCGCTCCGGCTTTCGCCGCTATCGCCCGTGCAGCAATGCTGCACGCTGGAGTTCTACCGAGCACCGACGTCGCAATCCGTGGCCGCTGAGCCGAACGTCGCGTTGGCGACGTTGCTGAAGCGTCTCGAGGGGCCGTTGGCCGTGGTCGGGGATCCCAACCGCATCGTCAACGCGATCGAGATCGATTCGCGACGCGTCAAACACGGTGCGCTCTTCGTCGCGTTGCAGGGCGGACATACCGACGGACATCTTCACGCCGCTGACGCCGTGGCGAACGGCGCCCGAGTCGTCGTCGTCGAGCGATCGGTGGATCTTCCCGAGGATGTCACCGTCGTGCACGTCGCGGACTCGCGAGGCACGCTTTCGGCAATTGCTGCCGCGTTTTACGGCGACCCATCCCACTCGCTCGACGTGATCGGCGTTACCGGCACCAACGGAAAGACGACGACGACGCACATGATCGCTGCCGTTCTCAATGCCGCCGGCGTTCCGTGCGGTATCGCGGGAACGGTCGGCGCCGAGTTTCGAACGAATCGTTGGCTGCTCGAGAACACGACGCCGCAGCCCCCCGAACTGCAGCGGCTGCTTGCGCGGATGCGGCACGCGGGCGCTAAGGCTGTTGCGATGGAGGTGAGCTCGCACGCCCTCGCGCTCGATCGCGTCGCAGACGTGCGCTTCCGCGTCGTAGCGTTGACGAATGTCACGCGCGATCATCTCGACTTTCACGAGACCCTCGAGGCCTACGCCGCCGCAAAACGCCGGCTCTTCTCGCTCGCACCGGCCTGCGTTATCAATGCCGACGACGAGTACGGCGCGCGCTGGGGTTTGGAGCTGCGCCGTGAGCGAGCCTCGGTTACTTTATACGGGCTGCAAAATGCCGCCACCCTAGCTCCCGAAGAGATCGCCGTCGAGCCGAATGGAAGCCGCTTCACTGTGAACGGCCAACGATATCAGCTGCAGCTCCCAGGACGTTTCAACATTTGGAACGCGCTCGCAGCGATCGGCGTGGCGCAGCTCCTGGGTATCGAGGATGCGACGACTGCACGCGGGCTCGGCGAGCTCGAGCGCGTGCCCGGTCGCATGGAACGGTTTGATGCCGGCGGCGTCGCGGTCGTCGTCGATTACGCGCACACACCCGACGCGTTGGAGAGCGCGCTGCGTTCGCTGCGCGAGACGACGAGCGGGGCGCTGGCCGTCGTCTTCGGATGCGGCGGAGATCGCGACCGCGGAAAGCGGCCGGAGATGGGCGCGGTCGCCGCCGTTTTTGCCGATCGCCTGTACGTGACCAGCGACAATCCCCGAAGCGAGAATCCGCAGGCCATTGTTGACGCAATCGTCGCGGGCATCGGCACTCGCGAACGAGTCGTCGAGCTCGATCGGCGCCGCGCCATCGAACGCGCGGTCGCGGAGGCGCGATCCGGAGACGTCGTTCTGATCGCTGGTAAAGGTCACGAGACATATCAGATTGTCGGCGACCTGGTGCTGCCGTTCGACGACGCGGCGGTTGCGCGCGAGGCGCTTGGCTCGCGGAAGGTGTTACGATGAGAGTGCCGATCGATCTTGCGATCGAGGCGACCGGCGCGACGCTCTTCGACTCGCAGATGGCGCCGGCGACGTTGCGCGCGAGCACCGATACCCGAACGATCGAACCGGGCGACACATTCGTGGCGCTGCACGGCGAGCGCTTCGACGGACACGATTTCGCGCAAGAGGCGGTGCGGCGTGGCGCGACCCTGCTCGTTGTGGATCGTTTGGACGCGCGGCCTGCCGGCGTCGCCACGTTGCTCGTCGATGATACGAAGGCGGCCTACCTGGCGCTCGCGGGCGCGGCGCGAATGCTCTTTGGCGGCCGCGTCGTCGCCATCACCGGAAGCACCGGCAAGACGACCACGAAGAGTTTTCTAACGCAACTCCTCGCCGTGAAATACGGCGATCGCATGCTGGCCGCACCAGAAAACGAGAACAACGAGATCGGTGTCAGCAAGCTGCTTCTGCACGCCTCCAACGAAACCCACGACGTTTTGGTCGTCGAGATGGGCGCGCGTCACTTCGGCGATATAGCCGTTCTCGTCGAAATCGCGCGCCCGCAAATCGGGATCTTGACCAACGTCGGCGAGGCACACGTCGAAATTATGGGATCGCGCGAACGCCTCGAAGCAACGAAATGGGGGCTTTTTTCCGGCGGCGCGCGCGCGATCCTCAACGCGGCCGACGACGTCTCCCGCCGGCGAGCGTGCGGTCTCCCTCATCCCGCGCACTGGTTTGCCGCCGAGCCGCCGGTGCCGTTAACGGAATTCAAGGCGTTGACGTTCTTCGACGGCACGGGGCGCATCGTTCACCGCGCTGACGGCCGTAGCGTTGAATATGATGCCGAGGTGCGGGTACCTGGCCTGCACAACCGCGCGAATCTCGCGGCTGCAATCGCGGGTGCACTCGAACTCGACGTGCGGCTCGAGCGATTGATATCAGAGATTCCGCTCTTGCAAATGCCGCGAGGGCGCTACGACCGGATCGCGCTCGTCGAGGGCGTTCACATTATCTACGATGCCTACAATGCCAACGCGAGCGGCATGATCGCCGCGCTCGATGCGTTTGCATCCGAGGCGGCTTCGCGCCGGATTGCCGTGCTGGCGAGCATGGCCGAGCTCGGCGAAGAGTCGGAGGCGCTCCACGAGCGCGTTGGAGCCCACGCGGCGAGTAGGGTTGACGTGCTGCTCGTGCGTGGCGAGTACGCGACGGATTTGGCGCGTGGCGCGAAGCGCGGCGGGCTCGACTCGCGTCAGATCGTCTTCGTTGAGACGAACGCTCGAGCCGCGCGATGGTTGCGCGAGCACGTGCGTCCGGACGACGTCGTGCTGCTCAAGGGTTCGCGCAAATACAGGCTGGAAGAGATCGTGGAAGACCTGCGTACGTGAGCCTCGCAACACGCAGCCTGCTGGTGACGCGCGCCGAAATGCCGGGCGGCCTGATCGCGATCCCGTTGAGAACGCCGCTCGTGCGCCCCGGCGACGACCTTGTCGCGATCGTCGCCCGAGCGATTGAGGGCGTCGCACGTCCGGGCGACGTCATCGCGGTTTCCGAGAGCGCGGTCGCGATCGCCCAGGGCGAGCTGCTTGCAGCCGAGTACGTTCGCCCCTCGCGGCTCGCGTTCGCGATCTCGCGCCGAGCCGATCCGATGGCAACGATCAGTCAGCCCGAATCGGTCCAACTCGTGATCGATCGGGCTGGATCCTGGAGGGTGGTCTTCGCGACCTTCGTTCAACTCGTCGCGCGGCTGGCCGGCCGTCGCGGCGGTTTTTACCGAGTAATGGGCGACGCGGTTGCGGCGTTCGACGGGTACACCGGAACGATGCCGCCTTACGAGCGGGCAATCGTTTTCGCACCCCGCGACCCGGACGGCTTCGCTCGATCCATGTACGATCGAACGGGCGTCGCATGCGCGGTCGTGGATGCCAACGATCTCGGCAAGGCGAAAGTACTGGGGCGCTCGAGCGGCGTCTGCGATTCGAGCGTTGAGTCGGCGCTGCTCGACAATCCGCACGGCAACAGCGACGAGCAGACGCCGGTCGTCGTTCTGAAGTGGCGCGGCAGCGGCGAGAATCCGCTGCTAGAGGACGCACGATGAATCTCGCCCTTTTGAACCTGCTGATCTGGGTGCTCTTCGGTTTTGTTATTGCGGCGGCCGCGGGAGCTGCGTTGCTGGTTCTCTTGACCCGTCTGCAAGTGCGCCAGCAGGTCTACGAAGACGCGCCGCAGAGCCATAGCCGGAAGACCGGGACTCCGACGATGGGCGGCCTCGTCTTCGTCGTGGTCTTGCTGGCCGCACTCGTCGTCGTGCGCCTTGCGGCATTTATGGACCTCGTATTGCTCGTGGCGCTGTGCGCAGCGATCGGCGCGACCGACGATCTGCTGACGGTCCGGGGCGGACCGCGGCGAGGCTTGCCGGCGCGCACGAAGTTCCTGGCGACGGCGTTGGCTGCGGTGGTTTTCCTGCGCATGGTCGACGCGGGATCGGGAGCGCATCTGGAAAATGCGATCTTGATCGCGGGGACCTTCCACCTGATGGTGCCCCATTGGTTATGGCTCGTACTCGGTATCCTCGCGATCACGGGCACCATTCACGCCGTCAATCTGACCGACGGTCTCGACGGTCTCGCGGCCGGCAGTATGATTCCGCCGTTGGCCGTCTTTGCGGTCATCGGCGCTATGATGCAGATTCCGACGACGGCCGTTGCCGCGGCTGCTGGTGCCGGCGCCTGCGCCGCCTTCCTGATCTTCAATCGCCATCCGGCCAGGCTATTCATGGGCGACACCGGTTCGCTTGCGCTCGGCGCGCTGTTGGCCGGCGTCGCGATCCTTTGCGGGCAAATGCTGTTGCTGCTCGTCGTCGGCGGCGTTTTCGTCGCCGAAGCCCTCTCGGTTATCGCGCAAGTCTCCTATTTCAAAGCGACGGGAGGGCGCCGCATACTTCGCATGAGCCCGCTGCACCATCACTTCGAGCTCGTGGGCTGGCCCGAAACGAAGGTGACGGTTCGCTTCTGGCTTGCGTCGTTGCTCTGTTCGTTGCTAGGATGGGCCATCGTGCGATGAGCGATACCTTTCAATTCGACGCCGGCGAAACGATACTCATCATCGGCTTAGGGCGCAGCGGATTAGCGAGCATCGAGGTGCTGAGCGAACACCGCGTCACCCTCTATGCTACGGACGAGAAACCGATTCCGGATTTGGCCGGGCCGATCGCCGCGGCGCATTCGTTCGGGGCGCGCTTCGTCGAGCCGGCCCAGCTCGCAAGTCTCGCCGCCGAGCTCACCTGTGCCATTCTCTCGCCCGGCATACCGCCGACGTCGCCGGTCGTGCGCCACCTTCACGAGTGCAACGTACCGGTCTTCGGCGAGATCGAGCTCGCCTATCGGCTCTGCAAGGCGCCCATCATCGCGGTGACCGGAACGAAGGGTAAGTCGACGACGACCGCGTTGATCGGACACCTGCTGCGCAGTTGCGGTGAGCGGGTGCGAGTCGGCGGAAACATCGGTAACCCGCTGATCAAGGAGGTTGGTGACACGGAACCCAGCGATTGGGTCGTCGCCGAGGTTTCCTCGTTCCAGCTCGAAACGATTCGTGCATTCAAGCCGCGCGTCGCCGTCCTTCTCAACTTGATGCCGGACCATCTCGACCGCTACTATTCTATGGAGGAGTACGCCGAAGCCAAATACCGGATCTGCGCAAATCAATCGATGATGGACTGGTTCGTCGGGAACCTCGACGATCCGCGGATTCGCGTGCTGGATTGGCGCACCGGGGATACGCGGGTGCAGGCCAGGCAACTCTGGTTCTCGCTGGAGAACCCCGAACAGGCGACGATGTACCTGCGCGACGGGGTTGTGACGTACGCGCCGGTCGCCGGCGATCCTCGACCGGTTCCGATCGTACCGCGCGACGAGATTCCGCTGCCCGGCGATCACAACGTGCGTAACGCCATGGCGGCGTTGCTCGCGGCGATCGTCGCCGGCTGCTCGCTCCAGTCGCTGCGCGAAGCGATCGCGAGCTTCGAGCCGATGCCGCACCGGCTGAGAACGATCGCCGAGGTTGACGGCGTGCGCTACGTCGACGATTCGAAGGCAACTAACCCCGCATCGGTCATCGCGGCGCTAAATACCTACGATGCGCCGATAGTCTTGATTGCGGGAGGGCGCTCGAAGGGAACGGAGTTTGAAGCGCTCGGAGCCGAGATTCGCAAGCACGCGAGCGCGTTGATTGCGATCGGCGAAGCGGCCGGTGAAATTCGTCGCGCTGCCGAAGGCGTCGCTACGATCCAAGCATCGACAATGGAAGAAGCCGTGCGGCGCGCACGTGAGCTCGCGGTACCGGGCGGGATCGTCTTGCTCTCGCCGGGTTGCGCGTCGTTCGATATGTTCGCATCGGCCGAGGATCGTGGCGATCGGTTCGCCGCGGCGGTCGCGGCGCTACGGGAGCCGGCCGGTGCATAGCACCGCGACGCTGCGCCCGTCGACGCGCGCTCCGATCGATACGGTGCTCTTCACCTCGGTCGCGGCGCTGATCGGAATCGGTCTCGTGATGGTCTTTTCCGCGTCGAGCGCAATCGCGTACGCGCAGCACGGCGACATCGCGTACTACCTCAAACGCCAGCTGGTTTGGCTGGCCTTCGGGTTGGTTGCCGCCTACGCTTGCTACCGGATCGATTACCGGCGCTTGCGAAGCCTCGCGCCGTATCTCTTAGTAGCGGCGGTTGCCGGTCTGTTGCTCGTCTTCTTTCCGCATATCGGCGTGGGCGTCAACGGTGGACGCCGCTGGATCGGTGCGTCGAGCTTTAGCGTCGAGCCGTCGGAGTTTGCCAAGCTCGCGCTGGTCATCTATTTATCGGCGGTCTTATCGGTGCGAGGCGATCGGATCACGTCGCTCGTGCGCGGCCTCGTTCCTCTTTGCGTGCCGGTCGCGATCATGGCGGTGCTGGTTCTCAAAGAGCCGGACATGGGCACGGCCAGTCTGCTGCTCTTTATCGCGCTTACGCTCTTCTTCGCTGCGGGAGCTCGCCTCGTTCATCTCGCGGCAGTCGTACTCGCGATGGTCCCCTTCGCCGCGATCACCGTGCTCGCGAGTCCTTATCGGCGGGCACGAATCTTTGCCTTCCTCGATCCATGGAAGGATCCGCTCAACACCGGCTTCCACATCGTCCAGTCGCTTTTGGCGCTCGGCAGCGGCGGACTCTTCGGCGTCGGATTGGGTGCCTCGCGCGCGAAGTTCTTCTATCTGCCCGAGCAGTACACCGACTTCATCTTTTCGGTTCTCGGCGAAGAACTCGGCCTGATCGGCACGCTCGCCGTCGTCGCGCTCTTCGTTACGTTGGCCTATCGTTCGGTCAAGATCGCGCTCTCCGCGCCCGACCGTTTCGGATTCTTTCTTGCGATCGGATGCGCCGCGATGATTACGATTCAGGCCTTCGTAAACATTGGAGTCGTCTCGTCGTCGTGGCCGGTGACCGGCGTTCCGCTTCCGTTCATCTCGTTCGGCGGGAGCTCGCTGGTCGTGAACCTCATCGCCGTCGCTCTGATCGCCAACGTCTCACGACATTCCCCAGCGCGCATTGCGCGCCGGGGACCCCATTAGTTTTGGCACCCAAGAGTCGCGGGGAGGCGTGACCGTCGTTTTCGCCGGGGGGGGCACTGGCGGGCATCTCTACCCGGCAATCGCAATCGCGGACGCCCTGCGCGACCGCGGCGCACGTATCTCTTTTATCGGAACCGCCGACCGTCTCGAGGCGACGATCGTACCCAAGGCCGGCTACGAACTGCAAACGATCGCAAGCCGGTCGCTGCCGCGCTCGATCTCGATCGATTTGCTGCGGACGCTCGCCGCGAACTTTAAGGGAACGCTGCAGAGCTTGCGTCTACTCGCAGCGCAACGCCCGGATCTCGTAATTGCGACGGGTGGTTACGTCGCGTTTCCGGTCGCCCTCGCTGCGCGCTTGCGACGGTTCGTGCGACTCTCCGACGTCCGCCTCGTCTTACTCGAGCCCAACGCCGAGGCCGGTTTGACGAACCGGCTGCTGGCGCCGATGGTCGACGAAGTCTGGGGTCTCGATTCGACCGGCATCCCGATCCGCTCGACGCTGCGTACGCTGCCGCCGCGCGATGCTGCGATTGCGCGGCTCGGGCTCGATCCATCGCTGCGGACGCTCGTTGCGATGGGCGGGAGCCAGGGCGCGCGCTCGATCAACAGCGCCTTGGTGAGTTTGATCGAATGTAACGCTTTGCCGCCGGGGTGGCAGCTCTTCGCATTGACCGGCACTCAGGAGTACGATCGCGTGCGCTCGCTGATTCCTCACGCGCGCCCGTATCTGGATGACATGGCCGACGCCTATGCGGTCGCGGATCTGCTTTTGGCTCGCGCCGGTGCATCGACGCTTGGCGAGCTCGCCGCGCTGGGAAAACCGTCGATTCTCGTTCCCTATCCGCACGCCGCGCAGGCGCACCAAGCCGCAAACGCCGCGCGCTTTGAAGCCGCCGGGGCGGCCGTCGTTCTTACCGATGGCGAGCTTGCGGCCGGGGATCTGCCGGCGCTTCTCGAGCGAACGGTGCTGCCGGAGCGCTTGCAGGAGCTCGCCCGCGCTGCGGCGCGGCTAGCGGGAGACGACCCCGTTCGCGCGATCCTCGCACGGATCGATCTCTTGGTTTCGCGAAGGGACCATGCGTGACGGCCTACCATCTCGTCGGAATCGGCGGCATCGGGATGAGTGCGATCGCGCGCATCCTGCTGGCGCGCGGCGAGCGGGTCTTAGGGTCGGATATCGCGCTTTCGCCGCTCGTCGAGGAGCTGCGTCGTGAGGGCGCGCGCGTTATGATCGGCCATCACGCTCGCAACGTGCACGACGTCGACGCCGTCATCGTCAGCTCGGCGATTGACCGCCGAAATCCTGAATATGCAGCCGCCATGCAGCTGGGGATTCCGGTGCTGCGCCGGGGGGAAATGCTCTCGCGCCTGTTGCGAGACCGGCGTGGCATCGCGGTCTGCGGAACGCACGGCAAGACGACGACAACCGCGATGACGCACGCCGTTTTGCGACGAGGCGGAATCGATGCGAGCCTCGTTCTTGGGGGCATCGACGTCGAGCTTGGGAACAACGCCTACGATGGCACGTCGCCGTGGTTCGTGACCGAGGCCGACGAGTCGGATGGGTCCTTTGCGCTGCTCGAACCGGCGATGGCGATCGTCACTAATATCGAAAACGATCACCTCACCAGCGACGACGAGCTGCCCGGCTTGGCACGAGCCTTTGCGGAGTTTCTCGCAAAGCTGCCCGAAGACGGTCTGGCGGTGATCGGCGTCGACAATCCGCTCTCGGCCTCGCTCGAGTCCCATGAGTTGCGCGCCCGGATCGTCACGTTTGGCCTCGCTTCAAACGCTTGGGTGCGCGCGGCGAACCTGAGCTTCGCGGATTTCGGCTCGAAATTCGACGTCGTTGCCGGGGGTCGTACGGCCGGAAATATCGAGCTGCGAGTTCCCGGCAGAATCAACGTCGAAAACGCGCTCGCTGCGATTGCGATTGGTGCCGAGCTCGGCGTACCCTTTGCGGCGATCGCCGACGCGCTGCGCGCTTTCCGCGGGGTGCGCCGCCGGTTCGACGTCTTGATCTCGAACGAGCGCGCCACAATCGTCGACGATTACGCGCATCATCCGACCGCGGTGCGCGCGACGATCGCAGCCGCGCGCCGCTATCACCGCGGGGAGCTCGTGGTAGCCTTTCAGCCGCATCGCTACACGCGAACGGCTTTCTTAGCGCGCGAGTTTGCCGACTCGCTGCGCGGCGCCGATCGCGTTTACCTGGTTCCCGTCTACGCCGCCTCGGAGCCGGCGATTCCCGGCGTGAGCGAACGTTCGATTGGAGAACCGCTCGAGGCGAGCGGTGCGAACGTCACCTACGCTGGTTCGTTGCAAGAACTGGAGAGCCGCCTTCTGGACGAAACGCCGGCAGGCGCGATGGTGCTGGTGCTCGGCGCCGGCGATATCACCGAGACTGCGTCGCGGCTGGCCGCGCGTATCGCGACAAAAGCCGAAGAGCGGGCTGCCTCGGTGCGCGCGTGAGCGTCACGACCGCGCGAGCCGTGCGCACCCTCCTCGACGCCTCGGATCGCCAAGCCTTAGAGGAAATCTTCGGCGATCGCGTTGGCTTCGACGAGCCGCTCGCGCCCTACACTTCGTGGAAAATCGGTGGCCCGGCCGATGCGTTGGCGGTGGCGCATACCGAAGCGGAGCTCGCGCAGTTAATGCGTTACTGCTTGCGGCGCCGGATGGCGTGGTGGATCATCGGCAGCGGAAGCAACGTGCTCGTTGGTGACGGCGGGGTGCGCGGCATCGTCGTTCGCCTGGCCGGCGACTTCGCGGC
>JBAUMX010000131.1:0-8693 GCA_049578945.1 Candidatus Cybelea sp. | reverse complement strand
CGCACGAAGCGCGAGCCAAGCGTCCGCGGCCGCAGTACGCGTTCCCTCGACGGCTGAAGCGGCGCAAAGCCAGGTAAGCGAGCGGACCAGGGCGAAATGAAACGCCCCGAGATGGCGAAGTATATCTTCTTCACCGGGGGCGTGGTGAGTTCGCTCGGAAAGGGCATAGCCGCAGCCTCGCTCGGCCGGCTTCTGAAAGCCCGCGGCTTGAGCGTTTCGATCCAAAAGCTCGACCCCTACATCAACGTGGACGCGGGAACCATGAATCCCTACCAGCACGGCGAGGTCTTCGTAACCGAGGACGGCGCCGAGACGGACCTCGATCTCGGGCACTACGAGCGTTTCATCGACGAAAACCTCCAGCGTGCGAACAACGTGACGACCGGGCAGATCTACAACTCCGTGATCGAAAAAGAGCGCCGCGGCAAGTACCTCGGGGCGACCGTGCAAGTGATTCCGCACATCACCAACGAGATCAAAGCCCATATCAAGCGCGTCGCCGAGGAAAGCGGCGCCGAAGTCTGCATTGTGGAGGTCGGCGGAACGGTCGGCGACATCGAATCGCTGCCGTTCCTGGAAGCGATTCGCCAGATGCGCTACGACGTCGGCGAGCAGAACGTGATGTACATCCACCTGACGCTCGTTCCGCATCTCGGCGCCGCCGACGAGCTTAAGACGAAGCCGACGCAACACTCGGTACGCGAGCTGCGCGGCATCGGGATCTCGCCTGATGCAATCGTCTGTCGAACCCAATCCGCACTGCCGATGCCGCTCGAGTTGAAGGAGAAGATAGCGCTCTTCTGCGACGTGCCGCCGAGCGCGGTCGTGCAGAACATCGACGCCCGCACGATCTATCAAGTGCCGCTCAATCTCGAAGCCGAGGGTTTGGCGCAGGCTGCGGTCCGAAAGCTCAACTTGCCGTCATCGGCGCCGATGCTCGACGATTGGGTCGCGATCGCCGAGCGCCTCCGCCACCCGCGCCGTCGCGTGACCGTCGCGTTGATCGGAAAATACGTCGAACTAAAAGATGCCTACATCTCGATTGACGAAGCGCTCGCGCACGCCGGGATCTTTCACCAAGCGGAGGTCGAGATCAAGCGGATCGACTCGGAGCAGGTTGAGAACGACGGGGTCGACGTGCTGCGCGGCGCGCATGGCGTTTTGGTGGCGCCCGGCTTCGGGGCGCGCGGAGTGAAGGGAAAGTTGCTCGCGATTCGGCACGTCCGCGAGCGCAAAATTCCATTCTTGGGCATCTGCTACGGGATGCAGCTTGCCTGCGTCGAGTTCGCGCGCGACGTCTGCGAGCTTCCCGAGGCAATGACGAGCGAGGTCGACGAAACGAGCGCCGATGCAGTGATAGACTTCATGCCGGATCAACGAAACCTCGAAATGTACGGTGGCACGATGCGGCTGGGGACGTACTCCTGTACGCTCGAGCCCGGAAGTCAAGCTGCGCGCGCGTACGGTGAGCTGGAGATAAGCGAGCGTCACCGTCATCGCTACGAGTTCAATAACCGTTACCGGCCGATTTTCGAGGAACACGGAATGCGCTTTACCGGTCACCACACGATCGGTCAGACACGGCTCGTCGAGGTCGTGGAACTTCCAGCTGAGATGCACCCCTGGTTCGTGGCGACGCAAGCGCATCCCGAGTTCAAATCGCGGCCGAACCGACCGGCGCCGCTCTACCGCGAGTTCATCGGCGCCGCGCTGGCGCACGAAGAGCGCATCGACGGCCGCACCGGCGTTGCCGAGGCGGCACTCTGGACCCAGGCCTAATAACCGCCGTCGTCCTCACGCGCGACGAAGAGCGTAATCTCCCACGCGCTCTCACGAGCCTCCCACGCGGGATTGCACTGCTCGTGCTCGATGCCGGTTCGCGCGATCACACCGTTGCGTTCGCGCGCGGAGCGGGGGCGCGCGTAATCCAGCGCGAGTGGACCGATTTCGTAGACGCCCGGCGCTTCGCGCTATCGCAGGTGCAGACGCCGTGGGTGCTGATGATCGATGCAGACGAAGCACTCGACGACGTCGCGTGCGACGCAATCGTGAGCGCTTCGCGGGCCCAAGACGCATATCGTATCAAACGTACGACCTATTTCTGCGGCAAGCCGATGCGGATCTGGCGAAACGAGCCGCTCCTGCGGCTTTTTCGTGCCGATCGCGTGACCCTCGAAGCGCATCCGGCCGCGGCAAGCACGGCCCAGCTGCATGAAGCGTGGTCGTGCGACGGGCGCGTCGGCGATCTTCCCGGCACTCTGCTGCATTATTCGTACCCCGACCTGAGGTCGTACCGGGCGAAATACGAGCGTTACACAAGTGTCGAGGCGGAGCGGATGAATGGCTCCGCCGGCGCGCTTTTCGCTGCTTGCGCCGCCGGCGCCGGCCGGTTAGCGTGGCTCCTGTTCGCGCGGGGTGCAGTGTTGGATGGGCCTCGCGGCTGGTACGTTGCGTACCGCTCCGCTACATACGCCGCGGTGACGGCGCGCAAAGCGCTCTGGCCGTGAGCGCGCGCGTCGGCCTCGACGCGCGATTGACGCGTCAGATGTCGGCGGGCATGAAAACGTACGCGCGCGAGCTGATCGCTCGTCTGCCGCGCGTAGCGCCGGAGTATACGTACGTGGAGTTCACGCAGGGCGGCAACTTCGGCTGGCGCGAGCAGATTGGGCTGCCGCTGGCGATGCGCGACGCGAGGTTGGACGTCGCGCACTTTCTCTCGCAATACGTTCCGGTGCTCCTGCCGCGGCGCTTCGTCGTGACGATACACGACCTGATTCACCTGCGTTTCCCGGAATACTTCAAGGCGAAGGTCGCGCCATATTACGCGACGGTTGTGCGCTTTGCGTGCGCTCGCGCTGCGCGGGTGATCACCGACGACGAGCGCACCATCGACGATCTCGAAGCGTTGCTCGGCGTGAATCCCGCGAAGGTTAGGGTGATTGCGCTTGGGGTCGCTGAGAACTTTGCGCAACCGGGCCGCCCGTACGAAGGCGTTCGGCCTTATCTGCTTTACGTCGGCAACCATCGCGAGCATAAAGATCTCGCGACGCTCTTCGAAGCGTGGTCGCATTTACCGGAAATGTGGCAAATCGATCTTCTGCTGACGGGTCCGGACGATTTCAGCGGTGAGCTGCAACGTCGCAGCGGGCCCGGTCGCGCGATCGTCGCACTCGGCGAGGTCACGACGGAACGGCTAGCCGCGTACTACGCCGGCGCGCGAGCGCTCGTCCAGCCGGCGCTGCGTGAGGGCTTCGGCTTGCCGATGCTCGAGGCGATGGCCGCCGGCTGCCCGGTCGTCGCCTGCGAGGACGCCATACCGCGCGTACTGGCGCCGGCCGCGCTTACCTTCAGGGCGCGCGACGCCGGCGATTTGCGCTCGGCGCTCGAGCGGCTTCTCTCCGACGAGGGTCTTCGCACGCGCCTGCTCAACATAGGTACGAAGATCGCGCAGGGCCTCAGCTGGGATCGCTGCGCGCGCGCCACCGCTGACGTCTATCGGGAAGTATTGGAGCAAGATTGACACGCGCTTTGGCGGGACTGACGCTGCTGCTCGTCGCGCTACAGGCGGGGCCGATTCAGGCCGCGCCGCGACCGATCGCAATCGTCATTAACGGTAACACCCTTTCGCTCGATCCGCCACCGCGCTTTGAGAAGGGCCTGCTGTTCGTGCCGGTCCGCCGGACGATCGAGGCGCTCGGGCTTTCGTTCGACCGCAGCGGAAAGCAAATCACGACGCAGATCGGCTCGAAGACCGTCGTTCTGACGATCGGCAGCCGGGTCGCGCTCGTTGACGGTCAGCCGCTGGCACTCGAAGCCGCCCCGATCGAAGTGGCGAACGTGCTCTACGTCCCGCTGCGGTACTTCACCGACGTTCTCGGGGCACAAGCGAGCTTCGACCGTAAGAGTAACACGATGACGATCGTCGCGCAGCTCGTCGGGCGATCCTCGAACGGCTTCGTTACGACCGGCCATGGCTTCGAGCGGGTCGGAACGGTAGCCGCCGTGGACGTGCTCTCCGATCCGCCCACGATCACGCTCGAGTACAACGGAAAAATAAAAACGATCCCGGTCGCGCCCAACGCGTCGATCGACGTCGCGGACGTCAACGTGAACGTGACGTCGCCGGGAGAGCTCGGCGACGTGCGTCCGGGAGACTTTACGCGCGTCGAGATGCGAAAGGACGGGCGGGTGGTACGCGTTGTCGACGAATACGGCTCGCGAAACGGGCATATCGTCGCGATTGGCGCGAACCAGTTCGTGCTCGACGACGGGCAGGTAATCGCGGCCGGAAGAACGACCGAAATCTCGCTCAATGGCAATGGCGCGTCGTTCGATCAGCTCCGGCCCAACGATCAGGTCACGGTCCGTTACAACGTCGAGACGAACGAAGTGCGCGAAATACTCGCCAGCCGGCGAGTTGCGGCCCCATCTTCGAACCAACCGGCGAACGTTCAGATCTCCGGCGTCGACAGCGACGCAAACCGTCCCCTGCACTCCGGCGATATGATTCGGGTAACGTTGCACGGCACTCCGGGCGGGTCGGCAAGCTTCGCTATCGGCTCCGACGTCGTGAACCAAGCGATGGCGCAGCAATCGCCTGGCGTTTACGTCGGCAGCTATACGATTCCGCGCGGGGCGAACTTCGACGATGTCGCATTGATCGGGCGGCTTTCGATCGGGAACGCCAGCGCGCAGGCGGCCGCTCCGCAGACCGTTTCGGCATCGAGCATTGGACCCGGCATCGCCGACTTCGCCCCGGATGCCGGCTCGACGATCAACACGAACCGGCCCGCAGTCTACGCGAGCTTCGCGGCCGACGCCGTCCCGGTCAGCCCGTCAACGGCACTGCTGTGGATCAACGGCCGTGACGTCACGTCGGAATGCGTGCGTACCGCACAGTTCATTCAATATCTGCCATCGTACAGTTACCCCGACGGCACCGTCCGCGTAACCGTGCGCGTCGCAGACCAGGCCGGAAACACGACGGTCAAGTCGTGGACCTTCACGATTCGAACGCGTTGATGGACGAGTGCATATTCTGCAAAATTGCGCGCGGCGACATTCCGGCGAAAGCCATCTATCGCGACGAGCATGTGATTGCCATCGAAGACGTCAATCCGCAGGCCCCGACGCATTTGCTCGTGCTGCCGATCAAACACTACGATTCGCTGCTCCAAGTCGTGTGCGATGACGACACCGACGATCTGCTGATCGGCTTGATGGAAGTTGCGGCGACGCTCGGGCAGAAGCACGGTAACGGCGGCTATCGCATCGTTGTGAATACCGGGCACGAGGGCGGACAGACCGTCGGCCATCTTCACATTCACGTGCTGGCAGGGCGGCGCATGACCTGGCCCCCAGGCTAGGTATTTGACGCTGCCTCGGGCGCTATGCTACGCTGGGCCTGGCCCTCTTAGGGCCTAATTTTTCGTGCCGTCCCGCGCCGGACCGGTACGCCGAAAGGGGGGTCGTCAACAAATGGAAGTTCGCATCGCACCGGGCGAAACGATCGAGAGCGCCTTGCGTCGCTTCAAGAAGGCCACCCAAAAGGCGGGCATTCTAGCTGAGGCGCGCAAGCACGAGCATTACGAAAAGCCGAGCGTCCGCAAGAAGAAGAAGTCTGCCGCGGCTCGCAAGCGTCGCGCCTAACCGATATCGCAGTGGGAACGTTTAAGGACCGCATCGCCTCCGATCTGAAAGAGGCGATGCGAGCGCGCGATCAGCTGCGCCTCGACACGCTCCGTTCGGCGCTCTCAGGCTTCATCTACAAGCGCACCGAGAGCGGCCAGGAGCTTTCCGACGCCGACGAACTCGAGGTCGTGCGGCGGCTGGTCAAGCAACGAAGCGACGCGCTCGCCGAGTTTGAAAAGGCCGGCCGCACCGATCTTGCCTCAAAGGAACGCGCGGAACGTGAGATCTTGCTCGCCTATCTTCCGGCTCAGCGATCCGCCGCGGAGATCCGAGAAATCGTCCAGAGCGTCTTGGCGGAGCTTCCGGCGGAGCAGCGCAACGCGGGAGCCGTGATGAAGGTCGTCATGCCGCAGCTGCGCGGCCTAGCCGACGGCAATCTGGTCCGTCAGATCGTAACCGAGGAACTGAACGCGTAACCTTCGGAGGCAGCCCAAGGTAGCAACCGGCATGAGAGGATTCCGGCTGGCTGCTCCTATCTCGTACGCCCTATTGCTCGGCGGTCTCTGCGGGCTCGCCGCGGGAGGCCAAGTAGGGAATCCGGTCGTCGTCATACCGATCACCGGAACCGTCGATGACGGTATGGCCCATTTGGTCCAGCGTTCGGTTGACGAGGCGAATCAGCAGCACGCTCGCGCAATCGTGCTCGACGTGAACAGCCCGGGCGGTCTCGTCGAAGCCGCATTCTCCATTCGTGACGCGCTGTTCGGCGCGCAAGAGCCCGTGATCGCGTATGTCGGCGAACGCGCCTACTCTGCCGCGGCGCTCATTTCGCTTGCGGCCAACCGTATCGTCATGGCGCCGGGCGCATCGATCGGCGCGGCCGAACCGATTCCGGCGACGGTAAAAATGATATCGGGCCTGCGCGGGGAGTTCGAATCGACGGCGCAGCGCAATCACCACGATAGTAAGATCGCAGGCGCGATGGTCGACAAGAACGTGGATCTACCGCAGTATAAACGTCCCGGTGCGATCCTCACGCTCAATACGCAAGATGCGGTTCGCTCCGGAATCGCGACGGGAACCGCGCCGAGCCTCGATGCCGCATTAGTCCAGCTCCAGCTGGCCGACGCTCCGCGTACGACGGAGTCGTTTACGCTGGCGGAGCGGATCGCGCGCTTTGCAACCGATCCGGTCGTCAGCGGTCTCCTGCTCACGCTTGGAATGCTCGGACTTTTGATCGAAATGCAGACCTTACACGGCATCGCCGGTATCGTCGGGATCGGCTCGCTCGGCCTCTTTTTCGGAGCGCACCTTTACGCCGGGTTCTCAAACAGCTTCGTGATCGTGTTGGCGGTGCTCGGAGTGATCGGGATTCTCTGGGAACTCCACGTCGTACCGGGTCACGGCCTGCCCGGCATTCTTGGGGCCGTCGCCCTTTTGGTGGCGGTATTATGGGCTTTCGGCCTGCCGTTCGTGTTCGTTGGAATTGAAACGATCGCGACGGCGATCGTACTGACCGTGATCGCCTTCTCGCTGACCGTACGTGCGGTTCCGCACAACGCGTGGGCACAGCGGCTCGCCTTGGCGGCTGCGCAGGGCCCGGAGTACGTGGCGAGCGCCAACTACGGGAGTCTGCGCGGACGCACCGGCACGGCGGTCAGCTTTTTGCGGCCAGCGGGCATCGCCTCGATCGATGGGCGCCGCGTGGACGTGTTGACCTCGGGTGAGTTCATCGCGCAAGGAACCCCGATCCGCGTCGTGCGGGTCGAGGGTGCCCGCGTCTTCGTCGAACCCTTCTCTGCATAGGAGCACCAATGATTGCCGTTAGCGGCGTTGTCCTCATCCTCATCATCGTCATCGTATTTTTTGCGTTCCTTTACTATTTCCCGATCGGTCTGTGGATCCGCACGATCGCCGCGGGCGTGCCGCTGGGTATCATCGCACTCGTGCGAATGCGGCTCATCGGCATTCCGCCGGGCGTGATCGTGACCAACTACGTGCGAGCGCGCAAGGCCGGGTTGAACCTGAGCGTGGATCAAATGCAGTCGCACTTTTTGGCCGGCGGTAACGTCGAGAACGTAACGCTGGCGATGATCGCGGCGCAGCGGGCTGAGATTCCGTTGGAATGGCAGCGCGCCGCCGCGATCGACCTAGCCGGGCGTAACGTGCTCGAAGCCCTGCAAACGTCGGTGAATCCGAAAGTCATCGAGACGCCGATTTTCCAGGGCGTCGCGCAGAACGGCATTCAGCTTAACGTCAAGGCGCGGATCACGGTGCGCAGCAACCTGGACCGTTACGTCGGCGGCGCCGGCGAGCCGACGATCGTCGCGCGCGTGGGCGAAGGCGTCGTTTCAGCCGTCGGCGCGGCGATCGATCACAAGGAGGTTCTCGAATATCCCGATCGGATCAGCAAAGCGGTGCTCGCAAAGGGCCTCGACGCGGGAACCGCCTTCGAGATCGTCTCGATCGACATCGCTGACGTAGACGTCGGCAAGAACATCGGCGCAGAGCTGCAAACCAGCCAGGCTGAGGCCGATCGACGGATCGCACAAGCGAAGGCCGCGGAACGTCAATACGCAGCCCAGGCGTCCGAGCAAGAGCAGAAAGCGCAGACGCAGGCGATGCGCGCGAAGGTCGTTGAGGCCGAAGCGACGATCCCACAAGCGATCGCTCAGGCATTCCTCCACGGTAACTTGGGCGTCATGGATTACTACCGGCTCCGGAACGTGCAAGCCGATACCGAGATGCGAGCGTCGATTGGTACGTCGACGGAGACTTCGAACGACTCGCAGCAGCCGCCGGCGGGGCCGAGCACGAAGTAAACCCGCCGCATGCGCGACATCGGAATCCTGATCTGGGTTGCGCTGCTGATCGTAGGTGTCGTCGGCAGCATGACCTCTCGAATTCGCAGCCTGCGTCAGGCGCAAGGGCAGCGCGCCCCGCAGCCATCGCCGGTTCCACGACCAATGCAAACGTCGCAGCGTACGCAGCCGTTTAGCGCGCAAATGGCGCGACCGGCGGCAACGCCTTCGCGGACGGCCTCGACGCGGCCGGTGCCGGCG
>JBAUMX010000130.1:0-42671 GCA_049578945.1 Candidatus Cybelea sp. | reverse complement strand
GCCGATCCGTTCGCGGTGGGTGCCAACCCGACGGCTTGCAGCAGCGAGAATGCTGCCAAGGCGCGCCAGCTCGCCGCCGAGCTCAAGGCCTTCGTTGCGCAGATTGAAGCGGCACGCACCGCAGCCGGTTACCCGGCGACGATGACAGCACCGGCGCTGACCGACGCGACGCTCACCTATCACGGCCTCGGCACGACCTATGCGATTGCGATAACGCCGAAGGGCACGGGCACTCTACGCGCCCTGGCGGGCTGCATCTCGCTCCACATCGCGCGCGCCGACGACGTAACACAACGCAAACTCTACGCGTCGACGAGCCCGCTGTTCTTCGTACCGCAACTCAACTTCATGCCGGCGGTCGGCCTCTATTTCGTTGCGCGGCAACCGCAGGCCGGTCAGGAAATGTTCCGCCTCTATAAGCTGCCGGCGACGCCGCCAACGGATCCATTCGAAATTCGCACCTCGTCTTCGTGCGCCGGCGAAGTGCGCAACCTCGCGGCGCAAGCGCTCACGGAGCTGAAGAGCCACTTCGCGAATGGCGCCTCGACGCCGAGTTGGGCGATCACGCCGCACACCGCAAAATCGGGCACCTGGTACGAGCTGCAGCCCGGCGATGCGACGGTCATCCCAGCCATGATGATCTGCGGACGCGTTGCCGCCACGACGACCCAAGAGCTTGCAGCGCGCGGATTCGATGGAAAGCTCGTTCCCGAACTGAACTACGCGCCGAGTCTGGGCATTTACTTGCTTCGTCCTCCGCCGCGTTCGCCACGGTCGCCGTCGCCGTCGCCGTCGCCCTAGCCCGTCGACGCGCCGTTCAAGACTCCGGCGAGCGTCCCTCGCGCCGGGCGCGGTCGACCATTTCGCGCATGCGCGGATGCTCGCCGCGTATCGTTTCCACCCACGATTCGAAGCGCGGCACGTTTTGGCCGGTGCGAAATAGGAAGTACCAGACGTTCATATCTCCCATCAAGGTAAAGCGCCGCTTGATGTCTTTGGTTAGCGCTTCGTACGATGGGAACGAGCGTAGGTACTTATCGAAGCCGCCGTGCTCGCGTTCGGCTTCGAGCATCGCAATAGCGTCGGCGATCGTTGCACGAACCTTGCGAGCCATGCGCAGGACACCCGGCATCGCCAGCACACGCTCGACGTCGAGATCGTCGTATGCAGCGACGCGGGCGGGGTCGAAGTTGGCGAACGCCTCTCGGTAGGCGTCCCAGTGTGCGGCGATTTGCTTCCAGCTCACGCCTGCTTGGAAAACTGCCCGCGTCATCACTTCAAAGTAGTCGGCGAGCGAGCCGGGCTCGATCACGTCAGGAATCGTTTCGGCCACGATGTGACCCTTCGCCCTTTGACTCCGCGCCCTTCGTTACGCTCAGGACGCTCCGCTCAGATGACACGTCGTGGAGGAGGCAGGGACCTGGGTAGCTGAGGTCGCAGAAGCGCCCACACAATGCTGCTCTCGTCGCTGCTCTCGTCACGTGGTCGGATTCTCGGTCCCCCCGGGTTCGGAAGCCCACACCGTCGCAGAGTCTAAGGAGTTTCTCGTTTCGTGTACGTCGATGAAATGCTCAACTGTGTAGACTGTGGACGCCAGTTTGTCTTCAGTTCGGGCGAACAGCGCTTTTACGAACAAAAGGGCTTCCAGAATAAACCGAATCGCTGCCCCGATTGCCGCCAAGCCCGCAAGCAGATGCGCTCGAGCGGCGCAGGGGGAGGAGGAGGCGGCGGCGAGCGGACCGGACGACCTCGCGAGATGTTCACCGCAACCTGCAGCAACTGCGGCGGAGTTGCCGAGGTGCCGTTCAATCCTCGCGGCGATAAGCCGGTCTATTGCCGGGATTGCTTCGCATCCCGGCCGTCGTATCGCTGATCCTTCGACGCAGTTTACCCTGAGCGAAGTCGAAGGGCTCAGGACTGCGTTTTGTGCAGCCGCTGAGTGACGCCTAAAGAGTCTTACGACGCCGTCGTAATCGGCGCCGGCCACAACGGGCTGGCGTGCGCGGCGCTATTGGCCAAGGCGGGGCGCTCCGTTGCGGTCTTCGAGCGCCGAGATCGACTCGGCGGCGCGGCGGTCAGTGAGACTGACACTTGGCCCGGTTACGCGGTATCGACCGCCTCGTACGTATGCAGCTTACTCGATCCGTGGCTCGTTGAAGAGCTCGCGCTGCGCGAGCGCGGCCTTACGTATTATCGCAAGGACCCGTATGCGTTCTCGCCGCTGCTTGACGGACGATCGCTTTTAATGAGCACCGACCGCGAGCGCAATGCGCGTGAGATCGCGGCCTTTAATCCGCGCGACGTTGGCGGCTTCGAGGCGTACGTCGAACGGACCGATCGTTTGGGTCGGGCGCTCTTCGACACGTTTTCGGATGAAGATCCGAGCTTCGACCGTTTCGACGCCGAGACGCAAACGCTGCTGCGCGGCTCGGCCGCCGACCTAGTCGAGCGATACGTTGAGACGCCCGTGCTCCAGGCCGAGCTGGTCAACGACGGCCTGATCGGCACCTACCTAGGGCCGCGCGACTCGGGCACCGGATACGTTCTCGCGCATCACCTTGCCGGACGGTTGCTGGGGAGACAGGGAGCGTGGGCTTACGTTCGCGGCGGTATGGGTTCGGTCTCGCAAGCGCTCGCCTCGGCCGCACGTTCCTACGGCGCAGATATTTTTGCGGACACGGTAATCGAGCGAATCGCGTTGGATGACGGCCGGGCGCGCGGAGTCGAAATCGGAGCTAAAACCGTGCGGGCGCGCGCGGTGGCGTCCAACGCCCATCCACGAACGACGTTCTTCCAGCTGCTCGACGCAGCGCTCTTCGACGGAGCGTTCGCTGCCAAGGTCGAGGAGTGGAAGAGCGTCGGTCCTTCGCTGAAGCTGAATCTTGCGCTCGGCGAGCTGCCGAACTTCACGTGCCGCCCTGGAACCGATCCGCAGGCGCATCACCTCGCGACCATCCACGTCGCGCCGTCAATCGCATATCTCGAAAAAGCCTATTCCGACGCGCGCCGCGGCGGCGAAAGCGAGGAACCGCTGATCGAGTGTTTTCTTCAGACGCCGACGGATTCGTCGCTCGCCCCGCACGGTAAGCACATCCTGTCGATCTTCGCACAGTACTTTCCGTACGACCGGCCCGGCGGCTGGTCGCAGGCAAAGCGCGAAGCCGCCGGCGATAAGATCGTAGCGATCCTGACGCGCTACGCGCCGAACCTGCCCAACGCCATCGAACGGCGCCAGGTGCTCGCTCCGCCGGATTTGGAGTCGCGCTTTGGATTAGTTGGTGGACATATTTTTCACGGCGAGCTGCTGCCGGGTCAGATCTACCAAGAGCGATTCGCGACGCGCACACCGGTGCGCAACCTGTATCTGTGCGGGTCGGGCGCGCACCCCGGTGGGTGCGTCAGTGGTTTTCCGGGCAAACGCGCGGCGCGTGCGATCTTACAAGATCTTGCGTGAGGGTTCTGACCGGGATAGCTGCGACGCTGATCTGTCTCGGGGCGGTGTCGAGCGGACAATACCAAATCGATCAAGCGCGTTATTTTTCGAACGCGTTGGCCGAGTCGACAAGCCGCCCGAAGCTCACGGCGGAGGCCGGCGTATTCATGGCATCGGCAACGCCGGAGCGCGCGGACGCGATGCGGCGGTGGCTGGAAGAGTACAACGCGTTGCTCGAGCGTGTGGAGCGGCACGATATCTACGTATACCTTCGCGCCGAAGAGAACGATAACGACACTGCCGACGCAAAGGCCGATGATGCGCTCGGTCAGTTGGAGGACAAGCTCGGCGATCGAATTGCGCGGGCAGCGCAGCAGCTCGGTTCCTCGCGCATCGAGGCGCTCTCGCGCACGGCGGCGCTCGCTCCGTACCGATATCTGCTCGAGGACTCGCTGGCGGGCGCCGCCCATCGATTGAGTTCGCCGCAGCAGCGGGCGGTCGATCTCATCGTCACGCCTGTCTTAGATGCCGCGGCCGCAACCTACAAGCGGCTGCGTAAATCGTCCGATTCGATCGCGAGGGATCAAGAGGCCTACGCAGCGTTGCTCATCTCGATCGCGGCCGCGCGAAACGGTGTGGCGCGGCTGCGCGGATTCGACGGCGCTTCCGAGGCTTCATACTTCGATATGACAATCCCGCGCGGTTCGGCCGAGCGAACGTTGACGGCCGTTCGCGCGTCTTCAGCCTATGCACGCTATCGAGTCGTAGCAGCGCTCGCGCCGAAGCCAGGGTTTTCACCGGTGCCGCTCGCAATCGGGGAGGCGATTCCGGTCATCCTGGCTGGGGAGCAGCCGATGGGCGCCGAATACGCGAGCGCCTACGCCGCGTTGCTCGACCCGAAGAATCGCCGGCTGGAGATCTGCACCGCCGCGCAATGTGACGATACCGGCTTCTCCCTCGGGTTCGCCGGAGTAGACTCGGCCGTTTATTTCGGCGGCTACACCGGCGCCCTCAGAACCGTGCGTGCCGTCGCTCACGAGTCCGGCCACGCGGTTCATCGCCAGTTCATGAGCCGCAATCAACCGATCGCGGCATATAACCGCGGACCGTCGTTTATGTTCGAGTCGTTTGCGATCTTCAACGAACTTCTTTTTCTCGATCACCTCTACCGTACGGCGCCAAGCGATCCGCAGCGGGCGTACTACCTGAACTATTTCTTGGACGATGCGACGTTCCAAGTCTTCGGCTCGGCGCAAGAGTCGGTTCTCGAGAGCGCCATCTACCGGGGCGTGGACGCCGGCTCCGTTCGCAGTGCAGATGACCTGAACGCGCTGACGGTTAGGATTTTCGCGCAGTACGATCCGCGCGCGACGGAGGATCCAACGACCGCGCTCTACTGGGCGCGAGACCGGCTTTTTTATACCGATCCGCTCTACGACGTCAACTACCTCTACGCGGGACTTCTCGCGTTGCAGTATTTCTCGGATTTCGAACGCGATCGAGCGACTTTCTCGAAGCGATACGTGGCGTTGCTGAAGAACGGGTTTACCGACGGCCCGGCCGCGCTCGAGAGAAGATTTCTCGGCGTCGATCTCACCGACGAGGCGGGTCTCGTCGCAGGCGCGGCGACGCTCATAAACGCGCGGACGGCCGCACTGTCGAAACTCTACGGCAACGCTGCGTCGACAAAGGCGGGATACGCTTCCTGGATGCAAATTACGTGGAAACCCGTGCGCGACGCCGATCACGCCGCGCGCGCTAAGTTGCCGGAGTACGCGTTCGCATTTCCGAGCGAACGGAAAGAGCCGCTTACCGATGCCGGTCACGTTCGAAGCGCGATCGCGCGCTTCGGCGAGGTGCGGGGAGTCAGCGACGCAGAGCGTGCCCAGGCCTTTGCCAACATCAAAGCGGCCGCCGGGTACTACGGCGTAGCGGTCAGCGCGTCCAGCTGGCGCGACTTAGTAGGATAGCCGGCGGCAGGTAGAAAAAGTGGCGTTCGGGTGGGTACCTTTACGAGGGACTCTATGTACGCTACCGGTTATCAGCTTTTAGACGGCAAGCGAAAGCGCCGCGCCGATGCCCCGAGCGAGCACGTTGCGCGCATCGGGTGGATGCTCATCACGCTGCTCTGCGACGGCGTGCTGGAGTATGCGCGCTGCATCGATCTTTTCGGCATCTCGGCTCGTCAGTTCCAGCGCGACGTTCGCAAGATTCGCGACTTAGGACGACCGCACGGTTTCGCCGTTTCGCATAGTTCGGGCGGTCGTGTTTTCTTGTCTGCGGCGCCCCGTCGGGTCGCGACCCTCGGTCCCAAGAGCCGCGACGTAACGGCGGCGCTGGCGCGACTTGCCGCGGCCTTCGGCGGCCCGATCGCGCGCGAGTTGCAAGACGCAATCGGAGAGACGGCTGCCGAGCCGCGCGCTGGTTTTCTTCAGGTACGCGAGCCATTGCCGGCAGCGAGCGACCGCGTAACTCGGCGCTTCGAAGATTTGAAGGCGGCCGCCGCGGGGCCGGCGCGCGTTGAGTTCATGTACACCCCCGCTAGAGGCACCCGCGCGCGACGGCGCGTGGAGCCCTACCACATCGTGGCGCGCTCGGGGCGCTATTACTTGGTCGCCTACGATCTAGCGCGACGCGATTGGCGGCTCTTTGCGCTCGATGCCATCGGCGACGCAATCGTCCGAGAGGGTACGTTTGCGCCGCGCGCCGTACCGGAGCGATTCTTATCCGAGCGCGCCGTTGGGTGGATTGCCGGTTCGCGGGGCGGCGACGTTACGGTCAGGCTGAGTGCGCTCGTCGCCGCGGCCGTCGGCGCGCGTACGTGGCAGCAGGGGCAACGGTTCACGCTCCTGCCCGATGGCGGCGCGAAGATCACGTTGGCATTCGAGGATTTAGGCGAAGCCGTACGCTGGGCGCTGCAGTTCGGCACTGAGGCGACGATCGTCGGGCCGCCCGAAGCGGTCTCGCTGGCGCGCGAAACGGCGGCGCATATTGGGCAGGCTTACGCGTTAGGAGGCGGCGAGCGAGCCGAGGGCCGCAGAACCGCCTGACCCAAAGTGCTGGCCCTTAGGCCTTGCCGGCGACACCCGTGTGGCGCCTCGGCTTGCTAGGCTGACAACCTATGACGATGACAGCGATCCATTTGAGCGTCTTCGCGTTCTTCGTCGGCGCGTTGGCAGTGTGGCTTGCCCGCGAGCACGAGGCAAGCGCGCTCCGAACCAGCGTTGCCGAAGAGAAGGTCTGCATCGTTGAGCTGGTGGCGCGGCTATGCCGCTGCGAGGCCAATCTGGTAGAATCGCGCACCGCGCTTTTGGCTGCGAACGAACGAGTCGCTGCCCTCGCGCAGACCGAGCAGCAAAGGTCTCAGTAACCTTTACGCGGGATCGCCGTAGAATAGCGTATGAATAAAAGCATTTTGGCGCTCGTGCTGGCGCTCGGCGTTGCGCCGGTCGCCGCGCTCGCGCAGGATACGAACGCGCCGGCTGCACCGACGGCCGATCAGCGGCAAGCGATGCGGCAGACCTTCGAGCAGTTTGCGCAGCAAGAGAAGCAGCTTCACCAGCAGATGCGTTCGCAGATCCTATCCTCGCTCAGCCCGGTCCATCTCCGCGCCGTCGCCGCGACGATCGGCAACTTGGCGACCGAACAGAACCCTGACCCGCAGGCAGCGGCCAAGCGGCTCGATCAGATTCTCTCGCCCGGCGAACGGCAACGAATTCTCGTCGCGCACTCGTCGTTTGCACAGCAGAGCCGGCAGCTCCACGATCAAATGCGAACCCAGCTCCAGAGCGAAATGCCGGCCGGACACGCGAATTGGATGGGCCACGGTTCGCAGGGTACGATGCCCCAACGGACGCAGTTCGATGCCGGAACGGTCCTGCTGATGGCGCTCTCGCCGCGTCCGATGATGGAAACGATGGGGATGGGGGGGCACGGCATGCATATGGAGGGCGCGCCGCCTCAATAGGGTACAAGCGAGGGCGTGACGCCCGGCTCATGGCAGCGTACGCTCTGGTTAATGGTGACGGTGCAGGCGCTGATGTCGTTCGCCTTCTCCGTCTCCGGCCCGTTTCTGCCGCTTTACATCATCCAGCTCGGCGTTAAGCCGATCGCGGCCGTTTCGGCGTGGGCCGGAATCGTCGCGTCTATAAACTTTCTGGCAGCCGCAATCTTCTCGCCGGTCTGGGGCGGCATCGCGGATCGCACGGGTCGAAAGGCGATGGTCGTTCGTTCATGCCTCGCGATCGCGGTCTTCACCGCGCTAATGGGTTTCGTGCAGAATGTTTGGCAGCTCTTTGCGGCCCGCGCCTGCATGGGAATATTCAGCGGCTTTTCGGCGGCCGCGATCGCAATGGTCGGGACGCAAGTACCCGAAGAGAGCCTCGGGTTCTCACTCGGCTGGATGACGACCGGCCAACTCGTCGGCGCGCTCTGCGGTCCGCTTTTTGGCGGATTCCTCGCCGATCGTCTGCAGGACTACCGCCACGTCTTCTTCGCGACGTCGCTGATCGCGCTGGCCGCGGCGCTGGTTTCCGTCGCTTTCGTGCGGGAACGGTTCAAACCTGAAAAGAGCGCGCCGCGCAGCTCGTTCTTCACTAACCTGCGCGAGGTCGCGACGCACCCGCGGCTCGCGCCGATGTTCGTGGTCGTGCTGCTCGCGCAAGTCGTCGCGTTTGGCGTTCAGCCGGTCGTGCCGCTCTTCGTGCGCGAGCTGGTCGGCAATCCGGCGTGGCTTGCGACGGCGGTGGGGCTGGCCTTTGCGGTCACCGGTCTGGCCGATCTGATCGCTTCGCCCTTCTTGGGCAAGCGCAGCGATCGCATCGGCTACCGCCGCGTGCTGCTCATCTCGCTCTGCGGCGTCGCCGCGCTCACGATCCCGCAAGCATTCGCGAGCACGATCGGCGCGTTCATCGGCTTGCGCTTCGGCGTCGGTCTGTTCTTGGGCGGAGTGCTGCCAACCGCAAACGCGCTAATCGGCCGAATGTTTCCGCTCGAGCGACGCGGACAGGTTTACGGCATCACGTCGAGCGCGACGTTTTTGGGCATGTTTGTCGGACCGCTGTTGGGCGGACTGATTGCCGCACGCCTCGGATTCGAGGCAGTCTTTCTAACGATCGGAGCCATGGCGCTTGCCAACCTCGGGTGGGTCGCGCTCAGCGTGCGGACCTCGCCGGCGGTCGCACCGACGCGATGAACGCGCGGACCAGGGATTCGATTCCGAGGCGATCGGCGTCGGTGAAGCGTGCGTGCAGCGGGCTGTCACAGTCGAAGACGCCGGCGAACTCGCCGCCGATGAAAAGCGGCACGACGATCTCCGAACGTGAGGCTGCATCGCAGGCGATGTGATCCTCAAACGAAGTGACGTCGTCGACGACAAGCGTCGCGAGCTTCGATGCCGCCGCGCCGCAGACGCCGCGGCCCGGCGGTATGCGCGTGCAAGCCGGGCGTCCGCAGAACGGCCCGAGCACGAGCTCTTCGGAGGGGGTGGTGAAGTAGAAGCCGGCCCAGTTCACTAGAGGCAGCTCGTGAGCGATGAAGGCCGCGAAGTTCGCGGCATTGGCGATGAGGTCGCTCTCGCCGGCGAGTAGCGCGCCGAGCTGCGCTTCGAGCTGTTTGTACGATACCTCCGGCGTCACGGCGAATACGGATCTCGGCTATAGAGCGGCGCGCGCGCGCCGTCGACGGTTACCGGGTACCAGGTTTGAGACGTGTGCTTGTGAAGCAAGTCGAAGCGCTCACCGTTGCGAGCGATATGTGAAACGGCAACGGTATAGCGCAACGGCTGGTCTGGAGCGATGCGTGGAATCGCCTCTGCGCGCACGAGGTACGCGCCGCGCCCGTCTGGCCCATTGAGCAACGTTGCGGTACCGTCCGGATCGACGACGACCGAGCTGCCTTCATCGACGCCGAGTGCGAAGACGGTGCGCGCGCCCGGTAGCAGGCGATCGTTGAGAATGCGCGCGAGAAAGACGACGGTGCGCCCGAAGCGGTTGCGCGCGACGAAGTGCGTGTCGGTGATCGTGTCGGCGAGCACTGGCCATGCGAAGAGTCCGGTCGTGAAGCTGATGCGCGCCTCCAAAGGACTTTTGACGGCGTCGCTGGTGGCCGTCTCTTCGTTACGGCGATCGCCGGCAACCGAGTCATAGACGACGGCGCCTTGAATCGCCAAACCGGCGCTTCCGCCGCCAACAACTCCTCCGCGCGCGTAGACGCGTTTGACGGCCGCCATCAGCTCGCTGCCCTTCCACGCAACGTAATTCGCTTGATCTCCGCCGGAGAAATAGACGGCGTCGGCGCGATCGACGATCGGCGCTACGGAATCGACCTGCGAGCGCGATGCGCACGGGGGAATCAGCACGGTCTGTACCGATGCGAAGTTTCCATACTGCCCAAACGGCTTATCGTAGATATCGGAATACGAGGCCCGCAACACGACGACGTTTCCGCCGCGTCGCGTCGCGTCGCCGGTAAGGCGCCGATGAAGCCAGACAATCGACGAGCCAGGCGATCCGGTGACGCCGGCGCCGTCAAGCAGGAGCCCGGGGCCGTGAAGGTGCGGCGCCGGCACGTAGGTACCGTGCCGCGCGAAAACCGTAATGGAGCAGGCGAGCGCGACGTGAAGCACGCATAAGGCTTGTTCGGAGCGACTCGAAATTCCTTATCGGAGGGCTTGCGATGCGCCATACACTTTCGCTGACGATTGCGCTCGCGATTCTCGCCTCATGCGGGCGACGCCCCTGCTGCACCGCAAAGCCTCGTCATCGCCGAGTTCAACCGCGTGACGGCGGCGAGCGTTCCGGTGGTCGGTTGTAAGAGGGCCGGCGGTGTCCCGCCGGCCCTTGTTTCGCAGCCGGGGAGCGTTACTGCCGCGCTGCAAAGTAATAAGGAAGCCAGCGCGATGCGTAGTGCTACCATGACGTCAAACGTAGCACCTCCGGGTGAAAAAACTCTGAAGGCGAATTAACCGTCATGGGTTCACTGACTGCGGCACTTCTTCTCGGCGTCGTGGCGGGGCTGCGAACGCTAACCGCTCCGGCAGTGCTCTTGCTCTTACGAGGCGGCGGTTGGGTGTCGTACGTTCTTGTCGTAGGCGCGCTGCTCGAGGATGCGGGGGATCTCCATCCCAAAACACCGCCGAGGACCGCGCCTATGGGGCTGATCGCCCGTTTGGTCAGCGGCGGGTTTTGCGGTTGGTGGTTGACCGCGTCAACCGGGGCGTCGATCGTCGCGGGGGTGTTGCTCGGCGCTTGCGGTGCGCTTATCGGAGCCTACGGCGGTTTGTCGGCGCGCAAGCTGTCGGTCTCGCTGATCGGACGCGTACCCGCGGCGTTGCTCGAAGATGTGGTAGCGATCGCGGCGGCCGTCGCGATCGTGACGCACGTGGGGAGACCGATCGTTGCGCCGTGATCATTTCTGTTCGAGGTGGCCGCCGAACTCGTAGCGCATCGCCGAGAGCAGCTTGTCGGCAAACTCGGCATCGCCGCGGGAGCTGAAGCGCTCGTAGAGCGCCGTCGTCAGCACCGGAGCCGGGATCGCCTCATCGATCGCCGCTTTGATCGTCCAGCGGCCCTCGCCAGAATCGGAGACGCGTCCGTCGAACGCTTTGAGCTGCGGATCTTGCATCAGCGCTGCCGCGGTGAGGTCGAGCAGCCACGACGCAATGACGCTGCCACGACGCCAGAGCTCGGTGATATCGGGGAGGTTCAGGTCGTACTGGTAGTGCTCGGGATCGCGCAACGGCGTAATTTCGGCGCTCGCGACCTGTTTCTGTTTTCCGACGTTCGCATTGCGTAGAATGTTAAGCCCCTCTGCGTACGCCGCCATCAGCCCGTACTCGATTCCGTTATGTACCATCTTCACGAAATGGCCGGCACCGCTGGGACCGCAGTGCAGGTATCCCATCTCGGCCGTGCCGCCGGCTTTCTCGCGTCCGGGCGTCCGCGGGATGTTGCCGCGCCCCGGCGCGAGCGCTGCGAAGATCGGGTCTAAGCGTTTGACCGAGGCGTCCGGGCCGCCGATCATCATACAGTAGCCGCGATCGAGTCCCCAAACTCCGCCGCTCGTTCCGACATCGAGGTAGTCGATCCCGGCCGGCAGCAGCGACGACGCGCGCCGGATGTCGTCGATGTAGTACGAGTTTCCGCCGTCGATCAACGCGTCACCTTTGGCAAGCAGCCGCGTCAACTTCGCGATGCTCTCATCGACGACCGCGGCAGGCACCATCATCCAGACGGCCCGCGGCGGCTCGAGTTTTTGGGCGAACTCTTCCAGCGTAAAGGCAGCCTGCGCGCCATCTGCCGCGAGCGCCTTGACCGCATCGGCATTAGGGTCGTACCCAACGCAGGCGTGGCCCGCACGTATTAGGCGGCGCACCATGTTGGCGCCCATCCGGCCCAGGCCGATCATGCCAAGCTGCATATCTGAAGATTCCTCCTATAGAAAAGGCAGAGCTACAAGTCGAACGATGCCATAAATCAGTGCGACCATGCCGAGAGCGATGACGACAGCATGCCGGGGATACGTCATCTTCGTGCTGACACCCGCCAGGAATGAAACGGCGGCGAAAATCACCGTCAGGAGCAAGAACTCGTCGGCGTGACGGTTCGCGTCGAGAGCCGCGTTGAAGTTGGTGGAAGCGAGCGTCGTGTCTCGCCGCGATGCGCCACGCGCGCGCAGCGAGTATTGCGGCATCACAAACGGCGACGAGGGGGCCTTAGGGTTCGTAAACGGCCGCGTCGCGAGCCAGGCATTCATGGCTGCGCGCATCTCGGGCCGTAAGCGCTTGTTGACGAACTCGGCCTCACGCGGGTTGCCGGCTTCAACCGCGTCGATATAGTGGAGGAACAGGTTGACGTCGATGGCAGTCAACGCGAGGCCTCGATCGGCAGCCTCGGCAGACTCTATTCGGCTCGCGTTTGCGAGATTGTAGAAGCGCGCCTGCGCTCCACTCCAGCGGCCCGACTGGAACCCCGAAAGCGCGGTCAAGACCGCGGCCACCGAGATCAGGACGACCCCCGCGATGTCGACGAACCTGTCAACGCGACTGTGCTCTTCCATCTCGGCGCGTTCTTGTACGCCGGTTCGACCGTTTCATTCCGCGTTTCCCGTCGCAGAAGGGACGGCGTCTTGGGCTTGGAACCCATACTCGTCTATGCATGCGGACAAGATCGTGGCGATGCTTGCGCTGATTTCGCTGACGTTCGGTGCGGGCCTGGAGGTCAACCGGGAACACCTCGTCGCGATCCTCAAGAACGTGAGCTTGCTTGTGCGAGCGCTGCTCGCGAACTTCGTCATCATTCCGCTCCTAGGGGTGCTTTTCGCGAAACTCTTCCATCTGCCGCCGCTGGTCGCTACCGGGTTTCTCCTGATGGCGATTGCGCCCGGCGTCCCATTAGTTCTTGCGTCGGTAAGAAAACGGGGCGGAAGTCTGGGGTTCGCGGTCGAGCTTGCCATCGTCCTACCGCTGCTCTCGCTCGTTACCGTTCCGCTGACCGCACATTTCGTGCTGCCGACGGCGGTATCGGGAGAGCTCCCACTGCGCCAGGTCGTCACGACACTGCTGCTATTCCAAGTGCTGCCTGTTCTGATTGGACTGATCGTTGCCAGGCGAATTCCGGCGATAGCGCCACGCCTCGTGCAAGTCTCGCGCATCACCTTTTTCGTCACGATCCTTTTGGTGCTCATACTGCTCGTTCCCAAGTTTGTGAGCGCTGTAGCTTTGGTTTATGGGTCGAACGGTATGTTGGCGATGCTCTGCCTGACGGTCCTTTCGATGATAACCGGCTGGCTGTTGGGTGGCCCGGCTCGCGAAGACCAGCGGGTGCTTGGAATCGCGACCACGCTGCGCAACATCGGCTTCTGTTTGGTCATCTCGACCTCGAATTTCCGCGAGCCGCTGATCATTGCGAGCGTCATGGCCTATTTGTTAATTCAGTTCATCGTCGTAACGATCTTCAGCAGGGTGTTCATCAAGCGCGCTAAGGCGGCCGCCGCATGACCCCCCTCATTTATTCGACGTACGCGCTCTCGACGCTTACGTTTAACGACTACATCTCGTTAATTGCGGCGGCGACGAACGCGTTCAACGGTGCGTTGCTGGCGCGCCGTCCCGATCACTACAAACACTTCACCGTCATCGGCGTTATCATTTTGGCGTATGCCGGCGGTATCGGCGGCGGCGTCGTGCGCGACGTCCTAATCAACAAGATACCGACCGCGTTTGCCAATCCATGGTTTCTGATTGCGTGCCTAGGAGCGGCGTGTCTGGCTCTGATCATCGAATTCAACAGCGAGCAGAAGTTCAAGGACGGGCTCTTCCAGTTTATGACCGCGTTCTCGCTGCCGTGGTATGCGATCGTGGGAGCGCAGGCGGCCCTTGCGGCGCATCTCGGCTACTTTGCGGCGGTGCTCATCGGAATGGTCGCCACGACCGCTGGCCGATGGATTATCGACACGGCCTGTAACGTCGTCCCCAAGCAACTCGTTCGAGGCGAATTCTTCATGACGGCGGCGGCGCTGACCGGCATCGCCTACGTCATTTGTGCGCAGCTTGGAATGTCACCGACCATTTCGACTGCGATTGCATTCGTCGTCGGTTTTGGTTTCCGCCTTACGGCTCAGACCTTGGGCTGGGAAGAGTGGGAGCCGTGGGAGCCTGAGGAAGTCACGGGCACCGAAAAGCAGCGCAAGACGCTGGGCGAAGGTTTGCGCGCCGAGCTGAAGCCAAAGGGTAAAGACGCATGACGACCTCAAACGGCAAACCGAAGCGCCGCCAGAACGAAATCCTACCGATTCCCGATCAGCCCTACGCGGGCTTCGTTGCCTACGATGCCAAGGATCCCGACGCGAAGTTTGCGCCGATCGAGCCGTTGCGGCCGCCGGAAGCCGCGCCAAACGTGCTGGTCGTGCTGATCGACGATGTAGGTTTCGGCGCGTCGAGCACCTTCGGTGGACCCTGCCAATCGCCGACCGCGGAAAGGCTCGCAAAAGCCGGCTTACGCTTTACCCGCTTCCACACGACCGCGCTCTGTTCGCCGACCCGGGCCGCGCTCTTGAGCGGCCGCAACCACCACGCGGTCGGTATGGGCGGAATCACCGAGATCGCTACGTCCGCTCCCGGCTACAACTCGATTCGGCCAAACTCGATGGCGCCGTTGCCGGAGATCCTTCGTCTCAACGGATACTCGACCGCGCAGTTTGGAAAGTGTCACGAGGTTCCGGTATGGGAGGCGAGTCCGGTCGGGCCGTTCGACCGCTGGCCGACGGGCTCGGGATTTGAGTATTTCTATGGCTTCGTTGCCGGAGAAACCAATCAGTGGTACCCCTCGATTCACGAAGGCACGAAGATCGTGGACCCCCCGAAGACTCCAGAAGAGGGCTACCACTTTATGGAGGACATGACCGACCGCGCAATCGCATGGGTGCGTCAGCAGCGGCTACTGGCAGGTGATAAGCCGTTTTTCATGTACTTCGCGCCCGGCGCTACGCACGCGCCACACCACGTGCCCAAAGAGTGGGCGGACAAGTACAAAGGGAAGTTCGACCAGGGTTGGGACAAACTGCGCGAAGAGACGTTTGCGCGGCAGAAAAAGCTGGGCGTCATTCCGCCGGATTGCGAGCTGACCAAGCGACCCGATGCGATTCCCGCCTGGGATTCCCAAGCCCCCGACTTCAAGCGCGTACTCGCACGCGAGATGGAAGTCTACGCGGGGTTCTTCGAGTATGCCGACCATCACGTCGGCCGCCTGATCGACGCGCTCGACAAAATCAAAGCGCTCGATAACACGCTGATCTACTACATTATCGGCGACAACGGAGCGTCGGCCGAGGGTACGCTGCAAGGGACCTTCAACGAAACCATCCCGTTCAACGGAATGAGCGCGCTCGAAACGGCCGAGTTCCTCACCCAGCGTATCGACAAGCTCGGCGGCCCTGAATCGTACAATCACTATGCCGTCGGTTGGGCGCACGCGCTCGACACGCCGTATCAGTGGACCAAGCAAGTTGCGTCGCATTGGGGCGGCACGCGCAACGGGACGATCGTTCACTGGCCCAAGGGAATCAAAGCGAAGGGCGAGATCCGGCATCAGTTCCACCACGTGATCGACGTGGCACCCTCTATTCTCGAGATCGCCGATCTCCCTCAGCCGTACATGGTCAACGGCGTCGCGCAAGTGCCGATGCAAGGTGTGAGCATGGCATATAGCTTCGATGACGCGAACGCTGCCGAGCGTCACGAGACGCAATACTTCGAGATGTTCGGAAATCGCGGCATCTACCACAAAGGTTGGACGGCCGTCACTCGCCACCGAACGCCTTGGCTCATGACCGGAGCGGCTTCGCCCTTCGACGACGACGTCTGGGAGCTCTACGATACGAACAAGGACTGGTCGCAGGCGCACGATCTCTCGAAGCAGATGCCGGAAAAACTGCACGAGCTCCAGCGCTTGTGGCTGATCGAGGCGACACGCAACAACGTCTTACCGATGGACGACCGCGGGAGCGAACGGTTCAACGCGGATCTCGCCGGACGGCCGGTGCTGATTCGGGGAACGTCGCAGGTGCTGGCCAACGGAATGGGCGGCCTCAACGAAAACGGCGTCGTCAACCTTAAGAACAAGAGCCACTCGATTACGGCACAGGTCACCGTAGCGGACGGGCAAGCCGCAAACGGCGTCATCATATCCCAGGGCGGCATTAGCTGTGGCTGGATGCTCTACGTCAAGGACGGCAAGCTAACGTATCTTTACAACTTCGTCGGACTCCGGCAGTTCGTCGTTACGGCCACGGAGCAGCTGCCCGCGGGAACCCATCAAGTGCGAATGGAGTTTGCTTATGACGGCGGCGGCCTCGCGAAGGGCGGAAACGTGACGCTCTTCATCGATGGAAAGCCCGTCGGAGAAGGGCGAATCGAGCAGACTGCCCCGATGGTCTTCTCGGCCGACGAGACGTCAGATGTCGGCGTAAAGCGGGGCTCGCCGATGACGTCCGACATGCCTCCTGGAAAAAGCCAGTTCGGCGGAACGGTTGACGCCGTCGTGATTGAGGCTCCGGGCGAGAGTCTCGATCACTTACTTTCGCGCGATGAAGTGCTCCAGATGATCGTGGCGCGGCAGTAAGGTCATAACCCGAAGATAAAGAGCGTCGGCTTTCCGGTTACTTTCCAGGCGACGAACGAAGTATTTCCGGCGAGCGCGGAGCGCCGCCCTGCAGCTTTGCGCCGTGGCAGACCGCGCATTTTTGAGCGAAGAGGGCCTTGCCTTGCGCAGCCTGACTCGTCGAACACCAGTCGTTGCCGACGGATCCGGTCAGCGACTGCTGGGCGGCTGCGGCGCTAGCGCATCCCGAGACCGCAACTGCGGCTGCAACTGCGCTCATTTTCTGGCGCGTGCGATTCATTTTGCCTCCGGGTTATAGGGTTTATATCGGTAACCCGCATCGTGGAGTTTGTGCAGGCGAGTAAAAACCTGCGGTCTTGGATCGAAGAGGACGTTCAGAAAAGACCAGAATCCACCATATTCTCGCTCTTCAGCAAGATATGCTTCGATGTTAACGTGATCCATAAGCCGTCGCCCGACCGCGTTGATCAGCAAGCCGCGGAACCCGGTCGGCGTGAGGGCGGCACCGTACCGGTCGCGCGAATACGTGCGCACGCGCTCCAGTGGATTGCGCAGCCACTTGATCGAGGAAATATAAGTGAGCAGCATCTCGTTCCAAACCGCCGTATGGTTCAGCCGAACCGCGCCGAGCTCGTGCCCGATAAGGAACGAGATGACGTCGAGTGTCTTTTCGTCGTTGATGTCGAAGATGATTTGATGAAGGACGATGTAGGTCTCGCGCCAAGAGGAGAAAGTTCGTGAGTAGGGCTGGATTGAACCGCTGGTGAGAAAAAGCTCGGGAGTCTCCTTCATGCCCATCTGCCGGCAGTGGTCCTTGAGAACGGCATAAACCCAGGGAAATTGCTGCTCCGAGAGGCGCACGGAATTGCCGCGAATCGATGCCTCGCGCCGATTTCGATTCAACACTAGAAGCGGAATGCCGATCAGGGCCGTGATCGCTAAGATTCGGAGAAGCGTAATCTCCTTGTTCAAGAATGCATGGCCTTTTAGCCAACCGGGCTGAAAAAAGATTAAGGTAATCGCAATGCCCATCAGTAGAAAATTGCCGGCGACGGATGCAAGGAAGATCGGGCGCTCCCACGGATCCCGCAACGCAGCTTCGTCGATCGAGTCACCTCGGGTACTGGGCTCGTTCACGTCACGGTCCAGCCCTTTGCGGCGGCCTCGTCGTAAAGCGCGTGTGTAAACGTACCGACTTTGGTGTCGGGCAAGCTCTGAAGGAAGTCATTCGCTGCTCCTGTTTAAGAGAAAGCGGGCGCTCGAACGAGCAGCCCGCTTTCCTTGACGGCTGCCGGCTACGAACCGGAGTGAGCGGCGACGGCTTTTTGGATTTGCTCCTTGACCGCTTCGAGGTTGAACGAGGCGCCCTTTTGCATGGGCGGATACTCGATGGCGCTCTCCGCGGCCTTCGCTACGACCTCTTGCACTAGAACAAAGCGCCAGAAGTTGTACGCGAAGAACGAGTAGTAGTTGAGCGAACCGGTCATGCCGGTACGTTCGAACGGATCGAGCCGAATGTTAGTAAGGATCGGCCAGTCGACCTTAACCGTGCCACCAAGCCATCCCCCTGGCTGGTCGATGAAGCGGTATTTGTAGTCGTTGACGCGCACTGCGCCGAGCGTACCTTCGGCAAAGTAGAAGATCTCATGCCGATTTGACGGTCCTTTTCCGGTGATAAGGTTCGTCTGATCGTAGCCGTCGAGATGTACCTTGTACGTCCGATCTCCGAGCTGTTTGCCCTTCTTTAGCTCGGCGACAATATTCGGGTTTCCGGCCGCGGCGACGAACGTTGGGAACCAATCCAGACCTGAGAAGATCCCATTCTCAACTTTTCCAGCCGGGACCTTACCGGGCCACCGCAGGATGCAGGGCGAGCGGAAGCCGCCCTCGAGTACGGTGCCCTTACCGCCGGCAAAAGGCGTTTGGCCGCCGTCGGGCCAGGTAAAGTTCTCGGTACCGTTGTCCGTGGTGAACATGACGATCGTGTTCTCGTCAAGACCGGCATCCTTGAGCTTCTTCATGACCGCGCCAACGATATCGTCGAGTTGCGCCATCCCGGCTTCGGATATCGACCAACCATTCTCCGCGTTGCGCATGCCTTCATACTTCGGAGAGAGGTGAGTGACAACGTGCATGCGCGTCGGGTTGAGCCAAACAAAGAACGGCTTGTTGTCAGCCTTGGCTTTGTCGATGAATTTTAGCGTGTGATCTAGGATCTCGTCGTCGACCGTTTCCATCCGATCGGGATAGAGCGTTCCACAGTCTTCGATCTTCTGTTTTCCGACTTTTCCCCAGCGCGGTTCGACCGTTGGGTCGTCTTTGTCCGTCGCCCAGCTGTGCACCATATTGCGCGGACCAATCTTATCTTTGAGATTTTGCGGATAGTTGGGGTGCGCCGGGTCCTCCATAGCGTCGAGATGGTAGAGATAGCCGAAGAACTCATCGAAGCCATGCAGCGTGGGCAGATAGCGATTCAAGTCGCCGAGGTGATTCTTGCCGAACTGTCCGGTCGCATATCCCATCGACTTGAGCGCGGTAGCAATCGTCGGCGCTTCGTCGGGCATCCCAACCGTTGCGCCGGCCTGACCTACGGTCGTCAAACCCGTGCGAATCGGGAGCTCACCGGTGATGAAGTTTGCGCGGCCGGCGGTGCAGCTGGCCTCCGCATAGTAGTCGGTAAATCGCATCCCTTCAGACGCGAGCCGATCGAGGTTTGGGGTGCGGCTGGCCATGATTCCCTGATGGTAGGCGCCGATATTAAACCAGCCGATATCATCGGCCATGATGGCGACGATGTTGGGTTGCGCGGGCATACGGTTTCGTTTCCCTTCTTGTTTCGAAGCGCGGTAAGTAGATTATCTCGGTCTTAAAATGGGGGGCGGGAGAAATTCAGCGCTCAACTCGCGCCTCCTCTCCGCGTTCCGCGACCCCCTTCAGAAGCGACGAGGGCCGGCTGTCAGGCGCGCTTAAGGATAGGGGGCCATGATCGAGGCAGTGCGCGACACGATGGTCCGAATAGACGGCGGATCCTTCCTGATGGGCTCCGAGCGTTTCTACCCGGAGGAAGCGCCGGTCCGCGAAGTCCCGGTCGGGGAGTTTTGGATTGACGCTTATGCGGTGACCAATGCCGAGTTTTCGAAGTTCGTTCGCAAGACCGGATACGTCACGGTTGCGGAGCGCGATTTGAACCCGGCCGATTACCCGGGGGCGCCGGCCGAGAACCTGGTCCCGGGCTCGCTTGTCTTTCACATGACCGCCGGGCCCGTCGATCTTCGGGATTACTCACAGTGGTGGTCGTGGGTTCCGGGCGCATGTTGGAAGCACCCCGATGGGCCAGGTAGCTCGGTTGAGGGCCGGCCGGATCATCCGGTCGCACACGTCGCGTACGAAGACGCGGAAACATATGCGCAGTGGGCCGATAAACGACTGCCGACCGAGGCAGAGTGGGAATACGCGGCTCGCGGTGGCTTGGACGGCAAGGATTTCGTCTGGGGCGACGAGATGGAACCGGGTGGAAAACCGGCCGCCAACACGTGGCGGGGTCAGTTTCCTTGGAAGAGCGAGGCGCGTCGCGGCCCGGGCACCCTGCCGGTCGGGCGATTTGCAGCGAATGGATACGGACTTTACGATATGGCGGGCAACGTATGGGAATGGACGAGTGACTGGTTTGTGAGCGATCGTACTCCCGTAGAATCGCCGTGCTGCGCCGTCGACGCCCGCGAACGCAGCTACGATCCTTGCCAGCCGCAAACGCGCATCCCACGGAAAGTGCTCAAAGGCGGATCGTTCCTCTGCTCGCCCAGCTATTGCTTACGCTTTCGGCCCGCGGCGCGCTCGCCGCAAATGATCGATACCGGCATGTCTCACCTCGGCTTCCGCTGCGTGCGGAGTTAGGATTTACTGTGAGTAAGAATGGACAAAAAACCAGCGCGACCCCGCTTGTAACGCATCGGGAGTTCAAACTGCTGCTCAAACCGGAGAAGTTTCCATCGCGGCGGGCGGTGCTGGAGTTCAACGAGCTGCTGACCAGCATTTCAGCAAAACTGGGCGTGCATTACGAACCGGTCGAAGCGCTCGACTCACAACTGCGGATCGTGCAGTTCTACGATACGAAGAATGAGGACCTTCGGAAAAACAAGCTGATCTTTCGCACTCGGCAGATCCGGCAGGGCGGCTGGCCCGACGACAGCTGGGAACTTACCTTCAAGTGCCGCGCACCCGATTACGAAAAGGCTGCCAGCTTCGACACCGACACGACGATGACGAAGCTGCAGAAGAAGAAGTTCAAGGAGGAGCTCATTCGCGGAGAGAGCCCCGGGACGATGGTAAGCATCTTTTCGAATAACGTCATCGTCGAGTACCCGGCCGTGCAGCCCGACGTTCCGCTAGCGCGCCTCGCGAACGCGTTGCCGCATCTCAAAACGCTGGGCTTAAATTTTGACGACACGCTTTCGATCGTCTCAGGCGCTAAGGTCTTCGAGCTGCAGTCGACGCTGGGAAATTTCTCGTTCGGACACGGCGTCAACGCTCATGCGACGCTTGCAGTCTGGGCGCGGCCGGTCCCGGATCGTTTCGAGCCGTTGGTTGCGGAGTTCGGCTTCTCGACCCACGTTCTCGCCAACGATGAGAAGGAGGAGAAGGGGCAAAAGGCGGCCGACGATTTTTTCAAGGCGATGCAGACTCCGCTGCATGACTATCTTGCGGACGGGACGACAAAAACTGCCTTGATCTACGGGGACGAGGCGAGCTAAAGCACCTTAGCGAGAAAGAGCGCGCACGACGCCGTCACGATGGTCGCGACGATTCCGCCGCCGGCGGCAAGCCAACCGCTGATGCGGTTCTCGCCGATTATTGCGCGATTGGTCCCAACCGCGAGCAGCAGCCAGAGCGTGAGCGGCGTGGCCAAACCGCCGGCGACCGAGGCCCAGTAGAGCAGCGCAATCGGCGCGACTCCCGCATACGCAAATGCGGTCGCAAATGCGAGCGAGCCGATTAGTACGGCGTAAAAGATAGGTGCGTCGTTCAGCGATGCGTTCAGGCTTCCGCGCCACCCGAAAGTCTGGGTTACGACGTAAGCGCTGGTCGCCGTAAGGATCGGGACTGCGATTGCCGCCGAGGCCAGCAGTCCGATTGCGAAGAGCGCAGTAGCCCACGGGCCGGCTAGCGGCTGCAGGGCGATCGCGGCATCGGTCGCGGTTTGCACGCCCGTATGGGTTCCGCCGAGCGCCGCCGCCGACGCGACGAGGATGAAGAGAAAGCAGATTCCCGGCGCAAGCGCTCCCCATGCCGCGTCGGCCTTCATGATGCGTGCTTCCGACGGTGCCGTTCCACGTTCGGCAACCTCGATCGACTCCCAGTAGTAGACGTAGCTCGTTAACGTCGTGCCGAGCAACGCGAGTGCGCCGGTGACGACCGGCAGCGTAAAATCGAAATGCGGAACGATTAACGAGTGCAGCAGGGCTCCCCAATCGGGTTTTGCTAAAACGGCGCTGATGCCGTAGCAGATGAAGATAAATGGGAGGTACGAGAGTATGCGTTCGATTCGCAAATACGAACGCGCTAGAAGCAGCCACGCGGTGCCGGCGGCAAAGGGCAGGACAAAGATCGCACGCGGGAGACCGGTAAGCAGCTTCAGCGATTCGGCTCCCGCCACGAGGTCGGCAGCGAGCGTGAAAAGATTTACGGCCACGACTGCTACGAGCGCGAGCAGCGCCCATCCCAACCCGTAATGACGCCGGATAGCAGCTTGAATGCTGGTGTGAGATGAGCCGACTGCTGCCGCGATGCTCTGCACGACCGCAATCATCGGAAACAAGAGCACGACAAGCCAGGAGAGCATGTACCCGGTCGCCGCGCCGACGACGGTGAGACTCGCTACCGTCGTCGGATCGGCGTCGGAGGCGCCCGAAACGAACCCGGGCCCCAGTGGGCCCTTTTTCACTCCGGGTCGCGGTGATGTGCTTGCATCCGCGCGTCAATCGCGTCTGCGAGCGGCTGAAGCACCAGATTTACCAGAATAATTGTGACGGCGCCGGCCACCGCCTCGGCGTAAAAAGCAAAGCCGGCCAGCGCACCGATCGCCGCGGTCGCCCAGACCGTTGCCGCGGTATTGAGCCCGGTGACGCTCAAGCCCGAACGTAAGATAACGCCGCCGGCAATAAAGCCGACGCCGGTAACGACGCCCGCAATGATGCGCGTACTATCACCTGCGTGGAGCGTGTAGTCGAGCAGAGCAAAGAGTGCGGCGCCAACCGAAACCAAACTGCTGGTATGTAATCCGACCGAACGGTGACGCCACTGACGTTCGAAACCGATGGCGATGCCGAGTATCGCGGCGACGCCCAGTCGGGCCAGGAACGCTTCGATCGTCACAATTTAAAGGTGTAGCCGAGTAGCGGCCCAGCCATTGTCAGCTTTTGTAAGCTCGAGTCGGGAGGAAATCCGTAGTAGTTCAAGGTGCGATAGAGAACGATTAGGGTCTGACCGTGATTGAATGCGTAGCCTGCTCCGGTATAGCCTTCCCACGTCGAGTTCCCTAACTGTCCGATCGCCGTTCCAGTGTCAATGTAGTACGGCACGAACCAGTGATCGTTGAAAAACGCTTTGCCGCGCAGACCGACGATGACGTCCTGAGTCGTAATGTCGGCCGCAATGTTGCCGGAGGGCGCGAGAATGCCTCGCTTGCCGATCGTCGCGGAATAGCCGAAACTGAGCTCGGCCGGAAGTCCCCGCATGCCCGTGATGATGCTGAGATCGGCGTTGTGACCTCTGGCGACCGTGAAGCCGGCCGCAACTTCCCAGACTGACGCTCTCAGACGCGCATTCGCGTCGATGGAAACGGGTATTTGAATTCTTCCGAGCGGGCCAGTGATGACTCCTGAGGTACTCGCGCTGCTAGTACCGTTTACGTAGATAAAGTCGCCGAAGAGATCGACGATGCCCTTGCGCACGTCAAATTCAAACATTGCGGCCGAGTCGAGCTTCGAGAGATAGTCCGATGGGCCGGATTGAAAGCTGCTCTGCAGGACGCCACCGCCATGGCCTGGCCTTCGCGGGAGCGTGGGAATGGAGAATTGCAAGTTCTCCGTCAGCGACGGTGCCCAAATGTAGGGCGCAAGCGTGACATGCAAGTTACCGTCGTACTCGCGGTCCATAAAAGTCGGGGCGGAGGTTTCGGCCGGGGCCGGCGTTTCTTGCGCGCAAGCGATAGCTGTGGCAGCGGCAAACGTCAGCACTGCGACGGCTATCGAGTAGAGGTTTTTAACCGTAGTCACGCGGGGGTTTTTAGGTACGAGCATAACCTGGCAAGGGCTCCCTTCGAGCGATTCTATGAAGCTACGGTGTTTTTGTCTCTATCTACAACGCGCATCCTGCCACGGCGGGCGCGGCAAGGTTTCGGGTGTGGAGATTCGGCGCGTTGCAACCTTTGAAAAACCTTTACTTTGTCTTAACGATTTTAAGCAGCTCGCGTCAGCGACTTTCTACGCCTGGAGGGGAGGAGGAAGCAATCGTCTTCGTGAACTCCGGGGGCTCTTCGCATCGCGAATTTAAATGAGTCTGTTTTCAGGAAAGTGAGCCCACGCCATGGCTGACAAGAAGCCTAATTTTCTTATCCTTTGGGGCGATGACATCGGCATCTGGAATATCAGTAAGTTCAGTAACGGTATGATGGGATATCGCACGCCCAACATCGACCGCGTCGCCAATGAAGGCGCGCTTTTCACCGACTACTACTCGCAGCAGAGCTGTACCGCCGGTCGCGCCTGTTTCATCGCGGGCCAGAACCCGATCCGCACGGGTCTTACCAAGGTCGGCATGCCCGGCGCCACCATCGGTCTTCAGAAGGAAGATCCCACGATCGCCGAGCTGCTGAAGCCGCAGGGGTACGCTACAGGACAGTTCGGCAAGAACCATTTGGGCGATCGCAATGAATTTCTGCCTACCGTGCACGGCTTCGATGAATTCTTCGGCAATCTATATCACCTAAATGCCGAGGAAGAGCCCGAACTGCCCGATTATCCCAAAGACCCGAAGTTTAAGGAGATGTTTGGGCCGCGGGGCGTGATGCATTGTTGGGCAACCGACAAAGATGATCCCACAGTGGACCCGCGCTGGGGACGAGTAGGAAAGCAAAAGGTTGAAGACACGGGGCCGCTCACTAAGAAGCGCATGGAGACGGTCGACGAGGAGATCACCAGCGCGGCTCTCGCGTGGATGGAGAAACAAGCTAAGGCGGACCAGCCGTTCTTCCTCTGGTACAACTCCACCGCGATGCACTTCAGAACGCACGTCGCGGAAAAGAATATAGGCAAGAGCGGTCAGGATCCGTACAGCGACCGCATGGTCGTGCATGACGAACAGATCGGCATGATGCTCGACAAGCTCGACGAATTGGGAATCGCCGACAACACATTTGTGATGTACTCCACGGATAATGGTCCGGAGAACGACACCTGGCCGGACGGAGCCAACACCCCATTTCGTGGGCAGAAGGACTCCAACTGGGAAGGCGGCTGGCGCGTGCCGTCATTCATCCGCTGGCCCGGCAAGATCAAACCCGGCTCGGTCTTCAACGGTATCGTCTCACACATCGACATGTTTCCGACGATGTTGGCCGCCGCCGGGAATCCGGACGTTACGAAACAGCTTCTCGACGGCTGCACGGTCGATGGGAAGAAGTTCAAGGTTCATCTCGACGGCTACGATATGGGCCCATACTTCTCGGGTCAGGTTAAAGAAAGTCCACGAAACGCGATCATGTACTTCAGCGACGACGGCGACGTCATTGCGGTTCGGGTCGGTGACTGGAAGTTTAATTTGTCTGTGCAGCGTGCCAATACGATGCAACAGTGGGCCGAGCCGTTCATCAAGCTGCGGTTGCCGCACATCATGAGCTTGCGCCGCGATCCCTTCGAGCGGGCCGACTTCAACTCGAATACCTATTTTGACTGGATGGTCGATCACGTACCCCAGATGTACGCGATGCAGGCCGTGGTGGCGGCGCAGATCGCGGACTTCGAAAAGTTCCCACCGCGGCAAAAGCCCGCATCGTTCAATCTGGACTCGGTGATGGAACAGGTGAAAGTACCGCACGGTTAACATCTCGGGTTCCGAGACGGCGAGGGCGGTGGGTGACTTTTACGAAAGTCACCCATACCCGCCGCCAACTGATGATCTCGACGCGTACCGTTCGCGCTGGGACCACGCGCGGCGGCGAGCCGAGTCGCATCTGCTGTGGCCGGGAGAGTCGTACCGCGACAACCGCAGCATTCTTGTCGCCGGCTGTGGCACAACGCAGGCAGCTCATTATGCAGCGCGCTGGCCCCACGCGCGAGTCGTCGGAATCGACGTTAGCGCTCGCAGCATCGCATGCACGCAAGAACTGAAGGCGAAGCACGGTCTCGACAACCTCGAGGTGCACCGGCTCTCCGTCGAGCGCGCCGGCGAACTCGCGCAGACTTTCGATCACGTCGTCTGCACGGGCGTTCTGCACCACCTGCCGGACCCCGACGCGGGCTTGCGCGCACTGCACGACGTGCTCGCGCCGACGGGAGCGCTGCATCTCATGGTGTACGCGCCATACGGGCGCGCGGGCGTCTATATGCTGCAAGATTATTGCCGTCGGCTCGGGATCGGGTGGACGGAAGCCGAGATTCGCGACCTCGCTGCAAGCCTCAAAGCGCTCCCACCCGACCATCCGATCGTATCGCTCTTGCGCAAATCACCGGACTTCGCGAACCCGGCCGGCATCGCCGACGCGCTGCTTCACCCTCAGGATCGATCCTACTCGGTGCCGCAGCTGTTCGATTTTCTTGGCCGCGCCGAGTTCGTCTTCGGACGCTGGATACGTCAGGCGCCATATCTGCCGTGGTGCGGCGCGCTTGCTGCCTCGTCGCATCAACCCTTGCTGATCGAGCTGTCGCCCTTAGATCAATATTCAGCGATCGAGCTCTTCCGCGGGACGATGGTCCGTCACGCCGCGGTGGCCTACAGAACGGACTTTCCGAGAGAATGCAGCCGCGTCGATTTCGAAGGTGATGACTGGCTCCAATACGTTCCCGTTCGGCTTCCCGACACGATCGCCGTGCGCGAACGATTGCCCGCGGGTGCGGTAGCGGTGCTGATCAATCGCAACCATTCTTACACGGATCTCTACTTGCCGATCGATGCGCGTCAAGAGCGGCTGCTGGCCGCCATCGACGGGGAGCGCACGATCGGGCAGATTTGCGGCGAACGCGAAGACCGCAGCTTGGCGCGCGACTTCTTCCGGCAGCTCATGCGCTGGGACCAGGTCGTATTCGATTCTAGTCGAACCCGGCGCGACTAGCCGCCACCAGGGGTCGGCGTTATACTAGAGAAGCCGCCCGGGTAAATCCCGAGGCGCGCTTGATGAAGGAGAAATCATACGTGAAACGTCTTGTTCTATCAGTCTTATGCGGCGTTGGGATCGCCGCAACGTCGGTGGCCGCCGCGTTCGCGGCGCCCCCGAGCCTGACCGGGTCTTGGAGCGTCCAACAAACCGGCGCCAACGGAACGACGCAGTCTACGATAACGGTCACCTCGTCCGGTAATAGCTTCGTCGGCAAGCGTGCCGATGGAACAGGCTTTACGGGTACGTTCGTCACCGACGAGAAGATCGACGGTAAGTGGAACGGTCCGGGCGGGGCCGGCTGGCTCACGATCTACGTGACCCCAAACGGCCACAGCTTCAACGGCACCTGGGGCTACAACGGCCGCGCCGCCAATGGCTCGTTCATCGGCAATAAGGTGTTGCCGCCCTCACCAATGTCGGCGGCCGGAACCTGGAATGTTACCGGTGCCGGCGGGCAAGCCGCCTTCCTCGGTAAGATGGTCTGCAAGCAGTCCGGTGCGGGTGTCGTTTGCCTCTCCGGCGGCGTGACACTCAACGGAAAAGTTACCCCTACCGATCCGCGCAAGGTCAGAGCGAAATTTAATATGGGTGGCGCAGCCGGCGTCTTCTCGTTCTGGTTCAACGGAGACAATAACAGCTTTAACGGCGTGTGGTGGAGGAACAGTAGCGGTACGGGACCCCCGACGGGCCGCGTCATCGGCCAGCGATCGCTGGGAGGTTAAGGCCAAAACAGGAGAAGGAGCCCGCAGAATGCGGGCTCCTTGTTTATCACCTGTTAGGAGCGCAGGCTCTCAGAATTTCGTGGCGCGGGGGATTGGCACGACGATCGGATCGTGTCCAGGGTTAGGCCAGATAAGATATCGACCATCAACTGAAAGGTAATCGGCTTTCACGCCGTTCCCGTTGTTGTCTGCATATTTGACGTGGACGTTGAGCTTCCCGAGTCTTTCCCTCAACGCATCTCCTGAAACTTCGCTTCCTTCGCTGAACGCGAACTTCGAAAGACTCGCGATCATCTGTCCGGCGATCGAGCTGATCTCTACGGCGCTCTGCGGCGGCGGATCCCCGCCGTGAATTAAAAGCCAGAGGGCAATCAGCGACGCTGCCTCCAAATCACTGGCCGATACGAAATCGGTGGTATGCACGAACCTGTGTCCTTTCATTGTGAGTCCCGGCCTGAGGCCGGAGTAAGTACCCGGCCAATGATCGCCGATTGGGGCCGGCCGGTGAACACACACTCGCACGGCTAATCCGTACAATTCGTACGTGCCCGGGCCCGCTCGGCTGCTGCTTCGGCGAGCTGCGGCGCGTTGGAACTAAAGGCCGGCCCGCGCCGTTTCTAGAGCGCTAGGGCGCGCCGCTGCAGGGATCGGGGATGCGATGCTCGCAGTGCGCGCCGATAGCCAGGAGAACTGGAGTTGGTCACAATAAAAACGGGCCCGCGTAATGCAGGCCCGTTTTTGCTTGAATGATTTTCCCTCACCACGACGATCGCGGAGTTATTGAAAGGTCCCGATCGGATCCCCCGTAATGTTTTCGGCCGAGACCTTTCATTCCAGCGACTACGGCTTTTTCGAGCTTAGCTTGGTGTGCCGTAGTAGCTGACGTAAGAGAAACGTAAGAACCTCTGCAATCGTTCCCTGCTACGCTCTCGGCGTTTTATTAGGCACACGCGCTAGCCAATACTGGATGCTATCGAGAACAATGCGCTTACGGCGTTGTCCTGCCTGCGGCGAGAACATCACTCCATCGTCTTGGTAATAGAGTAATAGCCACGTCAGCAATTGCGCTCGATCCGAAGGTGTGAGGTGTTTGATGGCGGCTTTCACGGCCGCTGCATCGCGAGTGGGTCCGTCGCCGTAAGGGTCGCGATCGTACTGAGGCGGTCGAGCCATAAGGCGAACACACGTTCGCCCCATGGGGAGCCGAGCCTCCCCCATGGGGAGCCGAGCCTGCGCGCCTGCCCGCGGGTCGGTCCGATTCGCTAGGCGGTCACGGCCAGGTCGAACCGATCGAGGTTCATGACCTTTTCCCACGCGGCGACGAAATCGTCCACGAAGTGATCGTCCTCGACCGCGTAGACCTCGGCAATGGCACGAAGCTGTGAGTTCGAGCCGAAGATGAGGTCGTAGTTGGTGCCCGTCCACTTGGTCTCGCCGGTGCGGCGGTCGCGGCCTTCATAAGTGAACTCGCCACCAGCGGGCTGCCACTTCGTCGAATTGTCGAGCAGGTTCACGAAGAAGTCGTTCGTGAGCGCGCCGGCGCGTTTGGTAAAGACGCCGTGTTTGGACGCTTCGAAGTTTGCGCCGAGAACGCGTAGCCCGCCGACGAGCGCGGTCATCTCGGGAGCGGTCAGGGTGAGTAGCTGAGCGCGATCGACGAGCTGCAGTTCGGGCGAACGCAGATGTTCGCGCCCAAGGTAGTTTCGGAACCCATCGGCCGTCGGCTCCAGGACGGCGAAGGAGTTCGTGTCGGTGTTCTCTTGTGTCGCATCCGTGCGTCCCGGTGTGAAGTTCACCTTCACGTTGCGACCGGCGCTTTTCGCGGCCTGCTCGATCGCCGCGCAACCGCCGACAACGATGACATCGGCGAGCGAGACGTTTTTGCCGCCGGATAGTGACGCGTTGAAGTCCATTTGGACCTTCTCGAGGGCTTGCAGCACCTTCGCCAAATCTGCGGGCTGATTGACGGCCCAGTCTTTCTGCGGCGCGAGCCGAACGCGTGCACCGTTCGCGCCGCCGCGCTTGTCGGTGCCGCGGAACGTCGACGCGGATGCCCATGCGGTCGCGACAAGCTGGCCGACCGTAAGGCCCGAGGCAAGGATCCGGCTCTTGAGCGTGGCGATGTCTTGCTCGTTAATTAGCGGATGGTCGACTGCGGGTACGGGATCTTGCCAAATCTGCTGCTCGGCGGGTACCTCGGGACCGAGATACCGCGAGATGGGACCCATATCGCGATGCGTCAGTTTATACCACGCTTTGGCAAACGCCTCGGCAAACTCTTGGGGGTTTTCGTGGAAGCGCTTCGAGATGGGCCCGTAGATTGGATCGAGTCTCATCGAAAGGTCCGTGGTGAGCATCGTCGGCGCGTGCTTTTTCGACGTATCGTGCGCGTCGGGAACGGTGCCGGAGCCCGCACCACCCTTGGGCTTCCACTGATGCGCGCCGGCGGGACTCTTCGTCAGTTCCCACTCGAAGTTGAAGAGGTTGTTGAAATATAGGTTGCTCCACCGGGTCGGTGTTTGGGTCCAGGCACCCTCGAGCCCGCTTGTGATCGTAGCATCGCCGTTGCCGCCACGAAACGTGTTGCGCCACCCGCGATTCTGCTCTTCGATGGGCGCACCGGCCGGCGCTAAACCGACATATTCGGTCGGGTTGGCGGCGCCGTGCGTTTTACCGAAGGTATGGCCGCCTGCGATAAGCGCAACGGTCTCCTCGTCATTCATCGCCATGCGGGCGAAGGTTTCGCGAATATCGACTGCCGCCGCAAGCGGGTCGGGGTTTCCGTTGGGGCCTTCCGGGTTCACATAAATCAGTCCCATCTGCACGGCCGCGAGTGGACGTTCGAGATCGCGCTCACCGCTGTAGCGGTTGTCACCCAGCCATGTCTCTTCGGGGCCCCAGTCGGTGATCTCGTCGGGCTCCCACGCGTCCACGCGGCCGCCGGCGAATCCGAACGTCTTGAAGCCCATCGATTCGAGCGCGCAGTTTCCGGCCAAGACCATGAGATCTCCCCACGAGATCTTGCGCCCGTACTTCTGTTTGATCGGCCAGAGCAAGTGGCGCGCCTTGTCGAGGTTCGCATTGTCGGGCCAACTATTGAGCGGCTCAAAGCGCTGCTGGCCCGAACCCGCGCCGCCGCGGCCGTCGCCGATGCGGTACGTGCCCGCGGCGTGCCAAGCCATGCGAATGAAGAGCGGTCCGTAATGACCGTAGTCGGCCGGCCACCAGTCCTGCGATGCCGTCATCAACGCAAAAAGATCTGCCTTGACCGCACTGAGGTCAAGGCTTTTGAAGTCACGCGCGTAGTTAAAATCGGCGCCCATTGGGCTCGATAGTGCCGAGGGCCGATGGAGCACCGAGAGGTCCAACAACTCGGGGAACCAATCGACGTTCACACGGGGGCGCAGCGGTACGTGCTTTACGGGACATTTGCCTTGGTCTGCTTCCGACAGTTCTACGATCGTGTTTTCCATCTCGTGCTATTTCTCCGATTCCGGTGAAAGGTGAGTCGTCGCGATGCTCATGCGAGAATCCGGGGTTCAACGAGCGGGTCCCGCAGACCGGCCTCGCGGAGGCCAGTCCCCCGAGCAGGCGGCCGAGCCTGTGAAAGTGAATATCACTCTCACAATGGGCAGGATACCGCCGCATCCGGCTGCCGTCAATAGGGGTAGACGAAACGCTCGGCGACTAGCGCGCGAGGCCCGCAGCGCGATATGATGCTGGGCAATATGGCGTCGCCCGTGCAGCCCTCGCTGCCGAAAAACTATCAGCTCGTCTATGAAATTGTCGAAGAGAGCGGGGTCGGCCGCCATCTTACTTCCTCCGAGATCTACGCGAAGGCGCTCAAGCGACGGCCTGGCATCGGATTCTCGACCATCTATCGTGGTCTCGAGCGGTTGCGCGACCTCGGTTTGGTCTCCGAACTCTACGTCCCGGGTGTCGACGCGGCGACCTACGAGCCCTCGGGGCCGCCGCACGCGCACTTTCGTTGCAGCGAATGCGGCGCGATCGAAGACGTTGCGTATGCGATTCCCATGCGCACGATCAAGACGCTCGCGCTACAGCACGGTTTTAAGATCGAAAGCGAACGCGTAACGTTCGAAGGCCGCTGCTCGGAGTGCGGCGCTCGCTAGATTACTGCGCTGTGCGCGCCGGGCGCTAGCCGTTCGCTGCTTCAGGCTCTACGTTCGGCGACCACTCGTACGTTGAGTAGCCGTCGACTTCTCGGCCGGTCTCCCGAAATCCAGCTTGATCTCCCAGCGCACCGTACACTTCTGTGCTTAGCAAGAGCGTGCCCGGCGCCGCGTATTTTTGCATGTGTCCGGCGACGTCGATCGTACGCTCGACTAACTTTTCGACGGTGGAATCCTCGAAGATCACGACTTCGCCTTCGTTCACGCCACAACGGACGTCAAATTGCGCCTTCAACTTATTGCGGCGCTCGTTGAAGGCGGGGAGCTGCCGCAGAATGCTCTGGCCGGCTTTGACCGCATCCGAAAGAGTTAGAAAACAAATCATCACGCCGTCGGGCGTCCAAGATTCCTTCCACGCTCGCGTCGCTCTAAAAATCCGCCGCAGCATGTCTTCGTAGGCGCGAAAGGTCGCGGTAACGGCGATTTCCGATTCGCCGGATTTTATCGCTGTCGAGCCGACGACATCGACCGAGAGGAAGGCGCAGCGTCTGCGCTTGGTCTCACTTAGAGCGGCTTCGATCTCCTGATACTCCTTGTAGAGTTGGGCGCGTCCTTTCTCCGATTCGATCTTGGCCGCCATTGAGGCGGCCCTCGTCTTGGTCGTAGGCCAGGGCCTTGGCGACGCGGTTGCACGGTGGGCGAGGCCAAAGAGCCGATCGGTGATCATCATCACCAAATAGATGATGGCCGCAAGCAGTAACGGCGCGTAGTGTTGTAGGTGCAGAGGGAGCCATCGCGCGACGACGCGCACGCTCGGATCTCCATAGCGGTGGAGTTGGACAACCGGCCACGTGCGCTCGACTCCGTTAAAGCGCAAGAACTCAACTGCAAAAAGAAGCAGGGACGCTAAAATCAGCAGATTTAATACCAGGTTGACGACGCGCTGCGCTCCGTCGAGCACAACCGTCGCGTTCCTTGCGGTTCGCACGGATCAAACGTTCTTGTCAGGTAGCGGCCGAAGCCTCTCGCCGGCGAGGTTCGCGGCGCCGAACATCTGTTCGTGTCACCGCCCAGCCCGCACGACCTCACTCCGAGGGGGCGCCAGAGCCGCCCCCGTTCCAACGGATCGAGCTACCTCAGGCCGGCGTTTCCTCGATCGAGTCGACGCGGTCGGGATAAAAGGCCAAATGTTCTTTGATGACGGCGACGGCGTCGTGCGGCGTCTCGTACGTCCAGACCGCGTTCTTGCCGCGACCGTCCCCCATCGCGATGTTATAATACGCGGCGTCCCCCTTGTACGGGCAGTAGCTTTGGTTGTCGCTTCGCTCCAGAAGCGACATATTCACGTCATCGCGCGGGACATACAGGACGGGGGGATAGTCGCTCTCGCGCAACGTTAAAGCGCGCGTCGTGTCGGCAATAACGCGTCCGGCGACAGTGACCCGAACGTGCGCAGTGTTGCGCTCGACGGTAATGGGGTGCTGCAAGTTCGGGATTTTCACGGGTTTCATGACGCCGTGATTCCTCCGTTCATATCGATACCCTGTTCCCTGATGAACGGCTCCTAGTCCAGAATCGCGGAGACGATAACGCCGAGCGGACCATTCGTTTTGGTTCCGCGCCCGTACTGGCCGAAAGACGAGGCATTCAACGGCGAATGGAAAGCACCCCCACTTCTAGATCTCCAGTAAAATACAAAGGGAGAGCTACGTTGCCTTACCCTTGCAACGAAGTAATCGCCGAGGACGCGCTCATATGTACTGCTACGCGAGCAGAGTGCGGGTCCAAGCCAGAATCATAAGCGATCAGGGCTCTAGTGTGCTCGATGATTTCGTCCACCGTCGAGCCGGTAACGATTGCTCGCAACTCTGCGCATAAGCCGACGAAATGACTGCCTTCACGCCGAACATAAACGCGGAACGTCTCGTCAAGATCATGTTGCGACATCATCAGTTCTAAGTCTGCCCGCGAGAGCGCATCCCGAAACTACCTGTGAAGCTCGGACATGCCACCGAATCGACGAGCTCCTTTTATCTCGTGTTGCCTCGATCAGGGTTGCGCACGGCAGCTTATCGGATTAGAGCGTGCGGTAGAGCGTTTTATAGCCGGAGCCGGCGTTGGGGCCGAGCGCATCTGGTCGCGACGAGCGCTGCAAAGGCAAAAATAGCGCGCGCATAATTTTCTCCGTTCGCGCCTCAAGTGCCAATACCATGGGTCGCTAGGGATGGCCGGCCGCGAGATACGGGGGCCACGATGTGGCGGCCCGAATCCAGACGCTCATGCCCGCGCTCGAAGCATCGCTCGGAGACCTGAGCGCGCATCCCCGCCCGGCTATGCGGCTGCCATTACCGCTATACCGAACGTTTCAAACAGAGGTTCCCTAGCTTCGTGCGTATCGTTTCGACCAATCTGCGCGAGATCGGTGGCTGGGTCATGCTCAACGCCCTGTGGGTGCCGCTGACTGTTCAGGACACCGCGTTGATGGCGATCGCCGTCCCCGCGATGACGATTCGCCTCGCACCGGAAAAGCACGTCGTCGTGCTCTCGGTGCTGGCGAGCGTCGTCGCGCTAGCGACCGCGGTCGTGCCGCTTTTGGCCGGCTGGCTCTCCGATGCGCTACGGCGGCGCGGCGGGTCGCGGCGCGCCTTTGTCGGCGCAGGCGTCGTTCTCGATGTGTGCGCGCTGGCAGCGCTTTCGTACGCGCACACGCTGGCGTGGTTCGCGGTGCTGCTCGTGATTGCGACCGTCGGATCGAATATTGCGTTGAGCGCCTATCAAGTGTTGCTGCCCGAGTCGGTGCCGCGCCGGCAGTGGGGCGTCGTGTCCGGCATTCGCGGAGCGTCCACACTAGTCGGCGCGGTCGTCGGTTTTGGCATCGCGGGGGCGATGCCCGATCCGGCGCTGACCTTTTTCGTTACGGCCGTTATCATGGCTGCCGGCGGACTCACGCTCTTCGGAATCAGCGGCGGAACCTATGACGGTGAGGAGGGCGCGCGGGTGCGCGACTGGCACGATTTCCTGGTGGTCTTCGCTGCCCGCGCGCTCGTCTTTTTCGGATTGACGATGTTGCAAACGTTCGTCCTGTTCTTTTTTCGCGACGTTCAAAAAGTCGAGAATCCGTCGGCGGGTACGGCGCTCTACGCATTTTCCACGATCGTCGGCGCGGTGCTTTCGAGCCTCTATCTCGGCCTGCTCTCGGATCGCGCGCCACGCAAAATCGTCACCGCGCTCGCGATCGCCGCGATGGCGGCAGCCACAATCGGCTTTGCGTTGGCGCCTAAGCTGGCGTGGATGCTTCCCTTTGCCCTGCTTTTCGGAATTGGTTTCGGCGGCGTGATGTCGAGCGGATGGGCGCTCGCGATGGATGCGATTCCAAAGATGCGCGACGTTGGGCGCGACCTCGGTCTGTGGGGGATTGCAACGAGTCTTCCGAACATCGTGGCGCCGCTGGTCGGTGGGTGGCTGATCGGCCTCTTCGGCGGTACGCGCGCCGGATATCAAGCCGTCTTTGGGCTCTCCGGGTTCAGCTTTGCGCTGGCATCGCTCGCGGTGCTGCGCGTGGGCCGCCGCCCGCTCTCGTCGTTATGGGCCTGGCCGCTGCGATTCGCCGCGGTAACCTCAAACTTTGTCTGGGATCATGTCGCCTATCGCGTGCGCAGTTGGGGAAGACTCCCGCGCCGGCGCGGCCCCACGCTGATCGTCGCGAATCATCAGCACGATTTCGAATCGCCCGCGATCGTTTCGACGACGACCGTGCAGAGCGGCTCATGGCGTCATCCAATCTTTACGGCGAGCTCGCGCCGCATGTACGAGCCGGGATTTCTCGCAGACCGTGTTCCCTGGCTGCGGTTCTTGCTGCGCCGCGTCAATGCAGGACAGCTTTTCATTACGCTGGGCATGCTGCCGCTCGAGAACGAACTCGGCTCGCGTGCGCTTGCATCTTTCGCCTTTTCCGTGCAGCAGCGGCACGGATCGGTCCCACTCGAGGCAGCGTTCGATGAGCGGGTCACCGAGCGATTTCCACCCGGAACGACGACGAGCGATCTTTGGCGTAACGACCTTTTTCTGCGTGCGCGCCAAGTGGTCAAGGTTTCCGCGGTGCGCGAGCCCTATCGGCGCGAGATCCTCGACGAGACGCGCGCGAACATCGAACTCGACTTGGCGCTCATGGAAAACGTCGTTCGCAGGGGCGGCACCTTTTACTTAACGCCAGAAGGAAAGTACTCGCTCGACGGACGGGTCGCCCCGATGCGAGGGGCGGTCGATCGTCTGGCACCCCTTGCGACGATCTACCTGGTCGGAGTCAGTTACGACCCCTTCGTTTCGAGGCGCCTTTCGATGCTTTATCGCGTCGTTCGCTTCGACGAGCCACCGCTAGTCGAGGCGCTAGCCGCGATTCGTCCCGTCACGACCAGCCAGCTTTTCGGCTCATGGCTGCACCAACGCGAGGGTTCATTTACCGAAACCGAGGCCTGCGACGCCGTCAGCGAGGCTCTCACAACGCTGCCGCCCGCGCTGTTCGTCGATCCGGAGCTGCGGCGCAATCCCGGCGCGATGGTGCGCGCCGCCTTGCCGTTGATGGTGAAGTGGCAGATTTTGCAGCGCGATGGAGAGCGATATCGGCTGGCGCCGCAGCGCCGGCATCCGCAGTTTCCGTTCGTCCAAGACATCGTTGCCTACCAATGGAGCTTTTTGCAACAAACGCTCGAGAACGCCGATTACGCGAAGCGCTTCGTTCCGTGAGGTCTCAATGCCGTTGCTCGAGCAAATCGCCCTCTTCGATGCGCAGGTCCGCGTCGCGCCAACGGACTGCGCGTCCGGTTAACCCACAAGCCCATACGGCAATCCCAAACAGATCGCGCGGCAGCATCAGCCACACAGAGGCCACCGGCACTCCGAGCGCGCGACTCGAAACGCGCCGCAAGGCGATACGCGCGAGTACTGCAGCGAAGAGTGCCGCCACGCGGTGTCGCCGCGGTGCGAGCAGGAACGCAAAAAGCGCGAGCGGCAGCGGATAAGTAAGGAACATGCCGGCGTAGCCGGCCGGTCGCACCCCTCGAATGGTCCGATGCCAGCGCAACTCGTGGTTCCAGAGCTTCGCAAGACTCGAGTCAGAAACCATTGTCCGTACGACGTAACGTGGGATCACAACGCGCAGACCCCGGGCAGTAACGAAATTTCCGAGCATGAAATCGTCGGCGAGATGCGGTGCGAGCGCTTCGAAGCCGCCGATTTCGGAGAGCACCGTTGCGCGGAACGCATTCGTGGGCCCCAAGCAGTGACGCGGCGGCCCAAAGAGCCGATTGACGAGCACCGATGGGATAAACTGCTCGTTCATGAACATCGCACCTAGCTTCGCTGTAAACGAGTCGTCGGGCACGCCGGCGAAAAGACAGGTCACCGCGCCGGCGGCGGAGTCTTGCAAAGGCGCCGTCACGCAGCGGACGTAAGCAGGATTCACTCGCGTGTCGCTGTCGGCCAGGATCAACACCTTATGGCGAACGAGCCGCATCATCGAGAGCACGTTTGCAATCTTGGGGTTAGCCGCGCTGGGGATTTCACCGACGTCGATCTCGATGTTTCGATCGGGAAACGCCGACGCGACACGCTGCGCAATCGCTAGTGCGGGATCGTCGGCGCGCGCAACCCCAAGCACGAGTTGACAGGCGGGGTAGTCCTGCAAGACAAACGAATGCAAGTTCTCCTCGAGACCCGGCTCGTCACCATGCAACGGCACGATCAAGCTGACCGGCGGCAAATCGCCCGCGGGGGGATCCGGTTCGCGTCGTCCGAAACGCGCCGAGCATACGATTGCGACGGCTGCATAACCGAGGGCCGCGATCGAGACGACGTCGAGACCCGCCGCCAGGAGACGAGCTAGCTTCACGCGGCGCGGTTCGCTAGCCGCAGGGGGCGGCCTTTTTTCGATAGGCGGTGGTTGCGGTGCGCGAGCCGAATCCCGCGTCCCGATGAAGCCCAACTGGACCTTGAGGGCAGCCGGGTATTGCGTGCGCCAGGTTTACCTTTTTTTCAAGATTCGCGTCCGCCACTGGGGTAATCTGCCGGCCGAGCGTGGGGCGACGGTGCTGATCACAAATCACCAGCACGAAATCGAAGGGGAAATGGTCACGGCTCGCACGTTTCTGCGGGACCCGTGGAAGCCGCTGGCCATGTGCAATTCTCGCCGCACTTTCGAGACGGGATTCATTGCGATGGAGTTGCCTTGGACCGCGTGGTTTACGCGCGGCTTAAATCTGAGCGGCTTATGGGCTGCCTTCGGCCTCCTGCCGATCGAGAACCATCTCTTCTCGCGGCCGCTTATCAGCCTGGCCGAGGAGCTGCGCGCAGCGCACGGCGATCTCGCGCTCGAAACGATCTTGCCATCCGAAACGCTCGAGCGGCTGGGACTCGAGGGGTCCGTGCTCAGCGACTTATGGAAGCCCGCCGACTTCATGCGAGCACGCGCTTGGGTGAAAGTAGCGAATCTCAAGCAGCCTTACCGGCGCGAAGTGCTCGAGAACCTCCGCGCGGTGACCCAACGGGACGTCGCGGCAATCGTGGAGTGCGTGCGAGCCGGTGCGACGTTCTACGTCACGCCCGAAGGGGACTTCAGTCGCGATGGCCGCATGCATCCGATGCGTGGGGGAATCGTCGAGGCCCTCTCGCCTTTCGCCGAGCTCTGGCTCTGCGCGATCGCGTACGACCCTTTCCGGGGCCGGCGGCTCTCGATGCTCTACAGGGTCCTTCGATACGACGGTGCCGCCGATATCGGGACGTCGCTCGCCGGCGCTCGGCCGATCACGACCTCGGCGCTCCTGGCCTCGTTTCTACTTGGGGGTCCGGAGACGTTCGCGGTTCAAGATGCGGTGCGGGCAGTGCGCGAGCGGCTCGATTCGCTGCCCGGGAACGTCTTCGTCGATCCCGAATTGCAGCGCGCGCCGGACGCTGCGGTCGTCAACGCGCTTGCGACGCTGCGAAAACGCGGTACGCTAACCGCGGACGATGAACGCTACCGCCTTACCGCACAGCGAACCGATGCAAGGTTCCCGCACGTCGCCGACATGGTAGCATTCCAACGCAACATGCTCGACGAGACGCTGGCGTCGGCCCGGCGGCTTGGGCGAACCTGACGCGCATACTCAGGCCACCGCTTCGACTCGGCGTTCGCCGGCCTGTACTCGCCGCGCCCGCAAGTAACTGAAAAACTCGCCGCCTTCGCGCAAGCGGCGGACCATCATCTGGCGGCTCGTGATCATCTCGGCAACGATCTTGGCGATCTTCTTCGGCCGGAAGTAGAACTCGCGATACATCCGCTCCACCGAGTCTTCGATCTCGGCGGTCGAGAGCGTGTCGTAGCGTAACGTCGACGTCTGGATGCCCGTTCCGGATACCAGGTCGTCACGCGCGAACCAGCCGTTTGCCAGCGCTTGATCGTAGAGCTCCGTTCCCGGATAAGGCGATGCAATCGAAACCTGAATAGTGTGGGGGTCCAGTTCCTTCGCGAACTCAATTGTTTGCCGAACAGTCTCGGGAGTGTCGACCGGCAAGCCAATGATGAACGTGCCGTGAACTTTGATGCCGAGTTTGTGGCAGTCCTTCATGAACTTGCGCGCCATCTCTAGCTTCAGACCTTTTTTGATACGGTAGAGGATCTCTTGGTTGCCCGACTCGAAGCCGACGAGTAAAACGCGTAAGCCGTTGTCGCGCAGGATCTTGAGCGTGTCATAGTCGACGTGCGCGCGGGCGTTGCAAGCCCAACTGAGGTTCAAGCGTTTCATGTGCTTACTCAACGCAATCGCGTAACCTTTTTCGTTGGTCAACGTGTCGTCGTCGAACATGTATTCGCGTACTTTCGAACCAAAGATCGCCTTCGCTTCGTCGAGGTCGCGACCGACCGCCTCGGGGCTCTTGTGCCGGAAGATGTGGCCACCGATTGTTTGCGGCCAGAGGCAGAACGTACACTTTGCGGTGCAGCCTCGGCCGGTATACCACGAGACGTACGGGTGCAGAAGGTAGCCGTTGTAGTACTTCGTGACATCGAGATGTTTAGCGTAGACGGGCAGTACGCTCGGCATCGCGTCCCAATCGGAGATCTGGGGGCGTTCTTCCGTGCGTTGTAACTCACCGTTGGCGTCCCGATATGAAAGTCCCAGGATCTCATTCCAAGGCCGCCCTTCGGCGAGTTCCTTGCACGTATAGTCGAACTCGTTCCGGCAGACGAAATCGATGATATCGTGCTCGCGTAGCGTCTGCTCTGGAAGCACGGCAACGTGCGCCCCGATGAAGCCGACCTTTATGGAAGGGGATTGCGCCTTGAGCCGGCGAGCGCACTCGACGTCATTGGGGAGCGACGGCGTACTGGTGTGCATGATCACCAGATCGTGGTCCTTGGCGATCGCTAGCACGTCGTCAATGGTCTGCGCATGGGGGGCCGCATCTACCAGCGTGCTGCCTGGCACGAGGGCAGCCGGCTGGGCCAGCCACGTCGGATACCAGAACGAGGTCACCTCTCGCTTTGCCTGGTACCGCGCGCCCGCGCCGCCGTCGAAGCCGTCGAAAGAAGGTGGGCTCAGGAACAGGGTCTTCAAGGACAACTTCCTTCTGCGGCTCAACGTCGCAACGGTTTACAATGAGGTGTGCTGGAGTCAGACGCGAGGGACTCCCTCGCGTCCGCGCGCTATCCCTGCTCAAAGCCGGCGGGCCGGGTCCGCGGCGCCCGGAGCCGGCCTGCGCTCTGCGTCTAACGGCATCCTTCGGGTATGAGAAGACGTGCGTAAGATACCAAGGTCGTTGACAAGCTACGATGGCGCTCCGGGGAATCGCGAGTTGGTCGTTGGCGACGTCTCAGTGAACGACCTTGGCCTCCTCGGCTTGGCAGTCCGACCCGCTCGTAGCGACTAGGCCCTCACTACTAAGCCTGAGGTCTTGGTATTGGATGTCGCGGCCAACAAAACGAAGTACGTGATCGCGTTGCCCCGCAATCACGGCCGGAGTTCCCGACGTCACAGCACAGGATGTGAAGACCGACGAGTCTTACGTCTCGTTCCGAGGTCATTCTGCCTCGGAAAGGAGACGAACGCAGCCGACCATTAACAACGGATGCGAGATTCAATGACGATACATGACTTTGTTAAATGGAGGCCTACGGCTGCGCTTCGGATGTCGGAAATTGGCGTATCTGCTGCGAAAAAGATAGCGATAGCGATTACCGCGCGACGCCTGCCCCTTGCGGCGGCACTCGTTACTCTGGCAGCCCATCTCGCCGGCAATCCGCATTACGGCTTCCACCGCGACGAGTTGTACTTTATTATCTGTGGCTTTCATCCGGCGTGGGGATACGTCGATCAACCGCCAGTCGCGCCGCTTCTGGCGGCGGGATCGCAGCTCTTCGGCCACTCGCTCTTCCTCCTGCGTCTGGTTTGCGCAGTGATTGCCGCGGCATCGGTCTACACCACCTGCTTGTTGGCTGCCGAACTCGGCGGTGGCGCGTTTGCGCAGTTCTTCGCAGCACTGATTGTGGCGCTCACTCCGGTCCTCATGGACTTCGGAACGAAGCTGACGACCGACACCGTCGGATTGTGGCTGTGGCCATTGGCCGCGCTCTACGTGCTGCGTATCGTCAAGGGAGCCGACCCGCGCTGGTGGCTGATCGTCGGCACGATCGTGGGCATCTGCGTGGAGAGTAAATACACGGTCATTTTCTTCGCCATCGGCATCGTCTTTGGTCTGCTCGTGCTTCCGCAGCGACGCGTTCTCTTTACGCCATGGTTCGCGGGCGGCATTCTCGTTGCGGCGTTCATCGCGCTGCCGAATTTTCTGTGGCAAGCCGCGCACGGCTTTCCGATGTGGACGTTGCTGCGCGCCGCAGCACAGTATAAAGACGTCTCGCTCACCCCGCTGCAGTTCCTCGTTACGCAGCTGCTGATCACGTACCCATTGCTCGCGCCGGTTTGGCTGATCGGTTTGGCAACGCTGCTACGTCGCCCGGACGTCCGTTTTCTGGGAATCGCGTATCTCGCATTGATCGTCCAAATGATCGCTCTGCACGCAAAGCATTACTATGCCGGCGATGTCTACCCGATACCGATTGCCGCCGGTGCGATTACAATCGAAGCATGGACGGCGCGCGTAACCCTTTGGCGCCCCGTGCTGACGCTCTACGCGCTGGTTGCGAGCATTGCGCTCGTCCCGTTGATGATGCCGGTGTTGCCGGAACGCACGATGTCTGCGTACGACCGCACGCTGCAAACCATGCTCGCGCAAGAAGTAGATCTGGCGGTCACCGAACACACGCAGATCGGCAACTTGCCTCCCGATTGGGCCGACATGCACGGCTGGCGGGAATTGGCGCAAACCATCGCACGCGTCTACGACTCGCTGCCCCCGGTGGAGCGCGCTCAAACCGCAATCCTTGCAAGTAACTACGGCGAGGCCGCCGCACTCGATTTTTTTGGGCCGGCGTATGGCCTACCGCCGGCGCTGTCAGGCCACAATCAGTATTGGATATGGGGCCCGCGCGGCTATAGCGGTAACGTGCTCATCGACGTTCACGGAGACTGCGAGAGTAACGCGCACCTCTTTCGAATGCATCGGATCGTCGCCCGATTCTCCAATCCGTGGGGACGGCCGTTCGAGAACGGTTTTCCGATCTCGCTCTGCCGCGGAATCACCATGCCGCTGAGCGCCTATTGGCCGAAGCTTCGCAGGTTTATATGATCCTCCGGCGCCTAGCCTCGGACGCTTGAAGGGCCTGATATGTTACCGAGTGGGCCGCGTTGAACGGCCCTTTAACCCGAAAGGGCGGGTCGGTACATCTTTTGAGGGCCCTGGGCTTCGAGCTCGTACATAAGATCGATGGCCGACCCGATGACTGCTATCCTAAGAGATCGGACC
>JBAUMX010000129.1:0-13738 GCA_049578945.1 Candidatus Cybelea sp. | reverse complement strand
AGAGTGATACGTTCACGTGGGCGCCTGAAGAGGCGGTTGTCGCCGTGAGCGGTGAGCTTGGCTTTACGTGGGGGCGGTGGACCGATACCTATCGTGATAAGCACGGCAACATCAAACACGCCTACGGGAAGTATCTCGACGTCTGGCGCCGCGACGCCGACGGAACGTGGCGTTGGACCGTCGACAGCTCGACGAGTTGCTTCCGAACATCCCCGAAGGCCTTGCGCAATGGGAATTTATTGAGCTCTCCGAGATGGAGGTACTTCCGCGAATGTTTGGCGGGGAGCTCGACATCGCAAACGCAATTGAGCGTAAGCGTGCCGATGAGGCTGGCCGCCGTCGAAGCCTCACAAATTTTCTCTGGTTCCGCGACCGGGAGAGGTTGCGCGACCATCGGACTGAGGAAGAGGTCGTCAACGATCCGTGGATTCAGGCGGTGTTGGCTCGTGCCGGGTCCTGGGGGTTGCGGGCCGAATCCAGGCCCCGCAGAGCGCCGAGCGCGACATATCGCCGGCTGAAATAAAACTACCATTGGAGGATGATCGTGACTAGCACCCCGCCGGCTGAAATCCAGACGCTAATCGAGAATCACATCAACGGCTTCAACTCCCAGAACACCGAACTATTTCTCAGCGTCTTTGATGAAAACGCGATCATCATCGACGGCATTGCGCCCTACCGCTGGTTGAACCCCGACGCTCCGGCCAACTGGCTCGCTGACGTGGAGAAATGGCGTAAGGATCTCGGCGTAACCTATGAGCATTTGTCCTACGAGATGGGGTTTTGGAATGTCGAAGGACCTTACGCGTACGCCGTCATCTCGGGGACGCTTACGGTCACTATTAAGGCTCAGACGGTCGCTCGGACCGGCACTCTAGCGTACACTTTCTCCAAGCAACGTAACGAATGGAAAATCGGGGCGCAGGCCTGGGGGCGTACGTCGTAGCGGGTTCGCGACGTTAGGACCCTACAGGCCGGCACAAGGCATCCCGGTGCCTCGCATGCGGCACCTTGGCACCGTTCCCCTGGGATAGCGTTCGGGTGCGGCGAAGGTATTCGCCTCAGGTCGCAAGGCTTCACCGGAGGCATTAGGGATGAAGAATTTGGGTTCTGCTTGCTATCCGCTTGGTATCAGCGTGGCCGCAGCATTTCTCGCTGGTTGCGGTGGGACGGCGTCCTCACTGGCCGTACCCGCAGGAAGCGTGCCGCCCAACGCCGTGACCAGCATGTCTAGCGCCGCCTACATCTACGCGACGGACTTCGATACGAACTCTCATGCAGAGCTCGTCCTTCTCACTTATCCCGGCGGAACGCGCTTGGGACAGACGGACCTTAATAAGGCGATGGGTGAATGCATCGATACGGCCGGACACGTCTTCGTGACGGGTGGGTCTTCCGACCAAATATACGAGTACGCTGACGGTGGTTTGAGTCCCATTACGACCCTCAAAGATCCCAATGGCGCTGCCTATGCCTGCTCGGTCGATCCCAAAACCGGAAACCTAGCGGTGGCAGATGGGAATTACGACGATCCCGGCGGAGTTGAGATTTACAAGCAGGCGAAGGGGAAGCCGTCGTTCATTGCGGCGTCAGGGTATTACTTGATGAACTGCGCGTACGATCCCGCGGGGAACCTTTATCTGACAGCGTGGTGGGGGAACCTCTCGAGTCGTGAGACGGGATTGCTCGTGCTGCCTGCGGGCGGCAAAAAGTTTGAGCTTATGAGCACCGACGTAAAGCTGAATAGCGAACCCTGGTGGTGGCCTAGCGTACAGTGGGTCGGTAACCATCTCGTGGTCTCAGCACAGGTATCTAACTCGTCGAAAGACATCCTCGTTCTTTACAGGCTCAGCGTCAAGGGAAAGAATGCGACGAGCGACCATGCTACGCAACTCATCAATCCGCGAGGTGGTGGGCCTGTCGGACAAGTGTGGGTGCAAGGTAACAGGGTAATGACATACACGTACCACGGCGTGACGGGCCATATCGCATTCTGGGCGTATCCGAAGGGCGGTGCGCCTCTCCGCAAGACCCGCGGCTACGCTTTGGAGTGCTGCGCCGTGAGCAATTTATGGGGATTGGTCGTTACCCCGGGCTCCTAAAAAAGCTGGTTAGTTAGCCCGCCGCGCCCGCGAAGCCGCATCGCGCTCAGTGCCGTCGAGCCTCGCAGCTGCGCGGAGCGGCGCAGATCGCGTGCGCATTGCAGCCTCGCATCTCGGAGACTAGGCCTCGGAGCCGCCTCGCAGTCTCGCCGAGGCCTTCGATCGCGTCAGGTGCAAAATCAGGTGCAAACGTCGTCACTTCTCGACATGCTTTGACAAGTCTGCACAAGCAGAAAACTACCGACAGGCAAACCCTTTAACACGTCTTAACAGGTTCCCCCAGGTTTTGGCACGCAAGGGGACAAGCGTTTTCGAATCCCGCTGGGGCTACCAAAACTCCTTATTTTACAAGGGTTTTCGCGATACTTTTAGGCTTGCTGGGGCGTCTGGAGCCTGATGAGTTTTCCAGCTTCGATGACCTCTGCGCTCATAGAAGGGCACGACGCGACCTCGCGCAACGCCGCCAAGAATCCATACGAAGGGCTGATCAGCTTCACATACGGCTTCCTGCGCTTTCCTCCCCTCGCCGGTGCGATCACCGACATGCACTTCGTCACGCGAAACCGTTTCGGCCGTACGGCCGTGTTCATGGCGCGCCAGATCGCCGACGGCAAGGCGCGGGGACGGTCGACCGTGCTCGGAATCGGCGTCGACGAGGCGAGCGGCATCGTGATCGACCGGCACGGCATCGGCACGCTGCTGGTTCAGTGGAAGGGCGGATCGGCGTATCTCATCCGCGGCGGGGCGGCACGGAAAATCGACCACGGCCGCCCGTTCGTGTCCGCCACGCTAACGGTTACGAAACTCTCCGCGCAGGGTGACCGCTTCGACTTCAACACGTGGTGCGGCCGCGAGCCGACCTACGAGGTCACCGTGAACGGCCGGCGCACGGACCGGCGGATGTACTCACCCGAGAATCCCTACCGCCCGCCGCCGGGAAGCCGCATCCCAAAGTGCGCTACACCATCGTTGTGAGCTTAGGATGACGAAGCGTCGTCGTCCGAAGTCGCGTCCGAAGTTGCATCAGACGATGCGTCGGCCGTAACGTCCGGCGACGCGTCGGCAGTTTCGCCGCTCGGCGAAGCAGTAGACGAACCGCTAGAAGAGCCGCTCGACGAAGCGGGCACGTTGATGATGGTACCTTGCGTCGTGCCGTGATTGTTCGACGCGTCGTACGCGTCGCTAGACGCCTGTAGCGCGTTGAGGGCATTCTGCCACGCCTGCGCGGCGTCCGAAACGGACTTGCCCATGAGGGCCGCGTCGATGCCCGAGAGGTTGTTGGTAACGATGTCGAGGTGGCCTTGTTCGTGCGAGCGCAGGGCGGAGCAGAAGCGATCCCACTCGTCCTTCTCCGCCTGCGGCGCCGGGCTGTAGCCGTTCCACGACGGCAGCGTCACGCGCGTGTCCACGGTCACCGTCACGGACGAGATGGCGTTGCCGGTCGTCTGATAGGAGTACCGTGGAAACCACTCCGTCTTTCCGGCCTCGACCATCTGGGAGATGGTCTGCGCGACGTCGGCTAGGCTGGCGCCGTCGAGCGCCTGCGAGGCCCACTGCGTGTCGGTAAACGTGACTGCCACAGCGTTAGTTCGACGAGTCGCTCGACGAGTCGCTCGACGAATCGCTCGACGAATCGCTCGACGAGGCGCTGCCGACACCTGACAGATCGGTGTCTTGAGTGCTGGGCGTGAGGATCCCGCCCTCGTTCGCGTCGAGCGACGTTACCGGCTCGAAGCCGGCCTTGACGAATTTATCGACCAGGTCGGCCATTTGCACGTTCTGATCGCCGGCGTTCTTCCATTGTCGCAACACCCACTCGCGGGTGTAGACCAGCGTGGGCGTCGTCACACCGTTGAGCCGCAGCGCGCCGGTGTCGTCGATCGGGTAGATCACGCCCCCGGACTTGAGGTACGCGTCTGCTGGGAGCTTCAGGTCGAGGTCGATGAGGCCGAACGCCACCGAGATCGAGGTTCCGCCGGCATATTGCACGACGAGGCTCTCGTTGTCGAGCGTCTCCTCGAACGGGCTGTAGTCGGCGAGGTAGCATTTGACGATGTTATCGTCGACGTACGACGCCTTGAACTCGTCGTCGTCGATGTTACGGCAGTTCTTAGCATCGTCGTCCAAAAGATAGTAGGTGGGCGCGTTGACGGACGGTTGGGTGAGATTCGATCCGCCATGCGGATCGAATCCGAGCGCCTTGATCTCGTCGTCGGTGACGATGTGTGCTTGAACGGTGGTCGGGCTCGGTGTTGAGGTGCTGGCGGAATCGGCGGAATCGGACACGGTGCTCTCCTCACTGTGGCACTCGAAATCGAGCGCAGGGACGCGGGGCAGGCCCGCTTCAGGGCGCGCCCCGCCACGTCCTCCCGTCGGCGAACTCAGCCGCGATAGGCTGCTCGCAGCGCGTTGATGTCGAGCTTCTCCATGCCCATCATCGCCTTCATCACACGCGCCGACTTTTCCGGATCGTCGCCGCCGAACAGGTCGGTGTGGCCCTCGGGCACGATCTGCCAGGTCACGCCGAACTTGTCGTGGGTCGAAACGTCGTCGTGAGAAGCAACGTACCTGGCTTCGTCGAGGTCGAGCTGCCCTCAAACGGGCTGGAGCGGAGAAGCCAGCGACGCGCCGGACAATCTTACAAAGTAGGCCTTTGGGGATTTCCCAGGATCGGCCGGGGGGCGCTGGTTGAGGTTTCGAATTCCGTTGCCGGATTCTAAGCGGATTCGATGACGCCCACCGTCCTACTTAAAGGAGGTCGCGTAGCTCAGCCGCCGTAAGGACGGCGGCCATCAATATCGCGGCAAGTGTCGAGGTTTTGAGGTCTCCAATGTGCATCGCCACGTTGATCATACGGCCATCGGAATGGCGGAAAAACGCATGCGATCCAGTTTGCCGAACCACTGTGAATTCAGCGCGGCGCAAAGCACGCGCGAGTTGGCGCGCGCTTATCCGGGGTAGCTTCGGCAAGGGGTACTACGCAGCTGGAACGGAGACAGCGACAATTTCAAGTCGCGCATATTCAGCGTCGGAAGGCGGAATCTCATCGCCTTCATCGCGACGTACTGCAAGGCTTAGTTCGATGGCGTCGCGTGCCATGAAGAGCGCGTCTTCAAGATCCTCGCCCTGTGTCACGATCTCCGGTAGCGCCGGTACCGTGACACTAAACCCGCCCCCTTCGCTGGCGGCGCAAGGTTCCAAAACGACGGCATAGCGCAACTCTCCCATACCAAACGCTTCGCCGGTGGCGCGGCGTTCGCTGGCCTTTGCCCGCGTGAGTTTCGTTCGGGAAAGTCGGTATCGGCTTCGTGGCTGTCAAAGGCTGGCAACGTGCATCTGCGGCGCATGCTGTATATGCCGGCCGTCGCAGCGATCCGCTGCAATCCCATTCTCAAGGATTTTGCTAATCGGCTGCGTTCTTCGGGCAAGCACGGCAAACAGATCGTGGCTGCCGTCATGCGTCGCCTCTTGGTTTTGGCTTACGGCGTACTCAAGTCCGAGCGTCCGTTTGACCTCGAGCATCGGGTCCGGGCGACGTCACGGAAGTCCCAAGCAGCCATTTCGCCGACACTTAACGCTTGACATCGCACACAGAATCTAACGTAGCGCTCGGGAATGGCCGGAAGCGGAAGGGATCAGCCGAGAGCCAAGTGGCGAAAAAGCCTTACAAAATAACACCGATCGGTAGCGGACGGGACTCTCCGGAACCCCCGAGAAGTGGTTCGAATCCCGCTGGGGCTAAACTTCTCCTTATTTTACAAGGGTTTTCGCAACACTTTCAGACTTCGTGCAACAAATGTGCAACACCGGAGCCAACGGTTTTGTTGAGTCTACACCCACCAGACAGAAGGCTGAGTCAGCGTCCTCGCCTGGCAAATGTGCGTCGGCCAATCGCAGTTCGTAGATGCCGAACAATGGGTTCATCACCTTGTATGCTTCGGCCTCTGAAAGTTTCGTCTCCAAGAGGGACTGCAGAGCCTTAAGCGGGCTTCGCTGTACCGCGGTAATTCGATTAATTGCCTTAGCGTCGATTGAGTCAGCCGTCAAACGAGCTAGATCCTTTGCGAGTTCGTAGAGGCTTGCCTGGTCGTGAACTCTGAATCGGTGAACCTTCCCGGAAAGCTCTTTCGTGAAGTCGTGGGCCCTGAAAACCGCGATATCGTAGGCAGTCATCGTGGCCTCATTCACGCGCTGAATGCCAAGCTCCAGGTAGTCTTCAGGGGGCTTGGTCAAAGGGATTCGCTGCTGGTTTTGAATCGAAGTTAGTTCCTTCGATACGCCGCCATCCGGCGCCAGATTGTGTCCTACCCAAATGCGCTGCTGCCATTCCGGCAACTCGCCAATGTCCTTTGCAAGGACGGTGACTAGACCGAGGGGATTTATACCGAATTGCACCATGCCGACGCGCGAACAACCAACTTTACCTGTGTACGCCGTGTTCGAGTTTAGCGCTGATCCGCAGACATTGAGAATGGCTGGCACAACTTCCGGCCTGAACCACAACCAGTGTAGGCGGCCGGAGGCAAGTTCCCCTCCCGTCTCTCGTTCACCCGACAATTCCACCACGAACTCAACGGTCGAAGGAATCTTGTCGCCGCGTGCAATCGGACTTGCCGCTCCCGGTTCGACCCATTCATCTTTCCATAGTTCGCCCGACACTCTGAACAGTTTCCGGCCCGCCGAAGCGACGCTGAACGATGTGGATGTTATTCCTTCTCCGGTCGTAACGGTGGGGACATCTTCTTCGTCGTCCACTTCAGTTCGCTCGGCGCGGAACACGCCAATCTTGCTCCCGAATTGCATGCCCCCGAAGATGCCCTCGCCCTCGTGGACTTCCGCGTACGCCCTTCCCAGTGTAGGCCCGAACCTTCCTCGACCTTCGAATCCCCAGTCCAGTCGATATGGTCGCGGTTCGCAACGGTTTCCGCTCGGGAACGATACGAAGACACGCGTAAGGCCATGCATCTTGCGCACAGATAGTCCTTGAGGTACGCGCTCTTGATGGCAAGCCGCATCGGCGTTCCGTCTTCTTTCCGGGTTAGTAGAGCTGCCTCTTCATACCCGCGCTCGCGACACAACCATGAGTCGCCTTCCCGAATCAAATCGAGCGTGACAACGATGTCCTGGTTCAAAAGCCATTCTGGCGGCCCTTCATCACTGTATTGCTCAAGCACGAGGTGCGTTCCAAAAACATTCTGCCAGCTAGAGCGTCCCTCCGTCGGCTGATCGGCGGGAACTCTTGAAAGGAAAACGCCGGCTGGAGGATAGCGACCATCGCTGAAACACCCACCACGTTGACTATGAGAAATTCCAATGTCGTGCCATCCCAAATGTTCACAAACTGGTCGGTCCTCAACCAGAAATGCGATCGTGCCAGCACCAACAAAGCCCTCGCGATAGCCTTCGCGCCCGAACTCGCCCTCTTCGTCGCATTTGTGCGATTCACGCAAAGGAATCCAAGCCGCTCGGTCCAGCGGCCACCGGCGGATCTCTGGCATCTCGAACCAAGGTTGTTCTTGCACGAATGAGAGCTCCGATGTACCGACAGGTTACGGCTATATCAGCGTATTGATCACGAATCCAAAGACGAGATTATATCGCGTCCGGCGAGAGGCCTGTTAGCCTAACCGTAGTGGTTGTCCCTGAAATTCGAAGGGCACGGTGCGGCACGGGGCTAGACTCCGAGCGGCGGCGTATGGTTCACACAATGCATCGAGACACTCCAGCGGAGAGCCGTCGACTGACCGGGTTCCGGGGGGCCTTTGAACGTCTCATCGAGCGTACGCGGCAGTACGTCGTGTTGAAGAGGCTCATTGCCGTAGCTGCTCATGAGGAAGCTGTTCTCGATATTCAAATACGGCAGCAGAGCTGACGTAACGGCGAGCTTTATCTCGCCCTGGTATTCGTGCTGACTGATCGGCGGCACAACGCTTGGCAAAGCGCTTGGCACTGCGTCGGATCGAGGCCCGGAAAGTAAAAATCGTACTCCTCTATCCCACTCTCGGAGATGGGTGCGTTCGATCCCGATGCGGCGACGCCGGAGGACGACCAGGTGCTATGCGTTCCGTTGCGTCCGAGTCAAATGTCGTCGACATGTGCTCTTAGCTTACCTGCCGCTATCCGGGGCATAGATGTCTGTGCGCGATCCATCGGAGGCGTTGCGATATGGCTGCGATTCGGCCGCTATGGCTCCTCAAGCGCGAGTGCAATCGCAGCCTCGGATGCAAAGGCAGCGCCCTCTGCGGTCAGTCGTGCGAGTTCGCCGGGCGCGAGCCGGTCGTGCAGGACTGCCGTGAGACGGTCGTGCGTCGTCGTCTCGGTGAACTCGCGTTGGTATCCGTGCCGCCCAAACGCGGCTTCAGCGTAGCCTTCGAGTGTAGCCGCGCGCGCAAAATCGCCGCGCAGCGCGAAGACGAACGCAAGGTGCTCGATCGCGATCGCGGTAATCACCGGCGGAAGCGAGGAATGGGTCCTGATCGACTCGCGCGCCGCCGCGAACGCGCCTGAAAGATCGTCCACAGCCACGAAATAGCCCGCGAGATTGCCGAGCTGGCTGGCTAGGCTGGTCGTGTCGGTGCCAGAGCGCATCGCCGGAAGCATCTCCCGAACGAGCGCGATCGCACGGTGCGTATGACCGCGCGCGTGTTCGACCTCCGCAAGGTTTTGCGTCGCACTCTGCTCGCCGCGAGTGTTCCCGAGTGCGCGATACTCCTTGCGGACCTGCTCGAACGTGTGGGCCGCGGTCTCAAGATCGCCACGCAACCCACTAACGTATGCACGCTGAAGGAGCGATGCAACGCGAAAGTTGGTCGAGGTCCATGGGATGACCTCGGCTTCCGTTAGCGCTCGCTCCGCGTCGTCAAGCCGATGAAGCGACATCGCCGACAACACATATGCCCCCAGGGTCCAGGCCAACGACGCGGCGTCGTTGCTCGCCCGTGCCTGCTCGACCGCCTGAGTCGCCAACTCAAATGCGCGCACCTTGTGGCCGGTTTCCCTAAGCAAGGACGACAACATGCGTGAAAGCCGAGCGCGCAGACGCAACTCATCCGACGGTAGCGCCGCGAGATACGTTTCACATCGTGACGTACCTTCCGCCTCGAGTCCGAAGGCTAACCAATTCCCTGATTGGTTAGCGAGCAACTCGGCGCCGTCGATGACTTCCGAACGCGCCAACGCGCCGTCGAGCGCCGCACGCACGTCCTCCAGTTCGGTCTGCAGCGCCGATTCAAAATCGGCACCTTGTGCGGTCTGCTCGTACCGTTCCCACAGCTCAGCGAAGCGGTCGCGCAGATAGCGCAGATGGCGGCCTGCAATCAGATTGCGCTCGCCCCCGACGCCGAGTTTCTCCAAGGCGTAGGCGCGCGTCGATTCGAGCAACCTGTAGCGCACCGCGTCGCCCTGCGGTTCCGCAAGCACCAAGGACTTATCGACCAGCGACGCCAGTATGTCAAAGAGGTCGAGTTCGTCGAGGTCACCCCCGCTCCCGACTGCTACCGCGCCCTCGAGCGTGAATCCGTTGATGAAAATCCCCAGCCGCCGGAACAGTACGCGTTCGCGCTCTTCGAGCAGGTCGTAGCTCCAGTCGATCAATGCGCGCATGGTCTGATGGCGCGGCAGTGCGCTGCGATCGCCACCTGTGAGCACCTGGAACCGCTTGTCAAGGTGGTCACGTAGCTGTTTTGGGCTAAGCACTTTCACCCGCGCAGCGGCAAGCTCGATCGCCAGCGGAATACCGTCAAGCCGCCGGCAGATTTCCGAGACGACCGTCACGTTCGCGTCGGTCAACGCAAATCGGTTGTCGACGGCGCGCGCGCGTTCTGCGAACAGCGACGTCGCCGCCGGGACGGCGAGCGACGGCATCCGATAGGTCGCCTCGCCGTCGATTCCCAGCACTTGGCGGCTCGAGGCGAGTACCTTTACTCTCGAGCAACCCCGCAAGATTGCGGCGATGACGCGCCCGACAGGCTCGACCAGATGCTCGCAGTTGTCGAAGACGAGCAGCGTCTGCTTTCCCTTGAGGGCGCGAACGAGGCTCTCGACCGAATCGTCTTCGGTCGCGAGCGTAAGCTCGAGTGCCTGCGCGACGGCGCTAGGGATGTAGTCGCCGCTGGCCAGTGGTGCGAGTTCGATAAGCCACACGCCGTCACTGAAACCCTCTATAAGGTTTGCTGCGATTTGCAACGACGCGCGCGTCTTGCCCACGCCACCCGCGCCGCTCAGCGTTACCAACCGATGCTCGTGCACGAGCGTGGCGATCTCGACGATGTCCTTTTCGCGACCAACGAAGGAGGTGAGCTGAGCCGGCAAGTTGTTTGAGAGGTGGTCAAGCGAACGCAGCGCCGGAAATGCTTGCGCCAAGTCCGGCGTGATCAGTTGGTAGACGCGTTCTGGCTGCGCCAGATCCTTTAGACGATGCGCACCCAGATCTCGCAAACTGCAACGCGACGGCAGTTTAGTTCGGACCGCGTCGGCGCATGGACCCGAGAGCAGCACCTGGCCGCCGTAGCCGGTCGTCAGCAGCCGCGCTACGCGGTTGACCGCAGGTCCGAAATAGTCGCCGTCGCGCTCGTCGGCCGTACCTACATGGAGTGCGGCGCGTACTCGCAACCCGTCGATTGCAGAAAAATCCTCGGCGGCAATAGCGCGCTGGGCACCGAGTATCGCCACGACGGCGTCTTCGGGATGCGCGAAGGCTGCGCAAAACGCATCGCCCATCGTTTTGAAAACGTAGCCAGCGTGTCTAGCGATCGCCGTTCGCATCAGCGCGTCGTGTCTACGGACGGCATCCTTCATCGCCTCGCGATCGCGTTCCCAACGAACGGTGCTGCCTTCGATGTCGGTGAAAGCGAACGTAACCGTGCCGGTAGGGCGAGCCCAGGCCGGTGGCCCCGACCCTGTCTGCGTCGCTATGCGCCGCGCCAATGCAATGCCCTACGAAGCGCGCATTGCGAAATGGCCCCGCAAGTGCCAAGCTGTGGTTCGCTGCCGAGCCGAGAAACGGATCCGTCGAAGTCGGCGGAAAGCACTCCGACTCGATCAAGCCGCCCACACTTCACGGCGTTAACGAGAACACGGTCCCACCCCCGGTTGCCCCCCCAAAAACGGTCGTGCCGTAGAGTCTGCCCTTAACGCTGATGAGGCCCGCTTCCGGGCGTCTGCCGTCTCCGGACGCGGCTTTGAAACTGTATAGTAAACTTTCCGTTCCGGACGGCGTGACCGAGAAAACTGTTCCGCAGCCAAGATCATAGCCGGTTGAGGTCACGCACCCACCTGAACCGCCGTCCGAGGTCGTGCCGTAGAGCGTGCCCCCGACATTCAGCAGCGCTGCAAGCGGACCGTTGCCATCGTTTGGCGATCCCTTGAAGCTGTAGAGAACAGTTTCCGCACCGGATGGCGTGATCGAGAAGACGGTTCCGTGGCCGCTTGCGCCCCCGGCCCAGGTCGTGCCGTAGAGTGTGCCCTTGACACTGGTGAGGCCCGCTTCCGGCAACGCCCCGTCAGTGCCGGCTTTGAAGCTGTAGAGCACGGTCTCCGCGCCGGATGGCGCGATCGAGAAGACGGTGCCGAGGCCGTTTGCGCCCCCGTTGTTGGTCGTGCCGTAAAGCGTGCCTTTGACGTTGACGAGGCCCGCATAAGGGCGGTCACCGTCCGTGCCGCCTTGAAAGTTATAGAGCACGCTTTCCGTGCCGGACGGCGTGATCTTGAAGACCGTTCCGTCGCCCGTTGCGCCGCCGTAAACGGTCGTACCGTAGAGCGTGCCCTTCACGTTAAGGACGCCCGCATACGGGTATTCGCCGTCAGCGCCGGCTTTGAACCTGTGGAGCACGGCTTCTGCGCCGGACCGCGTAATCGAGAAGACGGTTCCGTTGTTGTTTGTGCCCCCGCCCCAGGTAGTCCCGTAGAGTTTGCCCTTGACGTTGACCAGGCGCGCATACGGCGTGTCTCCGTCGGTGCCGCGGCGGAAGCTGTAGAGCACGGTTTCCGTACCTGACCGCGTGATCGAGAAGACGGTTCCGTAGCCGTTTGCGCCCCCGTAAAAAGTCGTGCCGTAGAGTGTCCCCTCCACGTTCAAGAGGCCCGCGTACGGGTATTCGCCGTCTCCCGAGCCGTAGCGGAAGCTGTAGAGCACCTCGTATGTAACACTCGACGGCGTCCGCTTCTCCGTGAGTCCGGCAAGCGATGGGCTCAGCGGCGCTCCGCTTCCGGCGCCGCAGCCAGCGAGCATCCCAACCGCGCAAACGTTTAGCGCGAAGCGGCTCAAATCTGAAATCCTCATGCGCTCTTCCTCCTGAAACATGACGGGTTGCGGGCCAGATATGTTCTGTCCCGCACGCTGAGCTCCATACTAGCACCTAGACTACCACCTCGAAAACTAGCTCAACCCACCCCTCCGCATCCACGCCGCCGATCGGCGCGACGAGCACGCTGGTTAGCTCGCCTTAAGCGCCTTCGCATTGGCAATCGCTCCAGATCTTCACGATCGCCTCTGCTATCTTTACCAGCTCGATGCACGGGCTGGAAGTTGTTCAGCTTGTCCCCGCCACCTAGCGATCGGGGGATGATACGATCGAGTGTTGGCGCGAAGCCCTCGTGGACGCTCGGATGGAACGCATCCGCGTGCAGAAGAAAGCGATGGCCGCAAAGTCCGCATCTCCCTTTACCAACCCACGCCGGTTCAATGGGACGGCACATATTTTGCCATTGGAACTCCAGTAGGGACCAACCAATACGCTATAAGCGACGGTGTTGCGGAGCAGAAAGTTCCCCAGCTACAACTCTTGGGCGCTAAGCGTTACCGCTGACGTTGCTGTATGGCGGTTGGGTGAAGCGGACGGCTTGCTATGATCGAGCGTCGGTGTTAGAATGGCTGCTCAGACGCGAATCGCTTGTGCTTTTTGGAGGCGAAATCATGAAGCGTTCTGGAATTCGTATTTGCACACTTCTATGCGGTGCGCTTTTAGCGGCGTGCAGCAATAATACTTTTTCTTCGCCGACCTGGGTCGTGCCGCCGCCCGCAGGACACCCAGTTCGATCTCAACAGTTGCCCGATGAATCAGCTGCGCAGGCCAGTGAAAAGGTGCTCTACCGGTTCAAGGGCGGAATGGACGGCTTCAGTCCCCAAAGCGCGCTGACCGACGTGAACGGCACGCTCTTTGGGACAACCGCCTTAGGAGGTGGCTCGTACTGCGTCTCAACGAGAGAGATGCGTGGCTGTGGGACCATCTTCTCGATCGATACATCCGGGTCGGGATATAATATTCTCCACCGTTACCCGGATAGCGGCACGGGCGGAGTCGGGCCATTAGCGCTGACCTACGCGAATGGCCAACTCTACGGGACAACGGGAAGCGGCGGAGACTTGAGCTGCAACTTTACCGGTTACGGCTGCGGAACCGTCTTCACGATGGATCCGACCGGCGCGTCATATAACGTTCTTTACAGCTTTGCCTCTTTGCAGGACGGGCAGTTTCCCGCGACCGCGCTTCTCGACCTAAATGGCGCGCTCTACGGAGCTACAGATGAGGGCGGCAGCGGAATGTGTTACTTCACGAGCGGCCTCGTCGGATGCGGTACTCTGTACAAAGTGAACGTTTCATCGGGTAAAAAGCGCATTCTTTACAACTTTCACGGAG
>JBAUMX010000128.1:0-10411 GCA_049578945.1 Candidatus Cybelea sp. | reverse complement strand
AGCTTGGGCCGCGGCGCTGCGCGGCGTCGTTGAGGATTCCGCGCTGCGCGATCGGCTACGCGCCGCCGGGCCGGCGCGCGCGAAACTCTTTAGTTGGGATGAGAGCGCGCGCCGCCACCTGGAACTCTTTCGCGCGGTCGCCGCTTGATTAGACTTGGCGTCGACGCCTGGAATCTGCCGGGCGATCACCGCGGGATCGGGCGCTATCTGCGCGAGATCCTTCGCGTCTGGTGGGAGACGCAGCGCGAGCGGATCGACGTAACGTTGATCGTTCCGGAGTGGCACGCCTGGACCGTTCGGCGGCGCTACTTGCGTGAGGTCGAGGAGCGGCCCTACCGCGTCGTTTCTCGCCGCTGGCACGGCCGCGCCGGTCTCGACGCGCTGTGGTTTCCATTTAACGGCTGCAGCTGGACGAACTTTACCCTGCCGGCAACGGCCACGCTGCACGATGCCTCGAACTTCGTCGTCAGCGATTACGCGCCCGAGACGCAAACGATCTTTCGCGCCGCGGCGCAACGTTGCAGCGGCCTGATCACCGACTCCCATTTTGCGCAGAGCGAGCTCGCGCGCGAGCTAAGCATCGCGCCGCAGCGCCTCCTACCGATCCCTCTCGGCGTCGCGCCGCCGCGACCACCAGTTCCGGTCGCTCTTGACGTAGACGCGCTGAAGCCTTACGTGCTCTACGTCGGAACGGCCGAACGGCGCAAGGGCTTCGATACCTTGCTCGACGCGATGTCGCTGGTCGCACGCGATCGTCCCGATCTCTCGCTCGTCGTGACGACCCGCCTCGACGGCTTTGCTTCGACAGCGAACGCGCGCGTGGTCGAGCTAGGATTCGTTGACGACGATTTGCTTGCGGCGCTCTATCGCGGCTGCACGCTGCTGGCATTTCCGTCGCGCTACGAGGGATTCGGTCTTCCGGTAATCGAGGCGATGAGCTATGGGGCAGCAGTCGTCGCGTCGGACGCCTCCTCGGTGCCCGAGGCCGGCGGCGACGCAGCCTACTACGTTCCGCCCGGCGACAAAGCGCAGCTTGCTGCGGCGATTTTGCGGGTCGCCGGCGACACCGCGTTCGCGGCGAAGTTACGACAGCACGGCCCGGCGCATGCGGCAGAGTTCACGTGGGAAAAGACCGCTACAAAAACGCTCGACGTGATAGCTGGAACCCTGGGCTAAGCCGTTTGCCTTGTCGCGCTCTAACGCGGAGCGTAGCTATCGATGATCGTTTGGATGCGCCGGGTCAAGGCGAGCCGGTAGGCATACGGATCGGTCGATCCCGCCGGCTGCGCGACATCCAACGCCGCGACCTGATCGTAAATTGCCTTCCAGTTAGAACCAGCGAAGCCCGTCGCCATGCACGCCAGCTCCATCGCCGCAAGCAGAGCACGGGCGGACGACTGCGTCTTAGGCGGTGACTTCATCATCCAGATCGTGGCCGCATCCTTCGTGTCGACACCTACGAAGTGGACAATCGGGTCGTATGTCGGCATATCCAAAGCGTCTTTGCCCACGACGTTAATCGTAATGTCTGGACTCTTCTCGGCGCTCTGCGTCGCCGTCAGAAGGGCCGCTAAGTCATGAGCTGTGAACTGGATGTCTGACGATGACCGAGCCGGCCCCGACGGGCTTGGCGATGCAGCAGGCACAGAAGTCGCGCTTTGTGCGGGCGCTTGCCCTTGGAACGTGAGGCTCAAAGCCAGCGATAAAACGATTGGCCACATGAACGTGTGTTTCGTCGAGCATCTGATCGCGCCTTCATCGGCGGGTGTTATAATGCGTGCGTGCGCCACGACGATGCGACGGCCAAGCGGACCAGCGCGACGCATCTGGCAACAGGTATTCTCGTAAACGACGGGCGGCTGCTGATGGTCGCCTCGCGCTATGCGAATCATCCGCAGCCGCTATGGAATCTGCCAGGTGGGCGGCAATTGGCGGGCGAGCTGCTGGAAGAGACGGTCGTGCGCGAGGTTTTCGAAGAGACCGGATTGCGCGTCAATACCGGCGAGCTCGCGTACGTGAGCGAGAGTTACGACGGCGAGCAGCATTTTCTGAACGTGGCGTTTCGAGTCATCCTTCGACAACCTCAGGATGGCACGTTAGCGCCTGCGCGAAGCGCAGTCCTGAGCGAGGCATCGTTCGACGCCGAGTCGAAGGATCAGGATGACAGGGTGGAGGATCACGTTGTAAAGGTGGAGTGGGTGCCGCTTGACGAGGTCGGCGAACGGATTGTGGTTGCCGTAGTGCGCGAGCCGCTGCTTGAATATCTACGCGGATCGCTCGAGAAGCGTTACGCTGGTTTCCACGACGCCGGCGTCACGATCGAGTGGCCGCCGGATTCTCGCTAAGCCTCGCGTTCCAGCGCGCGCGGTCGAGCGCGTGCGCGATAACGTCGACAGATCTTCCTTGTACCGTCGCGCCGCGCGCGAGCTTCCCTCGATCGTCAAAGCCGTTGCGCCGCAAGACGGCGCGCGAGGAGGTGTTTTCGGGAAGGCAATAGGCTCGGATTTCGCGCAAGCGAGCGCGAGAGAAACCCTCGTCGATTAAAGCCGCCACCGCCTCCGTCGCGATTCCCTTCCCGCGATGCGCGCGCACGACGCTGTATCCGATCTCGCCGGTAGTCCGGTTCGATTCGGAGATCCGCATCGAGACCCAGCCGAGGGGCTCGTCGTCGCCCTCGTAGTGCAGCAGCCACTCGAAGCGGCCCGTGGTTCCGGCAGCGAAACGTTTTGGACGCCCACCGACCACCCGCAGAAACTGCGCGCGATCGAGGTCGGGCAAATCTTGATAGTCACGCAAATCCGGCTCTTGGAGCACTTGCCAAAGCAGCTCGGCATTTGTCGAGTTTACCGGTACGAGACGCAAGCGTGAGGTTCGAATCGTGCGCATCCTGGTGCCCTAGACGTTCTTGCGCGGCGCGTGATGGGAGCGCCGATGGATCTCGCTGCCGCGTATGCCGGAACGGCGCCGGCCTGGGTGGACTTCACCGCAACGGTCGCGTCGCCGCCGCGCTTCTTTTATGGGTCGCATACGCACGCTATGCACGAAGCCTTCGAGGTGCAGAGCAGCGCGGGAAGAGTCGAAATCGTCGACAACGTCGGGATCGCGCCGCGTTGCCCCGTTCGGGCCGGCGATCGCATCGAAGTACGCGGCGAAATGGTTCACGATCCGGGTCGTTTGCCGGTCGTTCACTGGACGCATCACGATCCCGGCCACCACCATCCCGACGGGTTCATCCGCCTACACGGGAGGCTGTACGCATAGGTGCGCGGCCCTGTAAGTGCAGCAGCTCCGGTATCGTAACAAACCGATAACCTTGGCGTTTTAGCGTCTCGACGATTAGGCGCGTCGCCTCGACGTCGGCGCTGCGATCGCAGAGGCGCGGCGTCACGTGCCGAGTAGCGCAGACGATGCCTTGATTGCCGTCGTGCAGGTCAATGATGGCACCATCGCCGGCGTAGCGAAGCACTCGTGCGGCGATGACGCGGGCGGGCGGATACTCCCAGTCGTTTGGCAGCGGTACCGACCACATCACCGGAGTGTACCCAAGCTTGCGAACTTCGTCGAGCACGAGCCAATCCCGCGCCCCGAAGGGGGGGCGCATGATCCGTGTGTGCACTCCCGTCGCAGCGAAGATCGCCGCGTCGGTACGTTCGAGCGTTCGGCGCAAGCCGCTTCCGTCGTAGAGCAGTAGGTGACCGTGACTCCAGGTGTGATTCCCGATCGCGTTGCCGCTTTCAACCTCCCGCCGCACGACGCGCGGATAGGCGGCGACGGCTCGGCCGACAACGAAGAATGTCGCACGGACGTGCTCGGCGCGCAGAACCGCGATGATTTGGTCGGTGTAGGGCGGGTTTGGCCCGTCGTCGTAGGTCAGCGCAACGACTCGCTCGTTCTTCGGCCCGCTCACGAGCGTTTTGCCGAAGATCTGATTCGCCGGACTTTCAGCGACTTTATACGCCTCTACTCCCGCGACAGCGAGCAGCGCGAGCCCGACGGCGGCTCGTATTGCCAAACGCCTCTTCACGTCAGCCGTGCATGCCGCGGATGCGCGCCTGCGCGGCTTCGACGTTATGCCGAAACTCGTCCGGGCCGAAGTTGCGAAAGTCGTTTACGATCTGCTGGTAGCGCGGATCGGCGACCTCCGTGCTCTGCACGTGCAGCAGATCGCTCGGTACACCCTTCGAGAGGTCGATCTGGAACTGGCGGCTCGTGGTGGTCGCCCAGTGCTCCGGATTCGTGAAGGTGACGGTCCGCTCGCCGTGCCGGTAATCGACGACCTGGCGCACGAAGATTGTGTAGTGGGCGTTTGCGTTTGGCAGTGGTTCGCGGTTCACCAGCTGCCAAATGCCGTCCTGGTCGAGCCGGCCAAAGAAAAAGCTGACGTCGTAGACCCGCGCCGCCGGCGCGGTCACCGTGATCTCGTGACCTTTAGTGCCGCGTATCCGATAGACGAAAGCCGAAACGCCCTCGACGTCGGACATTCGGTACTCTTCCTCATAGATGGGCGGTTTGACGTACCGCACCGTCATGCGCGCGTAGAGCGCGCTCGGAGCTTTCTGAGCGTGAATCGCCGGGCCGAAGCGGCCCATCTCTCCGGCACCGTAGATGCGCCAGCCGAGGATCAACATCACGACCGAGAGCACGACGATGAGAATTTCGATCGGGAACCGGCGCATCTCAGTCGCCTGCCTTTGCAGGCGCCGGCACTTCCTGATCCAACAGCCGGTTTACCAACCGGTCCGCAAGCGCGTTCTGCTTACGCGGGACGTGCTTGACGTCCACCTCGCTGAAGCGACGCATCAGCTGTCGCGCACGGTTGTAAAGCGGCTGCAGACCGGCGTGCTTCACGCGATACTCGCCGCGCAGCTGCTTGACGACGAGCTCGGAATCGAGGCGCACGCTCAGACGCAGTATCCCGCGCTTTGCCGCGGCCTCCAAACCAAGCACCAGCGCCGTCCATTCGGCTACGTTATTCGTCGCGATTCCGAGGTACGCGCCGACTTCTTCGACCAGCTCGCCGCTGGGATCGAGCAGCACCGCGGCGCTGGCGGCCGGCCCAGGATTGCCGCGCGAGCCTCCGTCCGCAAAGAGCGTCGCTTCCATCCTGCGGCCTTCGCCGATCCGCAGGCATAGACCGCTCGCTTCGTGGGTACAGACAAGCGATGAGGTACATACCGAATCTCCCAAACAAGGCGGCGCTAACGGCGGCTTTACTCTGCGGGTTGCCGATCGCCGCTGCTGCCACGACGACGCCGACCTTCTACGGCGTCACGGTGCACGTGTCGGCGAATAACATCAAGGTGCAAGATCCTAAGACCAAGCAAATCTTGAGCTTCGTGATCGTACCGAAGTTCGATCAGGTCTTCTCGGCGGACGGCAAAACGACGTATCAAATGAGTAAGGTTAAGGCAGGCCAATACGTCGGCATCATTTACGATCAGAAAGCGCTCGGCGCACGGCATGCCGACAAGATCTATTTGCTCGATAATGCCAACGAAAAGATCGGAACGCAGTAAGAGTTGACCCCGCTGTCGCGGGCGGCGCTTTCGCTCGGCGGCGGGATCGTTTACTTAGGGCTCGCCGTTGTCGCGTTTGGCGGGCCTGCTGCATTTTTCTCACACCCCCCGCTGATCGCGCTTGCCGTAGTATTCGCGGCGCTCTGCGTCGTCGCGTTCTTTGCGGGCGGGAACGTCAGCCCCGGGGTTCGCGAGGACCGCGGCAACCGCTGGGTGATCGGCGTTTTGGGCATCATTGGGTTGCTCAGCGCGTTCTTGCCGGCTTGGACCGACCGCATCGGATTCTGGACGATCGATGGAGATGCGGTCCGCTGGCTCGGTGTCGCTCTGACGGCAGCCGGAGGCGCGCTGCGGCTGGCGCCCGTCTTTATCCTGGGCAATCGGTTCAGCGGGCTAGTTGCGATTCAGCCCGGACACATCCTCGTTACGAATGGGCTGTACGGCGTCATCCGCCACCCGAGTTATCTCGGGCTGCTGGTGAGCTCGCTGGGTTGGGGTCTCGCCTTTCGTTCGGGCGTCGGCGTGCTCTTAGCCATTCTCTTGATTCCGCCGGTCATCGCCCGCATCCACGCCGAAGAGGCACTGCTGCGCGGGCAGTTCGGCGTTCAGTACGATGCCTACCGTGCCAGGACGGCCCGTTTGATTCCGGGCGTCTACTAGCGCCCCGAAATCACCGGCGCTTTGCCGAAGAACGTGGGTTGATCGAGGATGTCGACCATGAAACGCGCGAGCTCGGCGCGACCGATCGTCAAAGCCGGTTTAGGCCGACCGTCGCAGGAAACGAGTAGCTGTCGAGATCGGCGGTTCGTCAGTATCGCTGCGCGCGCGCACGTCCAATCCAAGCCTGACGTTCGCAGGAGAGCCTCCTGCGCCTCGTGATCCTCGTAAACGATGCGCAGATTTGTGTGGTGGATCAACAGCCGCGTGATGGCAGGTGCGTATACAAACGAATCGCCTACGCCGAGAGCCGAAAGCGTCACGATTCGCCGCACGTCGTTGCTGCGCATAGCCGACACGGCGTTTGCTATCGAGCGCGTCATGAGCATCGGCGGACTCAAGGGCCGGGCCCACGGGAGGTCTGATTCGCGATTGTTGTTCAAGGTGCTGATAACGGCTTCGCTACCGCAGATAGCCGCCAGCACGTCACCGGCGCTTTCTGGGGTGCCCCGGACGATCGAGAGCTGTGGAGAATGAGCCAAGATCTTCTCCGGCGTGCGTACCAGGGCTACGACGTCATGTCCGGCCGCGAGCGCGTACTCGAGCACCCATCGGCCGGTACGCCCGGTGGCACCAAGCAGGAGCAGTTTCATGCCAACGAGTTGCCTTTAGAGATTCTTCATACTTTGACGGAACGAACCTTCGGCATGGACTACGCGAGATATTCCGCAACAAAGGAAACCATCACACACCTGACGGCTGTCGGCCTGCGTGGCGCTGCAGTCATTTTAGGCGCCTTGGTCTTGGCCTTCTTATTATTCAGCATCAATGCGATGCGCGTCGGGTTGAACTCAACGAACGCCGGCTTGCAGCTCGCCAATGCTCAGCTACGCCTTACCAACCTCCAGCTGCACCTCACCAACGCTCGGCTTCGTCACACCAACGAGCAGCTAGGCACGACCAATCGCCAGCTGCGGTTTACCAACGCAAAATTAGATTCGACCAATGCTCAGCTGGGTTCGACCAATGCCAAACTCAACGGCTTATCAACGACGAACCGATCGCTCGGTGCAACCAACGCCGAGCTGCAACAAATGGCGCACGAGCTAGCCTCGATGCGCACCAGCCTGCAGCAGATGGCTGGGAAGATCCAGCACGCCAAGCTTCTGTTTTAGGGCGTCATGGCGTGGCGCTGGCACTCGCTTAGACCGTCAGCGCTCTTTCGACTGCACGATCTTCGGACCAGGTGGCACCTTCGACCGCGAAACTGCCGATCTCATCGTCGCTCAACCTCTCGCGCAGAGCCGCTAGCAGCTTGTCGTAACTCCACTGCTCGGTGCGATCGCGCTTCCATCCGAACTGGTCGTACTGTGCGTTCACATAACCCAGCAACTGGGCTCCGAATCGCGTATCCGTGCCAACTGCCGCAAGTAAGGCAAAATGTTGAAGCGCCGTGGTAGTTAGATACAGTTCACGCCCTCCCTGGCGAGCGGCGCGCAACCCCTCGCGCGCGGACTCGCGCGCCGCCACGAAGTCCCCAAGCGCGATGCAATAGGCAGCGGTGTTTTGATGCCACAGACATGTTAGTGTTAGATTCTTCCCAAGCGACGCAAGCTCCAGCGCCTGCTCTGCCAAACGCAGCGCCTGCTCGTGGCCACCCATTGCAAACTCCGACTCCGCCATGTTTCCCAATACCTGAGACATCCCCATCTCGTCCCCGAGCGCTTTATTGCCCGCGAGCGCCTGCGCATATAACTCACGCGCCACGTTGAGGTCGCCTCGTTCGCTCTCAATATATGCCAACTGGTTAAGGCAGTGAGCCACGCCCCACGTGTCCCCACACGCGCGCAACGCCGCAAGCGCTCCGGCCGTCGCCTCGCGTGCCTCATCGAGTGGCCCCATTTGGTAAAGAGCCCATCCACGAAGGCGCCGCGCACGCGCCGCACCGCGAAGATCGCGCCCCGACTCGTAAAGCTGCATGGCGCGCTCGCTCGCCTCGTAGCGCTGCCTTCCGGCGGAGAGACAGCTCAGGCCTAGCTGCAGGCGCGCAGCAATCGCGGGTTGCTCAGCTTCGCTCACTCGCGGGAGCGCAAGTTCGATCCAATAGGTACCCTCGACGGCAACCCCAACATCCGGTGGTTGCAATGCGCCGGCGATCGCGCCGCCCAACACGGCGTCGTTTTCTCGCGTCAGCGCCCATTCCAGCGCCGCCCGGTAGTTGTCGAGCTCTAACTCTACGCCGGCAATCCACGCAACCGTCGAGCCAGTCCCGTAGCGCGCGGCGGCAGCTTCGGCCTGCTCGCGAAAGTACTCAGCGTGACGCCGGGCCAAGCGTTCGCGCTCGCCCGGAGGGTTGAGTTTCTCGAGCGCATAGGCCGCTGCTGATTCAAGCAATCGAAAACGCTCCTCTTCATCGCTAGTCTCGGCGATGACGAGCGACTTGTCGGTCAACGATGCGAGCAGATCAAAGATGTCGCCCTCTTCGAGGTCTTCGCCGCCGCACACCGCAACGGCGGCATCTAAGCCAAATCCGCCGCCAAAGCTGCCGAGCCGGGCAAACAACAACTGCTCCTGCGGCGTGAGCAGGTCGTAGCTCCAGTCGATTAGCGCGGTCAACGTCTGTTGACGCGGCAGTGCAGTACGCCTACCAGATGTGAGAATTTTGAAGCGTTCACTCAGCCGTTGCGCTAGGTTAGGAATCGAGAGCACCGTCACACGCGCAGCGGCAAGCTCAATCGCCAGCGGAATGCCGTCGAGCCGCCGGCAGATCTCGGCGACGATTGGCACATTGCCGTCACTCAGATCAAAGCGCGTGTCCGCGGCGGTCGCGCGATCGACGAAGAGCGCGACCGCTCCGAATTGCAACACTCTATCCACCGTTAAACCGACGTCCTCAGCCGGGATGGCGAGGGACGGGAGCCGGTAGGTCGCTTCTCCGCTGATGTTGAGCCTTTCCCGCGACGTCACCAACATGCGAAGATCCTGCGCCGTAGCCTGGATTGAATTCACAAGCGCAGATGCAGGTCTCAAAATGTGCTCGCAGTTGTCAAAAATGAGGAGCAGCCGCTTGCGTTTGAGCCAAAGTAAAATTGACTCATCAACGCGGCGGCCTTGCATCTGGCGTATACCTAAGACCTGCGCGACGACGCTTGCGACGAGCTCGGGATCGCTGATCGGGGCGAAGTCGATGAACCAGACGCCATCAGGATACTGATTGAGCAGATCTGAGCCCACCTGGATCGCAAGACGCGTCTTGCCGACGCCTCCCGAGCCAACGATCGTGACCAACCGACGCTCAAGCAGCTCTTTGACGTGCGCGACGTCGAGTTCGCGGCCGACAAAGCTGCTCAGGGCAAATGGTAGGTTTGTCTTTGTCAAGTCTTGCCGCTGACTGACGACCCCACTTGCGCGGAAGCGACGCGGCGCACCCAAACGCGGCGAACCCAAACGCGCCGCCGCCTCGAACTCTCGGCGTTGGCCGTCACTCAGCATTAGGGAACGGGCCAAGAGCTCGACCGTCTTCCGTTGCGGCTTGCGACGAGAGCCCCGTTCGAGTGCGCCGATTCCGTTGATGCTCATCTGAGCGCTCTCCGCAAGCGCTTCCTGCGAGAGTCCCGCGGCGAGACGAAGGCGCCGCAGCAGGTTTCCAAAATCCGAAGAGACGGCTAGGCGCCCCTCGTCCTCCATGCGGCTAAGTCATCGCACAGGCTAGCGGCAAGCGCGCTCGCGCAGCTTTTCGCGCGCGTGACCGATCCGGCGCGCGCGCGTTTCCGGCTTCTTCGCGATTCCGTCGTACGCGCGCCGCTCGACGGCGGTCATAGCTTTGGCGAAATCCGGCGGGACGTCGACCGTGCGTTCATCTTGGTCGACTTCAAGCGCGAGCGTGATGCGGTCTCCGCGCTCGATGCGCGCCGCACGACGAACCGCCGCGGGGATTCCGATCGATGGTCCCCTGCCCATATCGCAGATCGTCGTCCGATGCTCGACACCGTCGAGCGAGATACGCAACGGAACCCGTATTCGGCCGTCAAATGCTTTCATCACTGAATCCGGAACCCGGACGAACGTCCCCGACGAGTTGTCGACGCCTTCCAAAATTGCGCGGAACCGTTTGACCACCTCAGGCTCGCTTCAACACCAACACGTTTGAACCACCCCAGATCTCCGGCGGCAACGTTCGGATCGTAAGGATCTCACCCTCGACCTTGAACTGCCGCTCTAGCGTCGTGCCAACCAAA
>JBAUMX010000127.1:0-6497 GCA_049578945.1 Candidatus Cybelea sp. | reverse complement strand
ATCGCCTGCATCGTTGCGCGTACGTCGAGGCCGGGGTTGAAGAACGTCCAAACCGAGGGCGAAACGAAAAGCTCGCCGTAGATCACTCGCTGCGCAAGTGCGTCCTCGACGAACTCGCGCGCGAGCCGCGCGTACTCTTCCGGCTCCCGCAGCGACCGGCTGACGGCCGCGAATATATAAAGAAATTCGGCAAAACTTTCGAAGCGATAAGGGTCCGACCGGTCGACCCCCGTGTCGTCCTGCTTATACCTCAACGAAACGCCGTGCTTATCGGCTAGCTCGACAAAAGTCGAAGCCCGCAAGCTTCCTTCGAGATGACAGTGCAGGTGGATCTTCGGTATCCGCGTTGCGAGCGAGCCCAGCCCCATTATCCAGCCTTTCGTCGTCGGCCCGGCGCGGACCGCGCAAAGCAGGGGCGAAACCCACGCCATCGGAACGTAGTCGTTCCTATCGCGGGGTGGAGCAGTCCGGTAGCTCGTCGGGCTCATAACCCGAAGGTCGGTGGTTCAAATCCACCCCCCGCAACCAATTCGCGGCTAAGGGTCGAGCGTCAGACGCCCGCGACCGATCTCGAAATCCGCCATCCCATAGTAGATGTCGAATTCGCGCTGGCCGCGCGGATCGATGCCGGTTGGAAAGACCACGTGACCGACGGCCCCGTGAAGTTCGTCTCCTTCCGTCGGAACGAAGGCAGGTTCAGGCGACCGAAAAACAACGCGGTCGACGTGTCTCGCGTCGTTAATGATGACGCCGGCGCAGTAGCGCAACAGCGATGGACCGTCGGAATGCTCCAGCTCGTCGACGCCGTGGATCACCGAGAGCCATCCTTCGTCGATCCGCACCGGCGGAGCACCCGCCCCGACCTTGATGGTTCCCCAGTTCGCAGGTGGTAACGCAAGCCGGCACGTTTCCGCAACAGCGCAGATCTTGCTGACGTCGGCCTTGACGGCGTCGAGCGGAACGTAACCGATCGAAATGCTCTCGCGCTCGCTCGGCGGAAGCGCTTCGATCGCGGCCAGCGCTGCCTTCGCATCAGGAACCGAGAGCTGCAAGGTCGGGCGATGATAAAAAGCCAGCGACTCCACGCCGCTTGGCGAGATAACGGGTTCCGGAAAGAACGCCGCGTCCTTGTCGGCAAAGCGGTCGCCGCTATCGGTGAACTGAATCAGCCCGAGGCGTTGCCAGCGCAGTCCGTCTTCGGAAATCGCGACGGCAACTTCGGGACCTCGCGGACCGAACGCGACGTATGCCATGACGTATCGGTCGATGACCGGCACGAACGTGACGCGCGGATCCTCGCAGCCATATCCGTCAGAACCGTCGCGCAGTTCGTACGGCGCCTCCGGCTCGAGCGCGAATCCTTCGAACTCGAGCGCCGGCTTTCCATCGTCGCTTTCGCGTGCTTTGAACAAGCCGACGCGCGAGACGTTCCCGGCCGCGACCATCCGGGGGTAGAGCGCAAGCGTACCATCACGAAGACGAGAGCAGGCCGGATTGAGGATTCCAAACTGTCCGCGGGCGGCGCTCGGCTTCAAGACCATGCCCGAGCGTTTGAAGTTTAGCGTCATCGTTCTAGGCAGCAAGCAGCCCCGTCTCTTTGCCGACGCGCTCGAATGCAGCGAGCGCCCGGTCCATCTCGTCCTTTGTCAGCGCGGCGCTGATCTGAACGCGGATGCGCGCGGTGCCTTCCGGCACGACCGGATAGCCGAAGCCGGTGACAAAGACGCCGGCCTTCAACAGCTTGTCGCTAAGGGCAATCGCGAACGCCGTCTGACCGACGATGATCGGGACGATCGCGCTCTCGCTCTCCAGCGGCTCGTAACCGATTCTCTTCAAGCCCTCGCGAAAATAGCGAGTCTTATCGCGCAGGTCGGCGACCAGCTGCGGATGCGCCTCGAGATGTTCGATGGCGGCGAGCGAGCTGCAGGCAACTGTCGCGGGCAACGCGTTTGAGAAAAGCTGCGGCCGAGAGCGCTGAATGAGCGTGTCGATCAACGCATCACTGCCCGCCACGAAGCCGCCCGCCGCGCCGCCGAGCGCCTTTCCGAGCGTTCCGGTAATCACATCGACTTGACCCGTGAGCCCGTAGTGTTCGACCGTCCCGCGCCCCGTTTTGCCCATCACTCCGGTTCCATGCGAATCGTCGACGACGACGATCGCGCCATAGCGCTTCGCAAGCTCGACGATCTCGGGTAGTTTTGCGAGATCGCCCTCCATCGAAAAGACGCCGTCGGTAACGATCACGACCGGAAAGCAGCCGGCGACGCTTTTGAGCTTCTCTTCCAACTCGTTCATGTTGCCGTGCTTGAAGCGTTCGCGGCGCGCTTTGGACGCGAGCCGCACGCCGTCGATAATGGAGGCGTGGTTGAGCTCGTCTGAAACGATCGCCGAGCCTTCATCGCAAATCGTGGGAAAGAGTCCGGTGTTCGCGTTCCAGCACGAGACGTACGAGAGCGCCGCTTGCGTCCCCAAGAACGTCGCGATGTGTTCCTCCAGAACGCGGTGGATGTCGAACGTCCCGCAAATAAAGCGCACCGAAGCCGTTCCGGCGCCGTACTTGTCGAGGCCGCGCTTTCCGGCCTCGACGACTTCAGGTTCGTCGGCGAGACCCAAGTAGTTGTTACTCGAAAGAACGATGACGTCGCCGGCCTCCTCCATGTGAACCTCGGGAGCCATCGGCGTCGTGATGTGACGAAGATGTTTGTACGTACCCGCCTGCTTGAGCGCGTCGAGGTCGGTCTGCAGCTTGGCTTCGAAGGCCTGATTCATGGCTTGGCAATATCTCCTTTAAAATCTAGAACGATCTTGACCGCTTCGCCCTTCTCCATCAAGTCGAAGGCCCGGTCGAACTCGGTGTAGGGAAGAACGTGCGTAATAATCGAGCGCGGGTCGACGCGTCCGCTCTTGACCAAGGCCTCGGTCTGGTACCAGGTTTCGAACATTCGCCGGCCATTGATCCCCAACACCCTCAGACCTTTGAAGATGATACGTTCGCCGAGATTGAGGTCGACGTTGTCGGCCGGTATGCCGAGCATTGCGGCCGTTCCGCCGTTGCGCAGCGTCTGCAGACCGAGATCGATTGCGGCACCGCTCCCCGACATCTCGAGGAGCACGTCGGCGCCGTCGCCGCGAGTACGCCGTTTGATCTCGCCGACGAGGTCGTCCTGCGTCGCCAAGAAGGCCGCATCCGCACCTAGCCGCCGCGCAATCTCTAGCTTCGCCGGGTTGACGTCGACGGCGAAGACCGCCGTCGCGCCAGCGGCTTTTGCAACCGGAATGGCCATCAGACCGATCGAGCCGACGCCGGTAATGACGACGCTCTTCACGCTGACCCCGGCCGACATCACGGTGTGCACGGCGTTGCCGAGAGGATCGAAAATCGCAGCCACCTCGTCGGGAATCGCCGGGTCCAGCCGCCACACGTTATACTCGGGGATCGCAACGTATTCGGCAAACGCGCCGTCGCGGTCGACGCCCACGATCTTCACCCGCTCGCAGATGTGAGCCTGTCCGGTTCGACAGAGCAGACAGGTCAGATCTGCGATGTGTCCCTCGGCCGAGACACGCTCTCCGACCCGAATCGAGCGGACTGCGTCGCCGACCGCGGCGACGGTCCCCATGAACTCGTGTCCGACGACCAGCGGCGGTTTGATGCGTTGTTGCGCCCACGCATCCCAGGCATAGATATGATAATCGGTTCCGCAGAGACCGGCCTTCTCCACGCGAATCAGCACGTCGCTGGGGCCCAACTCGGGCGCCGGCACGTCGGTCAAGAGAAAGCCCGGTCCCGAGCCCGGTTTGACGAGGGCTTTCATCGTCGAAGACATGAGGGCGCCGTAATTTCACTCGGCTGCGCGGAAAACCCGCTCTTCGGCTCGGTGAATCGATTCGAAACGCCCTTCCGTCAGAGTCTCGCCGCCGCGGCAGCCTCGAATCTGTACTTTCGAAGACCCGTACCGGCCGATTCCCCACGAATCGATGATGTTGAACGCAATGTCGTTGACGTTGCCGGTTATTATCCCTCCGCCGGAGAGGGAGTCGAGTTCGCCGGCGCAGCGCGTGCGGCGAGCGCACGATCGGGTGCAGCGGCGAGCGCTGCGAGCAGAACTGCCGCGAGCACGCGGCGAGCGCAAGTGAGCCGTGGAGTATTGCAACTACGTACGAAGTCTACGTCGCAACCCCTCAGGCGCCGGCACCCAACGCGAGAGGCGGCGCCGAAGGGTGCCGCGCGGCGACCGAGTAAGACCGTAAAGACGAATGCGCATTTTGATCGTCGAGGACGATCCGCGGATCCATACGTCGCTAGCCGAGGACCTGCGACGCCAGCACTACGCCGTCGACGTCGTGAACGACGGACTGACCGGGCTCGACTTTGCCCGCACCGGCGTGCACGACGTAATTTTGCTCGACGTCCTCTTGCCGGGTCTCGACGGACTACAACTCTGCCGCCGCCTACGCGGCGAAAACTTGAAGGCGCCGATCCTGATGATCACCGCGCGCGGCGAAGTGAGCGACAAGGTCGCAGCGCTCGATGCCGGCGCCGACGATTACGTAGTAAAACCCTTCGATTTGACCGAGCTCTCGGCCCGCATTCGCGCCGCTTGGCGCCGCCAAAACGGCGAGCATCAGCCGACCCTAACGCGCGGGCCGCTGCGGCTCGATCCGAACCGCCTGGTCGTCACCTATCTCGACGCGGTCGTGCCGTTAACCGGCACCGAATACGCCATCCTCGAAACGCTGATGCGCAATCCACTGCAAGTCTTTAGCCGCGCGATGCTGCAAGACAAGGTCGCAAGTTTCGACGGCGACGCACCCCGCGATTCGATCAAAACCCATATCACGAACCTTCGCCGCAAGCTACGCGATGCCGGCGGCGTTGCCGATCCGATCGAAAACGTTTACGGCTTAGGATATCGGCTTGCAGACGAGCCGTGAGTCCCGCAACAATCCCCTCGCGCTGGAGAGACGGCTGCTCTTTTCGTACCTAATCGCGTTCGCCGTCATTTTCGTGATGGCCGCGGTCGCCGTGCATTTTGCCTTCAGCGGCATCGTCAAACAGCAAGCCTTGGTCCGGCTGGGAGACCTCGCACGCGCCGGAATGCGCAGCGTCATCTTCAACGGCGATACGCTGACGATCGATCGATCCGAGGTATCCCGCAAGGAACTTCTAACGCCGAATCAAGGGCTTCAATGGTTCGACGGCCAAGGCCGGCGGCTCGCGGCGCAGGGGTTGACACCCCGATCGCGCACGCCCGACGATTTTCTGAGCGTGACCGCGCCGATTCTCAATCCGCTTTCCCACCGGCCCGTCGGCTCGGTGCTGGCCAGCGAGTGGAACCAAGAAGAACGCACGCGTCTCGGCTCTCTCGACATCGGTCTGATCGCCGGCGCGCTCCTCGCGGCGCTCTCGGGCGCCGTTGCCGGCGTCACGTTGGCCCGTCGCGCGGTTCGCCCGGTCGAGCGGAGTTTTCAGGCCTTACGCGAGTTTACCGATAACGCGTCACACGAACTCCGGGGGCCGTTGACCGCAATCGCGACCAGCGCCGACGCAGCCTTGCGCGATCCGAAGCGAGATCCCGAGCACGACCGGCGACGATTCGAAACGATTTCGGACGGGGCGAAGCAAATGTCACGACTGACCAGCGACTTGCTGCTGCTTGCCACGGCCGACCGGTCGCTCGAACGCGAGCTCTTCGTCGTCGATCTCGCCGCGACGATGCGCCGGCTGGTCGAGCAATACCGGCCCCGGTTCGATGCAGCACGTGTCGCTCTCGAGGCCTCGATTGACGAACCGCTGGTCGTCTATGGTAATCCCGATCAAGTCGAGCGTGTGGTCGCTAATCTGATCGACAACGCGCTGCGCTACACGCCGGCCGGCGGCTACGTTGCCGTAGAGTGCCGCCGCCAGGGGACGGAGATCCAAATCGTGGTCCGCGACTCGGGCGCCGGCATCGCGCCGGAGAATCTCGAACGAATTTTCGAGCGCTTTTGGCGCGCGGATCCGGTGCGCGCGCCGGAAGGCTCGGGGCTGGGCTTAGCGATTGCGCGCGCACTCGCCCGCCGGCATAGCGGCGACGTCACCGTGAGCAGTCATCCCGGTGAAGGCAGCGCATTTGTTGCCACGTTTCCCGTAAATCCGCGTCACGCCGTGATGCAACGGCGGCTCTTGACTAGTTCTTGACTATTGCCCGGTACGATTTAGTCGAGGTCGTTGCGGCGTTGCAGCACGCCGCGCGACCCATCGGGTACCGCGGCTCGGAGGGTAGCGTCTCGTTCTCCGAGCCGCGCTTACTGACTAACCGGATCGGCGTGCATTTAGCAGCGGAAAACGCCGGGCGGTTCGTCGCTAATGCTAACCCGATATTTGGACGGTACATCTCGGAGTGTTACTGGGTGAAGGCGGTTCCAGACGGGGACCGCCTTCGCGACAAAGGAAACGCCCTGCGAAGCCTGGGGCGCTTTCATGGAAGCGGCGGGAGGGCGCGCCGGAACAAGCC
>JBAUMX010000126.1:0-2423 GCA_049578945.1 Candidatus Cybelea sp. | reverse complement strand
CCGCCGCCGTGCACCGGCGCGCCGAAGTTACCGTGCGGCCCCGGGCCGCCACGATTCGGCGGCGCGATGAACCCTCCACGAAAGCCACCCGGAAAGCCGCAGCAATATCCGTATCCGGGCCAGCCCCAGCCCCAGCCCCAACCGAGGCCGACCCCGAGCCACGGCCAGCCACCCCAGCCATACGGGGAGCCGTAGCCGTAGCCGCCGTAGCCGCCATAGCCGCCGTAGCCGCCGTAGCCGTAATATGGGTAGCCGCCATAGCCGTAACCATACGCCGGACTGCCATCCGAGCCGTAGTACGGCGAATAGGGCGAGTATGCGACGTCGACTCGATCGGCTTGGAACGTCGAACCATCGGCTTGCCCGTAAATCGTGACCTTCATGCCTTCCAGCAGCTTGATGCCGGTCGGATTAATGATCGTGCCCTGGTGCAGAGTTATGTGGTCGGTATAGCCCTTTTGGTCGTGCATGTAGACGGTCCACTGGCCGTCAAAGCCGCTGATCGTGCCTTTGATCGAGGGCCGGTTTGCGTACGTCGGCGGCGGCAGCGCGTAAGACGGTCCCTGTTGCGGGTACGGCTGCTCCTGTTGCGGGTACGGCTGCTCCTGCTGGGGATAGGACGGTTGCTGAGGATACGGTCCTTGCTGCTGCGGGTAGGGCGGTTGCTGCGGGTACGGCCCCTGCTGCTGCTGCGGATAGGGTTGCTGCGGCGGGTATGGGTCCTGTTGCGCCGAGGCGAGAGCGGGAAAGACGAGGCAAAACGCCGCGCTCATCGCGGCAACGGCCTTCAGCGTGATCGTGAAGTTTGGCAAGCGCATATCCATTCGATTATAACGCCGAATTCGCATATTCGGGGTTAGAATCCGCGCAAAAAGGTGCCTACTCGCTTTATCGGCCAAGCAAACCGGAGTGGCGTCCCGGAGAGGAACGATGACGGCTGCAAGACTGCGCGCTTTAAAGGAGGACTCCGTGCTACTACGCACGCTCGCTGCTTTTGTTACGATCGCGATGGTGCCGCTCGCTGCCCACGGAGCGCCGCCCGTCCCCGCGCCGATCACGAAGATCGTGGGTACCATTATCCAAGGTACGAATGCGGACGACTCGTCGCTATTTGCGAAGCTCTTTACCAGCGACGCGGTTATCATCGATAAAAATGCGCCGTTCGTTTGGCGCGGAGCCGATGCGGGAACTGCCTGGTGGAGCGTCGTCGATGCGGTTACACGAAAGGCGAAACTGACGCATCTCAAAGCGACGATCGTTCGGACAGGCGAGTTTCGCCAGTCGGCGAGCGATGCGTACCTGGTTCAATCGATGAAGATCACCGGAGTCGCCGCCGGGAGACGGCCCAACCATAGCGCTTCAGCGGATCGTGCGGATAAGGTCTCCCTTGGAGCTGTACTCGGTGATCGTGTTATTGTTCTCGTTGGCGACGTAGAAATCGCCCGCCTTATTGAAGACGATGCCGGTCGGGTTGTCCAGTCCTTTATTTGCAGCGGTCTTCAAAACTTTTCCGGATGCGTTCAAGATGCCGATCTTCGAAATTGCCGCGTCGGTCACGTAGAGGTCGCCGGCGCCATTCTTGGCAGCGTAGTTCGGAGAAATGCCCGAGAGCGGGATCACCTTGACGAACTTTGCAGAGGAGTCAAAGACCGTGATCGCATTGGCCGTGGAATCGAAGACCCAGGCGTCGGTACCTTCAAACACGAGGCCAATCGGATAGTCGAGCTCTTGGCTCGAGCTGTGAATGACTTTTCCCGACGCGTTGAAAACTTGAATCTCTCCCACGTCGTAGTTTGTGTTGTCGCGGTTTGCGACCCAGAGGTCGCCCGCCGAGCTAATCTGTACGCCGGAGGGCGCGTAGCCAGTGGCCTTGTCGGTGTGGATGGTCTTGATCAGCTTCCCCGATGGAGTATATACCGTCACGTCCGCGGCGCTACGCTCCGACGCGTATAAGTTTCCCGCCTTATCGAAGATGAGATCTGCCGGCTGGTCGACGCCATCGGTAATCGTTTTCGCGGCGAGCTGTTGATTTTTTGAATTATAAACGAGGATTTGCGACGACCCGGCGTTAGCTACGTAAAGCTCGCCATCCTTATTCTCTGCCAGGCCGATCGGGTGATCGAGCGGGATCGATGCGGCTAGAGGACGCCCCGCCGGTATCTGCGCGAGCGACGATCCCATCGAGACCGGAGCAGCGCATCCGCCCAACGCCAAAACGGCGCAACAAATCAAGAACCTGCGCATGACCGAGACGTCCGCGCGCTAACTGACACGTTCCTTCAGACTTTCGTCCTATTTACTTCGAGCGCGCAGGCCGAGGGCGTGGAAAGGCCTTACGGCGCCGGCGACATTGAGGGCGCGGCGGACGCCGCGGGGATACTCGGTGTCGGCGGGACAGTCGGCATCGCGGGAGCGGTCGGCAT
>JBAUMX010000125.1:0-7904 GCA_049578945.1 Candidatus Cybelea sp. | reverse complement strand
GCCCCCACCCGCTAAGCAGCGCAACGAACGTGGACGACACCATAGTCGCGATTGCGACGCCACCAGGTAAGGGTGCAATCGCGGTCGTCCGCGTGAGCGGACCCGAGGTTCCGGCGCTCGCCCGGCGGCTGCTTGCGACCAGAAGCCGGCTTCGCGCCCGGCTCGCCACCCGCGTGACAATCCTCGACGAGCGCGGTGGAGCGCTGGACGAAGGGCTCGCGATCGCCTTTCCGGCGCCACGCAGCTACACCGGCGAAGAAATGCTCGAGCTTCACCTTCACGGCTCGCCGGTCGTTGCTCGCGAGGTCGTGCGCGCGCTGTTGAGCTGCGGAACGCGGCTCGCGCAGCCCGGAGAGTTCACCCGCCGAGCCTTTCTCAACGGAAAGATGGATTTGCACGCCGCCGCAGCGGTCGCGGACGTCGTCGATGCCGAAACGCGCTCTGCGGCGCGAGCCGCGCTCGCGAATCTCGGAGGCGGCCTCGCCGACCAGGTCGCCGAGCTGCGCAACTCGCTGGCGCGAACTCTTGAGGACCTAGCCGCGGCAATCGATTTCCCGGACGAGGTGCCCGAGCCCGACCGCGGTCACCTCGAAGAGCGGCTGGTGCCGATGGTAGCCGCGCTGGAGCAATTGCGGCGCGACGGCGAGGTCGGCCGATTGATACGCGAGGGGATTTCCGTCGCGATCGTCGGGCCTCCAAACGCAGGCAAGTCGTCGCTGCTCAACGCGCTCGTCGGTGAAGATCGCGCGATCGTCTCCGAATCGCCGGGAACGACACGCGACACGATCGAGGAGAGTCTCCTCATCGACGGCGTCCCGGTTCGTCTGGTCGATACGGCCGGAATTCGCGCGCACGCCGACCGCTTGGAGAGCCTCGGCATCGAGCGCACCGAGCGGGCGCTGCGCGCCGCACGCATCGCGCTGCTTGTGATCGACGGCTCACAGCCGATTCATCGCGATGCCGCGAGCCTGCTCGAACGAACGCGCGAACGCGAACGGATTCTCTTTTTCAATAAGGCCGATCTCGGGACGACCGGCGCGCACGAGTTCGGCCATCCCGAAGCGATCGTCGGCAGCATTCGTGACGAACGATCGCTCGATCTTCTGCGCGCCGCGATCGCGCGGATCGGCTGGGGCGGGGAACGTCTCGATCTTTCGCGCCCCCATCTTCGCGCGCTGTACGAGTTCGACGCCGTCAACGCTGCGCACGACTCGCTCGAGCGCGCCTGCGCGACCCTGCGCTCGAGGGAGCCGCTCGACTTCGTCACCGGCGATCTTCAGCGCGCGTTTTCGGCGCTCGGGCATGTAAGCGAGCAGGTCGCCGCCGAAGAGGTTCTCGACGGGATTTTTTCCCGATTTTGCGTAGGAAAATAAGGGGGAACCGAATGAAACGCGTGCTTTTGGCCTTCGCGGCGCTCTGCGCCGTTGCCGCACCCGCGGCGCTCTCGGCGAAGGACGTTTCGAAGTTCGGCGTGACGATCGTCAGCTGCGTCGTAAACTCGAACGGAAGCAACCTCACCAACGGCGTCAACGTCGTCTACTACAACACCCACGACTCGCCCGCGACCGAGGTGGATTTTCTCGTTAACTACAACAAAGAAAAATACGTTCTCATCGATAAAGGCAGCTTCGCTCGCGGCGCGCAGATCAATCACAACCTCACCAATGCGCTGACCGGCCAGCCATGGGACGGACCGAAACCAAAGCGTTGCGCCGTGCAGCGAGTCTACTTGCAAAACGGCCAAACGCTCGAGTAGCCACTTGGCATTGTCATGAATAGCGACGCCGGCACGATCGTCGTCGGCGGCGGTCATGCCGGCGTCGAAGCCGCACTGGCATCGGCACGCCTTGGGGTGCCGACTCTGCTCGTGACCGGCGATCCGGCAAAGATCTGCACGCTGCCGTGCAATCCGTCGATCGGCGGCAGCGCGAAAGGGCAACTCGTTCGAGAGATCGATGCGCTGGGCGGCGCGATGGCCGGCATCGCCGACCGCTGTAGTTTGCACGCGCGATTCTTGAATGAGAGCAAAGGTCCGGCGGTCCGCGCACTGCGTCAGCAGATGGATAAACCCGCATACGCGCGGGAAGCCACGGCACTGCTGAGGGCGCAAGAAAATCTGCAGATCGTGCAAGGCCTGGTCGAGGACTTGATCGTGCAGGCCGGTTCGGTGCGCGGGGTGCTCTGCGTCGGCGGCAACCGGTTCTACGCCGGCCGCGTGGTTCTCGCTACCGGAACGTTCCTTGGTGGAAGGTCTTTCCAGGGCGATGCCGTCCGGCCGGAGGGCCGTTTCGGCGAAGCCCCCGCGACCGGCTTAGCCGTGGCACTGCGCCGGCTCGGCTTTCCAACTGCCCGGCTCAAGACCGGCACTCCGCCGCGGATCGACAAGGCGAGCGTCGATTATGCCGCGATGCAGCGCCAAGCACCGAGCCTGCATCCGCTGCTCTTTTCGTATACGAGCCTGCCTCGCTTCGGAGGCCCGCAGCTTCCCTGCTACGTTATCGAAACGAATGCGCGAACTCACGCGTTGGTGCGCGAGAATCTCCATCGCTCGCCGCTCTACGGCCTCGACCTGATCCGCGGCATCGGTCCGCGCTACTGTCCGTCGATTGAAGACAAGGTCGTCAAGTTTGCGCACAATCCGACGCATCAGATCTTTATCGAGCCCGAGGGCTGGGAGGAGCCGACGCTCTATGTCGGCGGTTTCTCAACGTCGCTGCCGGCCGAAATCCAACACCAGATGCTGCAGACGTTGCCGGGGTTGGAGTCGTGTGCGATGCTGCGCGCCGGCTACGCGGTCGAGTACGACATGGTGCCGCCTACCGAACTACACGAAACGCTGGAGACCCGTCGCGTCGCCGGCCTTTATCACTGCGGACAGCTCAACGGCACCTCGGGCTACGAAGAGGCCGCGGCACAAGGCCTGCTCGCCGGAATCAACGCCGGGCGTGCCGCGCGTGGCGAGGAGCCGTTGCGACTGACGCGCGCGCAGGCCTACATCGGCGTCTTGGTCGACGATCTCGTGACCAAGGGTGTCGACGAACCATACCGGATGCTCACCTCGCGAGCCGAGCACCGCGTGGTGCTGCGCCACGACAATGCGGATCTTCGCTTGACGCCGATTGGACGGGCCGTTGGGTTGGTTGACGATAGCGCTTGGGAGGCCTTCGAGCGGCGCCGCACCGCGTTACGCGTCGCGCGCCGCCAGGCTGCGGCGACTCGCCTGGAGGCGGCCTTCGTGGGTCGCGAGCGGTTTGAAGCCGGCAGCACCATCGCCGACGCTCTGCGCCGCCCCAGCCTCGACTTCGAAAGCCTCGCCGGCCTGTTCGAACCGCGCGTCGCATCCGAAATCGGCGAGCGCGTCGCGATCGAGATCAAATCCGAAGGATACGTCCGCCGCGAGGAGCTTGCGATCGAAAAAGCCGCCCGGACCGAGCGGGTTACGATTCCGGCCGATTTCGATTACGCGTCGATTCGCGCGCTTTCGCGTGAAGCGCGCGAGAAGTTCGTCGCACGGCGGCCGTCCACGCTCGGCGTGGCCGCGCGAATTCCCGGCATCACGCCCTCAGACGTAGCAATCGTCGCGCTCTTCGTCCATAAGTGTCGGGTTTCGGACAGCTCAAACGTCTAGGATGCGTAAGGAGGAACCAATATGAGTGAGTTTATCTACCTCTATCGCGGCGGCCGCCGGGCCCAGACGCCCGCAGAAGGCGAAGTTCAGATGCAGCGCTGGGTCAGCTGGATGAAAGAGCTTGCCGACGCGGGCCACATGAAGGATCGCGGACAGCCGCTCGAGCCGGAAGGCAAAGTCGTTCGTGGCAAGCAGCGGACCATCACCGACGGGCCGTATCCCGAGTCCAAGGACGTCGTCGGCGGTTACACGTTGATCGAGGCCAAAGACATCGGACAGGCCGCGGAGCTGGCCGGCGGATGCCCGATCTTCGAGTATGACGGACTTGTCGAAGTGCGGCCGGTCATGAAGATGTAGTGGAAATCGACCGCCTCTTTCGGCGGGAGTCGGGGCGAATCGTCACCGCGCTCTCCAGGATCTTCGGTCTCGACAACATCGCGCTGGCAGAGGACGTCATGCAAGACGTCTTCTGCCGCGCGCTCGAGGTGTGGAAGCTGCGCGGCGTGCCGCAGAACCCCTCCGCATGGCTGATGAAGGCGGCAAAGAATCGCGCCATCGATCTTCTGCGGCGCGAACGCACCGCCCGCAATCTGGTTCCCGAACTGGGACGTCTGCTCGAAAGCGAGTGGACGCTCGTGCCGACCGTCGACGAATTCTTTACCGCCGAGACGATCAAAGACGATCAGCTGCGGATGATCTTTTCTTGCTGCGATCCGAGGCTCGCACACGAGGTGCAGGTCGCGCTGACGCTTCAGCTCGTCTGTGGCTTTGCAATCGCCGAGATCGCCGGCGCCTTCCTGCGCAAGCGCGCGACGATCGAAAAGCGCATCGAACGTGGGAAAAAGGCATTGGCCGATTCCAAACGGCTCTTTGATTTGGCGGACGCCGAGCTGCCGGCACGATTGTCGGCCGTCCACCGCGCGCTTTACTTGCTCTTCAACGAAGGCTATCATGGCGCGTCCCCACAAGGCGCGGTAAGAACGGAGCTCTGCGCGGAGGCGATGAGGCTGGCCGCGCTGCTGCTCGAACATCCGCTCGTCGCGACACCGGAGAGCTACGCGTTATGCGCGCTCATGTGGTTGCACGCAGCCCGGCTGCCGGCCAGGCTCAATGGAAGCGGTGAACTGATCGCGCTTGCCGACCAAGACCGGGCGCTGTGGAATCGCGCTTTTATTTCGAAAGGAAACGATTTTTTGAATCGATCTGCTAGCGGCCGCGAGCTGAGCGAATATCACCTCGAGGCGGCAATCGCCTCGATTCATTCCAACGCCGTGCGTGAGGAAGATACCGACTGGGCGCACCTGGTCTGGCTCTACGATGTACTGGTTCGAATTCGTCCGTCGCCGGTGGTGGCACTCAACCGCGCGATCGCGCTGGCGCAACAGAGCGGTCCCGATCGCGGTATCGAAGCGATCGGCGCGATCGCGACAAGCGACGAGCTGGCGTCGTATCCGTTTCTGCCGGCGGCGCTCGGCGAACTAGAGCTGCGGGCCGGCCGCGCCGACGACGCGCGCAAGCACTTTGAAAAAGCGGCGGCCTTAGCGCGCAATCCAGCCGAACGGCGATTTCTAGAGCTACGCGCGGGCGCGGCCGCGAACGCCTCGCCCTGTGAGGCCACTCGATAACGAGCTAGAGGCGCTCCTCGAACGGGCCGGCGCGCAAACCGGCATAGCCGCACGGCTCGCGGAGTATGGCCGCCTCGTCCTCGAAACCAACCGCCGTTTCAATCTGACGGGAGCTAAATCGGAGGCGGAGCTCGCAGAGCACATCGCCGATAGCCTGACCGTAGTCCCCTACCTGCTCGAACCCTACGTCGACGTCGGCTCCGGCGCCGGAATGCCCGCGATTCCAATCGCGATCGCGACCGGCATTGCGGTTACGATGATCGAGGCAACCGCCAAGAAAGCGCGCTTTCTAGAATCGACGCTGGAGCGGCTCGGACTGCGCGGCACCGTCGTCGCGCAGCGCGCCGAGATTGCCGGTCATGAGGCGCCCCTGCGGGAGGTTTTCGGCTGCGGCACGTGCCGCGCATTGGGAAGCGCGCCGATGGTCGCCGAGCTGTTGCTGCCGTTGATCCGACCCGGCGGGATCGCGATCTTGCAGCGCGGTGCGATCTTCCCCGACGAACGACGAGCGCTCGAGGATGCGTCGCTGATGCTTGGTGGACGCGTTGCGCGCGAAGAGCCGCTCGAGGGCGATCGCCGCCTCATTCTAATCGAGAAGCGCGGGCCGACCGCGCTCCGTTTTCCGCGGCGTCCGGGCATTCCGGCAAAGCGTCCGCTTTGCTTTTAGGAGAGACTCTTACGCTTCGACGTCGGCTGGGAGACGCCCCGAGCGAATCGCCGCCTGCATCGCCGAGTAATCGTGCTCGACCTGAGGCGCATACGCTTTGCTATATTCGACGATCGCCGAGTCGAAGGCATCGCCCCCACCCAAGTAGCCTGCAATCGTGTCGGCATCACCGGCTTTGGCGTGGGCACGAGCTAGAGCCCAGCCGCACATCGTTGCATAGTTCGTCAACACCCGCGGCCCGAAAGACGCGATGTCGGCAGAGACCTTCATGTCGCGCAGCTGGCGGACGTAGAACTCATGATGACCCGGCAACTCCGTCCAGCCGAGGAAGATGTCGCCGGCGGCCTGCATCAGCCGCTGCCCGTTGACGACCCGCTCCCCCTCGTGCGCAAAGCGACTCTTTCGGCCCGGCGGCTCCAGCACGGATCGGCGCGCCTCCTTAATTTGGAGAAATAACGGTTCCTCGCGGTTTGCGAGAAAGAGCGCGACGTAACAGCGCGTGCCGACGCTTCCTATCCCGACGACTTTTAGCGCGGCGTCTTCGAACTCGTAGCGACTCAACAGGTGTTGAAGATCGGCGGAGGCCGTGGCCTTGTATTGCGCGAGAATCGTCGCGGCCGTCTTCTGCCAGCCCGCGATCTTTTTGTACGCGTGGCATATGAGCGGTCGATCGTCGATAATCTTCGCCTTTCCGTCGACGATCCGCGTCAACTTGGGGAAGACCGACTCCGAAGTACGCTTCGCCGCTTTGCGACCGGTCTTTCGCAGCGTGCGCCCGGTTTTACGGCAATCGGAGAAGAACTCAATCAGATCCTCGAAGCCGATCCCTTCGTACCAACGCTCGAGAATCGTGCGGTCGGCGAACTCGGCAATCCGCGAGCGGTACGATGCGACGGACGCCCGGACTACTTTTTCGACGCAGCGTTCGCCGAAGTTATTGCTGCGGGCGGCAAAGAGAAGGCTGACCGCTAACCGCTTCACATCCCATTCGAACGGCCCAGGGAACGTTTCGTCGAAGTCGTTGATGTCGAAGGCTAAACGACGCTCGGGCGTCGCAAACCCGCCGAAGTTCATTAGGTGACAGTCGCCGCAAAGCTGCACCACGATCTGCGAGCTCGGCGAGCCGGCGAGGTCCCGCGCTTGAATGGCCGCCGATCCGCGAAAGAACGTGAATGGCGACTGCGACATCCTGGCGTAGCGGACCGGGAGGAGTTTTTTGAGCCGCCCCACGTCCGACGCCTCGAGCACGGCGACGACATCGTCGGATCGGACCTTCCACTTAGCGTGGGCCGAGCGCGAACACTGAGAACGCAGTTTCCTCCCAGCAGCCCGCCGCTGCGACTTGGTGGCCGTCTGATCCACAGTCGCAGAGCCTTCGTTGCGCCGAGCGAATTCCGTCTTCGGAAAAGACGCCGCTACATCACGAGCAGCTCCAGCGTACCCGGGTCGATGTAATAGAAGCCCGCCAGGACGTACTCATTCGAGTACGCGCACATCACGCTGTCATTCGGGCCGTAAATGTAGACCAGATTTTGAGGTCCGCATGCGGCCGGCTGGAGCCCGTAGTTCGAAAACAAATACCAGCCCGGGCTGCCAGGTGCCGGGCCAACATACCGGTTCTGCGACCATAGGCCTTGCCCAACCGCAAGCGTGAACAGCCCGAACGGCCCCCAGAATCCGCCCCCCCAATACGCGGGGTGCGCGACCCAGGCAGCACCGTTGTTCCACGCCCAGCGATAGCCCCACGCCCTTGGATTCACGAGAATGTAGTTCGGCCGCCACCCGTTGTTGTGTGCCCAAGGCGGGCGTGGACGGTTTGCCCAGGTCGGGCGCTGCCACCCTGGTTGCGGCGGACGATAGCTCGGCGGCCGATTTGGTCTCCATGGCGTCGGTCGCGGCGTGGGGCGAACGGGCGGTCTGGCAGTGGGGCGAACGGGAGGTCTCGCAGTTGGCCGCGGAGGCGCCGGCGGCCGTTGAGTGGGAC
>JBAUMX010000124.1:0-14871 GCA_049578945.1 Candidatus Cybelea sp. | reverse complement strand
CGGCGGAGGCGGCGGTGCCGGCGGTTGCTGCGCCGGCCGAACCGGCTTCGGTTCTGGTGGCGGCGGCGGCGGCGGCTCCTCTTTCGTCGAGAAGTCTGCAACCAACGTGAAGCAAACGAGTGGAGGCGGACCAAACGGAAACGGCAAGATCGTTATCTCCTGGTAAGCGCGATCTCTGCGGCATGGACCCACGCGCAGGCATGGGCCCATGCACCGGTTCCGCGTACTACTAACATCGCACCTAAGTCCCATGATCGTAGGTCGCATTGCTCTAGAACCTGAGTAGCGCCTGAGCTACTTTTGTGGGATGTCGAACGTCGGTAAACGCGCGTATGTCTTTGCTTTGTTGTCGCTCTCGCTGGTTATCGCGTGTAGCGGGCACGGAAACTCGCTGCTTCCGTCTCCGGCCGGCCGTCAACGGCACCTTCACCCGAAGGACGCGTCGCAGAACTACGCGACGGTGATCCTCGGCGACAACCCCACCGGCTACTATCGACTGGACGATACAGGCGCGGTCGCCGCCGACAGCAGCGGCAACGGCTACGTTGGAACCGTCGGTGCCTTGGTGCAGGAGAGCGCGACCGGACTGATCGCGGGAAGCGACACCGCAATGGCGTTGCCGGGCACCGCAACGGCCGCAGGCATCGTCAGTTTCCCGGAAATCAAAGCCATGGAGCCGACCACGAACGTGTCGCTCGAAGTATGGTTGCAGTTTAGCAAGGTGCCGAAGATCTATACGGCGGCCGTCGCATACGGCAGCGATCGCGGCAACGCACCGTTCGACATCTTCTTCCAGTCCGGCGGTACCATCGTCGCGCAATACAATACGACGGGCGGCGACCTTGAAGTCAAGGCGCCGACTCCGCTAGCCGTCAACAAAACGTATCACATCGTGAGCACGTATAACGGGACGACGGGCAGTCTCTACGTCAACGGCGTGCTGGTCGCGACCGGTACCAAATCCGGGACGCTGACCGGTTACGTTCCAAAATTCGGATTTGCCATCGGCGACGACGCGGCGTTCGCCGATCCGGCCTTCAACGGCACGCTCGACGAAGTCGCGATTTACGCAAACCAGACGCTGACCGCGGCGCAGGTTGCCAATCACTATAATGCGGGCACGACCGGTGCGTCGCCGACGCCAAGCCCGACTCCAGCGCCGACACCGACCCCAACGGCGACGCCGCCCAGCAACGGTAATTACTCGACGGTAATTCTGGGCGACGGGCCGACCGCGTACTATCACCTGGACGACACCGGAACGATAGCTGCCGACGCGAGCGGAAACGGACTCAACGGATCGATTGGCTCTTCCGTCAAGACCGGCATTTCGGGTCTGCTTCCCTCATACGCCGATACGGCCATGAGTTTTCCCGGCAGCGGCACCACCGCGGGCACCGTTTCCGTTCCGGCAAGCTCTAAGCTGCAGCCCGCTTCGGCAGTATCGCTCGAGGCATGGCTGAAATTCTCTACGACACCCGCGACCTACACGTTCGCAGTCGGGTACGGGAGCGATTCGTCGTATGCGCCCTACGGGCTGTTCTTCCGAGCGAGCGGCCAAATTCTCGCACAATTTTACACGAGCGCCGGCGTGCTGGAAGTCGGCTCGGCAACCCACCTTTCACCGAACACCACCTACCACGTCGTCGGAACGTATGACGGCACGACCGGGCGCCTCTACATCAACGGCGTTCAGAACGCCACCGCAACGATAGCGGGTACGTTCAAAAACTACGCTCCCCAATACGGCTTCAGCATTGGCGACGATGCTGGGCACAGCGACCCGGCTTTCAACGGAACGATCGATGAAGTCGCCGTCTACGCCGGAAAGGTGTTGACCGCAGCGCAAGTTCAGAATCACTACGTCGCCGGAACGACCGGGCAGGGCGCGACGCCTTCGCCGAGCCCGACGCCGACGCCGGGAACCTCCACTGACTGGGATACGTTCGGCTTCGACCTGCAGCGATCGGGCTACAACCCCAACGAGACCGCGATTTCACCAAATAACGTCGGCTCGATGCAAAAAGTTTGGGTGTACAACGTTGACTCGTCGATGATTCACGAACCGGTGTACGCGTCTGGCGTGAACGTGGGCGGACAGCCGACGAATATCATCTATGCGGGCTCGGAGTACGGATCGACGATGTACGCGATCAACGCGAGCACCGGTGCGACCGTCTGGTCCGACCCCGTCCCTTCGGCAACCTTTAAGTGCGGATCAGGGACCTCGCAGTTTGCAATCGGCGAGACACCGACCATCGATCGAGGCAAAAATCTGATCTATTTCGCGGACGGGCAGAACCAGGTGCACGCCGTCGATTTGGGGACGGGAAAAGAGGCGGCGGGTTGGCCATTGACGGTCGCCGACTATACGCCCGATCACAACTTTATGCACGGTGGCCTGACCTACAATCCGGCGACTGGAATGCTCTACGCGGTTACCGGGTCCACCTGCGACATCTCGCCGTGGTACGGCCGCATCGTTGCAATCAACACCGCGGGCCCCAGCATTGCCGGCCAATTCTTCACGATGAGCGGCAACTCGATGCAGGGTCCGAGCGGTGGCGGGATCTGGGGACCGGGCGGCGGATCGATCGATCCATCAAACAACAACGTGTTCATCGCTATCGGGAATGCCGACACCAGCGGCGGTGGAGCGCAGAACGCGGGGTATGCCGAGCAGGTGGTGGAGCTTTCATCCGCGCTCGGTTCGGTCCTGGCCAACAACTATCCGACAAATATTCCGATCATCAACGGCGACGACGACTTTGACTTCGGCGCGACGCCGCTTATTTTCCAACCGCCGGGCTGTCCGACGCTCGTCGCGGCGATTAACAAATCCGGAATGTTCGAGCTTTACGACGAGTCTTCGATAAGCTCAGGCCCGGTTCAATACATCGCGATGGCGCCTCCAACGGACAATGCCAGCTTCGTCGGTATTCCGGCGTACGATCCGGCCACGCATTACGTCTACGTTGGGATGCCCTCGACGGAGGGCTCGTATGTACCGGGCATCTCGGCGTTTAGCATGCAAGGCAACTGCACGCTCAATCCGACGCCGGCGTGGGCTGCGAATTTCGGCCCCGATGGTGCAGGAGGAAACCAGACTCCGCGTTCGCCGATCTCGATCGCGAACGGCGTCGTTTACGTCGGTAACTATACGAGCGACACCGAATATGCGTTCAGCGCCTCGTCGGGCAGCTTGCTGTGGACCGACCCGCTATCGAGCTGGGGGAACGTCGGCACCGTCATCGCGAACGGGATGGCCTTTGTGAGTGCGGGCGACGGGACGATAACGGCCTGGGCGCCACAACAGCAAGCGCAAATTCTGCGCAGGCACGTTCGCAGGAATAAGCATTCATTCGTTCCGATACACCATTCCCGGCCGAGAGACGCATGGTCTCCGTGGGATAACTCTGTCCACTACAAGGATAACTCAAGCCGACATCGCGCGATGTCACCTTAAGCCTCCCCTATTTCGAGCTTACTGCGACGCCAACGGGTTGTTGGAGATCGTGGCCGATCGTCTTGGTCGACGAACCTCCGCTCGGATAGCCGAAGTAGAGGACGTGAGAGGCGCAGTCGTTGCTCGCGATAACCCGCTGCCCCTGAATCCAGAACTGGAGGACGTCGCACGAGTCCGAGAGCGGCGTGGTGTGCACGAGGGTTCCGGTGCTTCCGCTCATCGAGAACTCGTAGATCTTCGAAGGGCCGAATATCGAGACTTGATCGCCGACCGCGAGATGTTGGCCGTCCCACTGAATCGCACCGGGCAGGATAATACCTTGGTTGAGCGTGACCGCGTCAAACGTGTGGGTCTTCGGCGGCAGCTCAGCCATTGCGAACGCGCCGCTGACGTCGTAGCCGTCAACAAAGAGATCGCCCCGGGCGTCGTAACCGACGAAGCTTACCGCGAACACGTTTGGGGTCGTGTATTCTCGAGGCTTGCCCTGCGCGTGCCGGTAAATCGAGATGCCGCCCGGTGCGTACGACGGCGGGTCGTGGGACACCGCCAGGTTCCCGGTGGTCGGATCGATCGAACAACCATGCACGAATCCGGGTTCGCTGTAGGTTTTTTTCGGCTGCGTACCGCCGTGCGCGTACTCGAGCAGTTGATTGGCGCTACCGTCGGCGATGAAGACGTTACCAGCGGCGTCGACGCACTCGTAGTGCACCGCCGAGAAGCCAGTCAGTACGCCCTTCAATTTTCCATTCGGGTAAGCGTAGACATCGACGTCATCGGTACTGAGATCGGCGACGTACAGGAGGGCCTGCCTCTTGGCATCAGGCGCCATCCACGAAGCACTGCGGTCTGGATGCGCCTGAGTCGCCGACAACGGCTGGGGAGCCGGTAGTCCCGCACTGCCGTTACCGCATCCGGCGAGCAACCCAATGGTCAAAGCGAGTCCGGCTGTCAAAGATGGCGATTTCACGTCGGGGAGATTTCGAATCATCCCGCAAGAATCCGCCTGTGTGGTCGTTATGACTCCTCCGCTCGCACGAAATGCGCGTCGGCTGCGATGTACGGCACGTAGCGGAAGTCGCGAACCAGCAATATTTCGCCGCCGCTCGCTTCAAGCAGCATGAAGTATGCAGGCACTGAGTTCGATGCCGGGCGGAAGATCGCAACCGCGGGAGTGCCGTCGACAAAGCCAACCTCAGCGCGAAGGTTTTCGGCTTTCGTAATCTCGGCATAACGCTCGTAGTAGTTCGCGGTCTTCCCGCGCTGTTGCACCCGCGAGACGATCTCGAGGCGCGATTCCTCGCCAAGCAGCGCGCGAAGCCCATCCCAGTTGCGATCGTTGAAGAGGTCCACATAGCGCCATAACGCCGCTTGCGCTTCCTTCGAAACCGGTCGGGCAGGAGGCGCGTGCGCCGCGCGAGCGATATTGGCACGCGCTCTCGACAGCGCCGCCTTCACGGCGCCCACGGTCGTTCCCATGGTTGCCGCCACCTCGTCGAGCGAATGGCCGAGAACGTCCTTGAGAACGAGCGCGCTGCGTTGCACCGGAGGCAGCTCGACGAAGATCGTCAGCGCCGCTTCCACGAGCGCCGGATCGACACCGGCCTCGTCGGGCTCGGCGTGTTCCGGCACCTCGGGAACGAGCTCGACGTTTTTTCGTTCGTAGCGTTTGAGAAAGTCCATGGCGGTGTTGTGCGCGATCCGGAAGAGCCAGGGCTTTAGGTTCGGCGGCTCTACCATCTGGCCTAAAGCGTAATAAGCTTTTGCTAAGGTATCTTGAACGACGTCCTCGCCGTCGAACACCGAGCCGGTCATGCGTGCGCAGTAGCGGTGGAGCTCGGGCCGAAGTTCATCGACGATCTCCATGAAGCGGTCCCGCGCTTCCATCATCGCAGGCAGCAGCGCCCGCGTCTCGTCTTGATTCATCCGAAAGGTTCGATCCGTTGAACGATTACCTCGACGATCGCCGCGCCGGCGTGGCCAGTCTCGAGCGGTGACGAAGGCTTGCAATAAGCGAAGCCAGACCCACGAGCGTTGCCGAGGCGGCAGCGCTTATTGGCGCTGCCACGAGTTCCTCGACCGGCATACCGAGGATATGCGCGAGCAGAATCATTTGACGCTGCTTTGGGCAGGTTGCGGGCTGAGTATCGACTGCGCGGCCGTTGAAACCTCATCCCATTTTGCGTCAGATGCGGCGTCTGCGCCGTAACTGTCATGCCAGTTCCACCACGCATAAGGCGGCGTTTGGGGGTAGCCCTCCGGGGAATCTTCCCAATCTTCCTGGCGTCCCAGCGCAGTGATGTCGAAGTAGTTAAAGGTGTTGCCCATCTGCTCGTCGCCGCGGCTGTTGATAAAATAGGTGCGGAACACGCGTTCGCCGTCGCGGAAGAAGGCATTGGTGCCGTGCCATTGGTCGACGCCGAAGTCGGCGTCGAAGGTATCGGTTATCGTATACCATGGCATCTTCCAGCCCATCAGTTTCTTCAAGCGCTCGATGTCGGGCTGCGGTGCGCGCGAGGCAAACGCGAGCGTCGTGTCGCGGGCATTCAGATGCGCGACGTGAGCGACCTGATCGGCCATCATCGAGCAGCCGCGGCAGGCATGCTCGGGCCAGCCGAAAACGCCGGGCTCGAAGAACGCGCGGTAAACGATCAACTGGCGGCGCCCTTCGAACAGGTCGCACAAGCTGACCCGACCGTTGGGTCCGTCGAACTCGTACGTTCTCTCTACGGCAAGCCAGGGCATCCGCCGCCGCTCGGCAGCTAGCGTGTCGCGGGCGCGGGTTAATGCTTTTTCCTTTACCAGCAGCTGCTCGCGGGCGGCATCCCATTCCCGCGGCGAGACGATCGGGGGCGTCTTCATCTTAATAGGGGCGGTCATGCTATGTGGTCTCCTTTAGCGAAATTTTGTCGGCTGCCATGAAGACGATTGGGCGTCGGGCAAAGATACGGGTACGTCACGTTCCGTCCGCCGGCCTCGTTACAGACGCTATGGGGCGTTATTTGTTTGGCGTGGCAGCACTGAGCTTGGGGATCGCTTCTCTCGCGTTGCACCAGCAGTTGGCATCGGAATGGCGCCTGCCGGGCACCGCGGCCTTCCTTTGGGTCACTTCGATCGCGCAGATTGTGGGCGGCATTGCGCTGCTCTTCTCCAAGACCGATCGGCTCGGCGCCGCTGTCTTGGGTGGCGTGTATATACTGTTTGCGCTCACCCTGGTGCCGGATATTTTTGCCCAGCCGGGAGTCTACGCAAGCTGGGGAAACCTCTTCTATCAGCTGGCCCTGGTCGTGGGCGCGTTTGTGGCGTATGGATTGGCGGCGTCGTCAGCACCATACGCGAAGGCCATTTGCAAGGCCGGGGTGGTGATCTTCGGGCTGTGCAACATTTCGTTCGCGATCGAGCAAATAGAATTTCTTGCCAGAACGGTCTCCTTGGTTCCAAAATGGATGCCGCCTAACGGGATGTTTTGGGCCATCGCGACGACGCTCGCGTTTGGGCTGGCCGGTGTTTCGATGCTGATCGGCTGCAAATCGTTGCTCGCGTCGAGGCTCCTGACGGTAATGCTCCTGATTTTCGTAATCACAATATGGATTCCGTTGTTGATCGCAGATCCAAAGACTCTTTCGAACTGGAGCGAAGGCATCGTGACCTTTGCCATCGCCGGAGCCGCGTGGATCGTCGCCGATTTCTTGGCCGTGCCTAGGCCTTCCACGAACCCCTAGCAACAAAGATTTCCTTTAATGCGAGCACGCCGCTAGTCCAGCGCCTCCCAGCCGTACTCGAGCAAAGGCTTCGCCTTCTTCACCAACGCGAGGCTTTTTGCAATGAGACCTCCGCCGGTGAGGTCGACGTCGGTGAGCTTCTCGCTCACCGTGAACGTTCCGATCTTAAAGTACGCAGCGATCGGACTCTCCGAGAGGGCTTCGAACCCGCGAGGCATCCGCTTGAGCGTAGGCTCTCGATCCGGCAATGCGAGACCGTTGCGTTCAAGGGCGCGCAACACGCTTTGGAAACGCTTCGGATCGGAGGCCATCGCCTCGCGCCAGCGTTGCAGCGGCTCTTTGTCGAGCTGGTAAAAACCCGCGACGGCGAACGATTCCTTCGGCGCCACATGGATGTAGAGTCCACCGGGTGCACCGCGAATACCGCGGTGCGGAAGGTACGTTCCAAGGTTGGTCTTGTACGGGCTCTTGTCGCGCGAGAAGCGCACGTCGCGATAGATGCGGAAACCTACCCGCGACGGATCGGCATCGATCGGGATCCTCGCTTTGCGTAACGAATGGGCGAGGTCGACGGTCAAGGCTCGCAGCGGCGCCAGGCACTCGCGTTCGTAAAGCTCCTTGCGCGGCGCGAACCACGCGCGGTCGTTGTTCTTCTTCAAGTCGCGAAGAAACTTGATCGCTTGTGGCGAGAAACCGGTGAAGTTATTCACCGTTGCTTTTTCGATCCTCATGAGGGTGCGATTATACCACCAAGTGAGGCCACGGTCGCACCTTGCCGCTTCCCGGCAGCTTTAGTCAATTTCACCTCGGCGCCGCCGATTCTCAGCTTCCGCAGGGGAACGCATGCCATGTTAATTGCGTTACTGGATAGGAAAGGAAGCGAAGGGGATGCGCTTATCGACAATTGCTGCCGCCGCAGTCGTTGCCTTAACGGCTTGTACCGAGTCAACGGCCTCGTTGCCCTCCGCCTCGATTGCCGGCTGCGCGGCAAGCGCGCAACGGAGTATGTCGACGCTCCAGTCGAGCTTCGCTACCACGAGGCACTCTCCGACCGCCGCAGAGTTAGGCCTCTGGCCTCGCCGAGGCCGGGCTGCTCGCGTTTGTGGCGACGTGGGACGGGGGTTCGCGCGCTGTCAAGCCTGGCTTCGTACCGACATTGAGGGAACGATCCAGGACACTACGCCGGGCGGCTATGGGCCCAACGACCTGCAGAAGGCGTACGGAATCACTTCGGAGAGCGAAAATAATAGCGGTTGCACGGTTGCAATCGTTGATGCGTACGACGATCCGAACGCGGCATCCGACCTCAACGCGTACCGCTCGCAGTATGGCTTGCCTGCGTGCACGGTTTCCAACGGATGCTTCACTAAGCAACAGTACACAACGCGTACCGACATCGGATGGGCCGGCGAAGAGTCGGTCGACGTCGATATGGTGTCGGCAATCTGTCCGAACTGCAAGATCCTATTGATAGAAGCGGCGTCGTCGAGCGTCGCCGATCTCGACGCCGCCGAAAAATTCGCAACGAGTCACGCGCAGTACGTAAGCAACAGCTGGGGCGTCGACGAGGGTACGACGTCGTACGATGGTGATTTCAACGTCAGCGGCGTCGCCATCACCGCCGCAACCGGCGACAAGGGCTACAATGCCGTCGCCCAGTGGCCGGCAATTCTGGCGAGCGTTATCGGTGTGGGCGGCACAACCTTAGCTTCGGTGAGTCCGCTCGCGGAAACCGCATGGTCGAATGCCGGAAGCGGTTGCAGCAAACTCTACGCCAAACCCACCTTTCAAGCCAATCTAAAAACCGGATGCTCGATGCGAGCGCAGGCCGACGTTTCGGCCGATGCGGATCCGGACACGGGCGTCGCCATCTACGATACGTTCCATCGTCGCGGATGGCTCGTCTTTGGTGGAACGTCCGTCGCGACGCCAATCATCGCTTCGGTCTTCGCGCTTGCCGGCAAAACCGGCGCTAACGATCCGGCGAATCTCTACGGCCACGCATCGCTTTTGTTTGACGTCACCGCCGGAAGCAACGGCGGCTGCGGCGCGCCGCTGTGCACCGCGGTCTCCGGCTGGAGCGGGCCTACGGGGCTGGGAACGCCCAAAAGCATCGCAGCGTTCTAGCAGCTTCTTTCTATCACGCGACGGCACGATTATAGTACTACGGGCGAACCCGCGAGGTCGGCTCCGAACGCGTGCAATACAAGTTAGTTCTTTCTTGTACACGTGAGCGACGCTAGCGTTGCGCGCTGCGCCTAATCGTTAACTGCAGAGAACAGGATCGCCCTCTAGTAAAAGGACACGCCTGTTCCCAACTGCATGGTCTTTTTGCTCGAAAGGATGACGGAAATAAATCAATAAGTTCCCGCGTCGTGCCAAACTTTGTGTCTCGGTACTCTGTTCACTTTGTGTTCCTCGCGATCACATTATCGGTGGTCGTCGCCTGGGCTGCACCGGTGCGGGCTGACAATGACGCGCAGGCCTTGCTCGCCAAACATCGCGCGTTCGTGGGCTGGCATTTGGACGACGGCACCTTCAAGACGCTGCACCTCGAGCGCGAGTACGTAAACGATAAAGGCAAAGTAACAGAACGGTCGGTGGAACGACGCGTTGGGTTACTGTATCGCAACACCTACACGTATCTGAGGCGGGCGAACACAACCGACGAAAGCGGATTTACAGGGAATGTTTTCTGGCGATCCGACGTCAACGGATTCACAACTCCGATTTATGGCGACCTTGCCAAGTATCGGCTTTCGGCAGCAGCGCTGTTAAATGAAGGATTGCCGATCGTTGGAGCGAGCGTTCTTCGCAGCGCGACGGAAGATGGCAAACCTGTCGACGTCGTGCACGTTCCGATGCCTCTAGCCGACGCCGTTGATCTTTCAATCGATCCGGCAACCGGTGCGATCGTGAAGGCCATCATCGACCCTGGCGGGGATTACGAGACGACGTTCCACATCATATCGTATGCGGAGCCGATACCTACTAAGAAAGTGATCGGCTCGTTTCGCATCGGCGATGAGGGCGGAACTTTTCGCTATACGAAGATCGAGCCGAACGTCGTCATCGCGGATGCAGAGCTGCACCCGCCGACGCCGACGGCATCATGGGCGTTCTCCAACCCGAAGCCGTTTCCGATACAGCTGACGCCCACGCGTATCATCGTCAACGCGACCGTCGACGGAACAAAAGGAACGTTTATTCTTGACACAGGAGCAAGCGAAGGCATCATTCTTAACAAGGCCTTCGCTGATAAGATCGGTGCGAAAGATTTGCGTGTGGACGATCAGGCTCTTACGCTTTACGACCCAACGCCGATAGACTTGCGGCGGGTCGACGCACTCGAGATGGGCGGCAACACTCTTTCGAATATGATTGTTGAAGCCGTCGACTTCAACAACGCCTTTGCATCTAGGGACTATCGTGGCCTTGACGGTAAAAATTACGACGGCCTTATCGGTTATGGTCTATTCGCGGGTGCAATCGTTCGGATGGATTTGGGTTCGGCCACGATGGCAATCGACGATCCCGCTACCTTTGACTCTTCCGGTGAAAGAGGGCTGCCGTTACCTGTCGATATCGCCGATGGCACGCCGTCGGTTCCAATGACGCTCGACGGCTCGATCACGGTTAATGCCTATTTTGATAGCGGCGATCCGGACGCTCTTATCTTTGGTCCCGATCTCATCTTCAAGTACCACCTTTCAATGGGAACGAAGATTGAAGGAGCGGCCGGGGGCTACGGAACGATTGCATGTGGCACGCTAGACAAGCTGACTTTGGGCCCTATCGTTTACAGGGGAGTCGACGCTTGTGAGCGCAGAACCGATGTGATGTCGGGCCGCAACATTCTCGTCGGTCTTGACTTTCTACGACACTTCAACATGACGTTCGACTACCCGCACGGTCGTTTGTTTCTGCAGTCGCTGCATCAGTGAGCGAACGGAGTCGGCCCGGGAGGCGGCGGCCCGAGGTCGAAAGCGTGATGCCGTGACGCGGATCCGGTTGCCGTCCATCACGATCGCTGTTCCAGCGCTGGCCTTGTCAATGTTCTTCGCACCTGCGGCCCAAGCAGATCCAACATCGTTATCTAGCTGTACTCTTCAACAAGCCGGCTCCGATTTCAAGGGGCAGTGCGGGGCGCTTTTGGGAATATTCCAGCACGTCCCGACCGTGACGCTTAGGCGGGTCAAGACGATCGGCACCGGTAGGTGGCGTGACGACCTCGCCCCGCTGTCGGTGTGGGCCGGCGGTATGGACGATGACGATCAACCCAACGACCCGATCGAGCTGGAGGTTTACAACGGAGCCTGGGGCATTTTGCGCACCGAGGACGGCTGGTTCCCCGTCACAAACTTTCGCTCGTCGCCACGAAAGTTGCTGTTCAACCTTTATGCTTTCTACCAAATATCGCCCAGCGCCCTCGATCGAAAGATCGTACAACGCGCGGCAGCGTTTCTAGCGAACGCCGCAACTTGGAATCGCGCGGACAACCGGGAGTGTCCTACAAATGCCGCCACGCTGAGCATTTACTGTGCAATGGAAAAAGCGACGATCCAGGTCACGGGCGGATTCCAACACCGGCGCCCTGCTTTACAGGTGGTGCGTGGCATCATCGATGAGCGAAGCGCGGGACGGAACTATAATCATCGCTTGATGGACTACAATAACGATCCAAAAACTCGGCTGAGCGACGTTCAGAGCGTGTTCAAAGAGGCCCTGACGCGAATGGGAGATTTGCAATGGCTAAAAACCAACGGCTTCGCACGTCCTTTCGGTGACGGCTTCCAACCAGGCTGACCCTGCCAGGCCCTGGCAGCTCGACGCGTCTCCAACGCGACCGCTTTCACGAGTGATTTTCAGGTCCCGCGGCGGGGCATTAAACGTCACGAAACCGCCTTCCCGACGCGTGGTTCTCTGCGCGGCAATGTTATCGTGTCTTGTAGCATGCAGTCGGGCTCCAAAACCTGCAGCTTGGGTAGATGATGCCGCCGCGAGGAAGATCGATCACGTTTTTGCTGCATACAGCCACCCAGGCTCTCCCGGCTTTGCAGTCGGGCTGATTCATGACGGTAGGCTGGTGTTTGCGCGAGGTTATGGTGAGGCCAACCTCGACGATCGGATTCCGATTACGCCGCACACGTCGTTCCATCTCGCGTCACTCTCAAAACAGTTCACGGCGGCCGCCGTCGCACTTCTTATTCTGGATGGAAGACTTTCCATGGAAGACCGAGTCGCGCGTTACTTACCCGAGACGGAGAAATATGGAAGCGACCTCCGCGTAAAGGATCTCGTGTACATGACGAGCGGCTTGCACGAATACTTTGAGACGCCGCGCAAAAGCGGCGTCCCGTGGTTTAGCGCTTACTATTTTACCAGAGATCAGGCGATCGCGGCCGCCCTCACACCGGATCGGCTGCTTTTCAAGCCAGGCACTCGTTACGACTACAGCAACACGGACTTCATGCTTCTCACGAGAATCGTGGAGCGAATCAGTGGGCAGCCCTTTGCCGAGTTCATGCGAGATCGCATCTTCAAGCCTTTGCAGATGAACGAAACCGAGGTGAACGACGATTCGACCGCAATCGTTCGTAATCGGGCTCTCGGTTACGCCCCCCGCGACGAGCGTACAATCGTGCAACTTCGGAGCGTCGGTATCTTCGCTCGTCCAGGACCGGGTTGGATCTTTCTCGCGCGCAATTCCCCGCACTTTGGGGGTAGCGGCGTTTTCAGCAACCTCGTAGATCTCGCAAAATGGGACACAAACTGGTACACCGGCCGTTTAGCCGGCAACCAGTTTACCGACATCATGACTCGTCGGCTTCGATTCGATTTCGGAACCATGGATGGCATGGGCCTCGGGTTTCACACCAGATACGGTCAACCCACGATTAACTACAGCGGAGCCGACCTCGACGCGTCGACATTCATGGAACGTTTTCCAAAGGACCGTTTTACGATCATCTGTCTCTCTAACGATCCACTCGGCGATGCGGAGGGGAAGACCGCTGCAGTACTTGCGATTCTCCACCAGTCCGGCCGGATCTAAGTTGATGATTCCTACGACGACGGCGCACACCCGTGGCGCTCGTTCGTCGGAACGTTCCGGGTACCGGCGCGTGTTTACGTTACGTTATGCGGCGGCCCTACGTACGGAAACTCGGCGAGCAGATCGGTGTGGGGCGCAACGCCATCCCCCGTCACCTTTCCATTCGTGAGCACCGGAAGGAAGTACGCCTCAACATCGTCGGTGAGCGCTCGGCCGTTAGTCGGGTACGATACTTCGCGCCCCGGCTCATACGGCAGCACATCAGGCAACTGGGTCGCTGCCACCCGCGTTGCTTCCTCCGGTGTGTATCCGCCCGTGTGCTGCAGTGAGTGCGCAAAAACGGGAACGAACCGCGCGTCCTGCGCCGGCTCGCCGGTAATGTACGCAGCTTTCTGGTCCGCGCCAAGGAAAGGTTCCTGCGATGCCCGAGCGTTTCGGTCTGCCTGAGTGTAACGTCCGGACGACCCATCCATGGTGCGAGCCCAGAGGTTCATCTTAGCACCGAGCTTAGAGGTAGGCACTTCCAGCACGATCGAAGCGACGTTTTTGTCGGCGAAGAAGTCTTGACCGGTGAATTTCAAACCGTTTAGAGCGCCTTGTGCGTCGAAAAAGAACGGATCGCTGCGCCAACCCGCAAAGAAGCGATAGTCGCCGGCGTTCGTCGCTGACGCCTGGCGCCCCGTCGAGACGGCGGCCCCCTCGAGGACGACCTCCCCTTCATCGCCCGTGCGCTCAGACTTCGTACCGTCAATCCGACGGACGGTGGCCGTCAGCCCTCCTCCCTTGGAGGCCGCGAAGCGCACGCTATACGCGATATCGGCAATAAGGTCACCATTCGTGTCGATCATCACCTCATACAAAGCAGTCGTCGCGAACGGATCCGTCGTCGTGGGGCCCGGTGGATTCACGCCGACGGACGGGTGAGAGTTCCATAGCAGGACCGTTTTGCTACCATCCCCAGGCTTCGGGAACACATATAGATCGGTGCCGTTTAAGCGAGCGTCCCCATTTGGAAACGCGAAGTCTGGACCCGAGTAATGGTGAGACATAGATCTTCTTCTCCTTCGCAGTAAAGTGCGGTTACGTTCGATCCAGGTTTGCGCGATTCCCGGCCTTAATTGCTTCCCTTTCGCACGTGTAGGCGCCGCGTTTCGTGCGTCCGTACCAACGATCGCCCTTGTAATAGTAAATGCCGCTCGCGACGTTGAGCCATACGACGGCACTCCCGCAATCCCACGCAAACAGAGGCTTGCGCGAGGCGAGCCCTTCCACGTTCGCGATCCGCACGCGTCTGGTTAGATCTTCAGCTCGACCCAGTAGAGGCCGGGATATAGAAATGGCGCCTGCAGCAGCGGCGAGAAAGAAACTTCTTTTCATATCAGTTCTCCTACCATCACAAGCTTGCGGCGGCGTTCGCTATGAACGCCGCGACCTGTTGCGGTCGCGAAAGCATCACTACACGGCTCGAGTCGAGCTCAAGCGTCATCCGCGCCTTGATTTTCTTGGCGAGGGCTCGCTCGAGGTTCGGATCGATCATGCGATCGCGTTTTGCAACGATGTACCATGAGGGTTTCGTCTTCCATGCCGCGGCCGTGACCTTGGTGCTAAAGCAGGCAGCCGCGATCGGGCCT
>JBAUMX010000123.1:0-4176 GCA_049578945.1 Candidatus Cybelea sp. | reverse complement strand
CGAGGCAGTCGGTGGCCGGCGAAGTCGCGCGCGCGTCGGCTGCCGAGAGTTGACCGAGGCCGAAAAGATCCTCCGCGTAACGCAGCACGCTCGCGGTCTCGTACTGCACGTGCGAAACGTAGTTCTTCTTGGCATACGGCGAGATCACGATCAGCGGAACCCGAAATCCCAACCCATCGTAATCCTCGTATGGCGGCGGTACGTGATCGTAGAGGCCACCCCAATCGTCCCACTGCACGAAGATCACCGTCGAATCCCAGAACGTGCTCTCGCCGATCGCGTTGACGACCGAAGCCACCCACGACGGTCCGAAACCGCCGCCGCAGCCGGGATGATCGGAATCAGAGCAGAGCGGCGTGATCCACGTAAAGCTCGCCAGCCTGCCCCGACGTATGTCGCGCAGAAACTTCTTCTGCGGGTAGCGGATGTTTTTAGCCCAGTCCGGACCGTAAACGATATGTTTGATAGCTTGATAGCTCGACCAGAATCCGCTGAATGGGACGGAGTACGCGCTGGTATAGAAGCGCCACGGCAATCCGGCCTGGTCGAGTTCGTCGCCGAGCGTCGTGTAGTCAAAGCAGGGACGCTGCGAATCACCGTGCGAGCGCTGGTGCGTGATAGTCGAGACGGAATCCGTTTTGCCGCCTTCGCATCCCCATTCCAGATCCGGCACGTTGACGCTGGATTTCGCTTGCGCGGCAATGATGTATTGATGCGCGACGAAGCTCTCATCGAGCTGCGACTGGAACATCCGGTCGGCCAGCACGAACTCGTGGGCCATATCGAAATAGGGCTTCGATTCACTGTGCGGAACGTAGGCGTACTGGCCGTTCGTCGGTCCCCCGTACTTAAGCTCTTTATTGAAACCGTCCATCCGGCACATCGTTCCGGGAAGTTTGCCGGTTCCGCGGCAGGCGGCGAACATCGCCGCTGCGTTGTGGTCGATGCCGTATTCCGTCTTCAACGAGATCGGCTGCAGCACGATCGTCTCGCCTTTGGAGTCCTTTCCGCTCGAAACGGTGTCGGCGCCGGGATAGCCTTGGAAGACGTCGTCGAAGCTGCGGTTCTCTTGAACGACGTAGACGACGTGTTTGATCTTTCCGGCTCCACTCTCGAACTGCAACGCTACGGACGTCGCGCTTCCCGCACCCGGCGGCAGCCCCACGTGCGAACACGCCGCGGCCGCCATCGAGGCAATCGCCAACGTCGCAGCACTGAAGAGCCGCTTGCCCATGAGCGGGAATCCCCGGGCGCTTTCGTCGTTCCCTTCGAGGTGATCGGGACCGTGCGCGGAACCTGGCATCGGTGCGTCAACGTTTGCTACCGTTGCTCGCTCTGCTTGCAATCGCGGGCTGCTCGACCGGCGCCCTTCGTCAGCCCTTCGACGTTCCGACCTCCTTTTGGCCTGCACGAAGCGTAGCCCTAAGCCTGTCGAAGGGTCAGGGTGGCACGGGACGTCTGCCGCGCCGAGGCGGTGCCTCGCCGATCAAACACGTGGTTTTCGTCGTGCAAGAGAACCGGTCGTTCAACAACCTTTTCTTGGACTATCCGGGAGCAACGACTGCCAATTACGGCTACGACGGCAGCGGCAATAAGGTGAGGGTCAAGCCGCGCAGCCTCGGCAGCGCGTGGGACGTCGGCCACGATTCGAGTGCCTTCTTCGCGGCCTGCGACGGGCAGGGCAAGCTGCCCGGCACCGACTGTAAGATGGACGGCTGGAACAACGAGAAATCTGCACCCGGCGCGCCCGCGAACGTCGCGTTCTCGTACGTGCCGCGATCGCAGATCGCAGCCTATTGGACGATCGCTGATCAATTCGTACTCGCCGATCACACCTTCTCGTCGAATCTCGACGGCAGCTTCGTCGCGCACCAGTATCTGGTCGCCGCGTATTCGAGCCGCGCGGTCGATTATCCGATCAACGATTGGGGATGCGAGGGTGGGAAGAGCGATACGGTCGTGACGCTGCTCAAAACGCGCGCGTACGGTCCGAGCATTCCAGCCTGCTTCAACAATCCGTCGATCGCCTCCGAGGCCGACGCCACGGGCATCAGCTGGCGTTTCTACGCCGGCACGATCTACGGCGACGGCGGATTGTGGTCGTCGTATCAGGCGATCGATAAAATTTACAACGGCCGAGACTGGAGCGCTGACGTCGTCAGCCCACCCGCGCAGTTTCTCACCGACGTCACCGCCGGCAAGCTCGCCGCGATAACGTGGATTACGCCTACCTGGGAGACCTCCGATCATCCCAGCGGCGACAAGCCGCAGGGACCGGCCTGGATCGCGAGCGTGGTCAATGCGGTCGGCGAGAGTAAGTTCTGGAAATCGACGGCGATCTTCGTCATGTGGGACGACTGGGGCGGGTTCTTCGATCCGGTGCCGCCGCCGCACGAAGATTACGACGGACTCGGTTTTCGCGTGCCGCTGCTGATCGTTTCGCCGTACGCCAAGCACGGCTCGGTGACGCACGTGCAGTACGAGACTGCAAGCGTGCTGCGCTACGTCGAAGACAACTTCGATTTCGCGCCGCTGGCCCAGGCGGACGCGCGCGCAGATGACCCGGCAAACGACGCGGCGGCCTTCGATTACGGGCAGAAACCGCGCAAGTTCACGCCGATCGCGGGCTCGAAGCCATCGGCGTATTGGATGCGCGTCGAGCTTAACTCGCGGATTCCGCGAAAACCGTCGGGCATCATCGGCGACGACTAAGAAAAGAGGCCCGGAAAAATTGCCGGGCCCCTTCGACCGTTTTTGCGCCTGTTAAAATCGATCGAACTAGAGGACGCTGAGCCCTTCTTCCTCGGTGAAGACGGTGCCCTTGTAGCTGCCGCTCAGGAGGGTTGCCGTCCACTGGAACTCATAGCCGATGGTGCCCTTGGTCGATCTGACGCCGGCGGCTGGCGTTACCGTCAAGTCGTCCGGATTGCCCTTTTTGGCGCTCCACGCGGCTTTGATCTTATGGTACGGTTTGCCGGTCTTTATCTTCAGAACGCCGGGCCTGGTGACCAACCATTTGATCCTACCGTCGTAGAGACCTGACGTGCAGTTGCCGCTGCTGGAGATGCACCACTCGACTTCCGCCGGTGAGCCGGGCGTCAATGCGAGGCACTGGACGAATGTGGAGGGGCACGAAGTATCGCGCGACACTTCGGTCACGAGGCGATAGCCGCCGTGGTTTTGCCCCATCGGCGCGATCGAGTTTCCGCCCGGAATCGCCGACGAGGTTCCACCGCTCGAACATGCGGAAAGAACAAGACTAGCTGCGAGCGCAGTGCTCGCAAAGAGAAGGGTAAAACGCACGTTTAGAACTCCTTCAGAAGCTAGGGTGTTTTGGAACGGAAACCACGACGCTGCTTAGGCTCGTGGCTGCCGGTTAACTCCATGCTCCAGATAGCGCCCGCTTCCCTCCTGGGGTAGGCCGACTGCCGCCCACTTTTCTAAGAGGCCGCCTGGCGCGGTTATTGGCCGCTGGCGGCGCTGACCGTGGCGCCGACCGGAATCTGCAGGCCCCCCACCCTTGCAGTCGGGTCTCCGCCCGCAGGAAAGTGCCAGATATCGACGCTGCTCTCGCCCCCACAGTGGCGGTAATCGCCGCCGGCGAGCTGCGCCTTGCCGACCCAGGCCTGTGCGACGTCGCAGGCTCCGGTCAGTGCCGTCGTGCCGGTGATCTTCGCGGTCGCGCCCGAAACGTGCAGCTCGTAGAGGCACGAGCTGGCCTTTTTCTTACACTTTTGATCGCCGAGCACGAGCGTCGAACCGTGCCACGCGACGGTGCCCGGAAAGTAGAGCGCACCCCCTGAGATCGCGACCGACGACATCGCGGTGCGGCCGTGCGGAAGAACGGATAGCATGTACGATCGTGTCCTCGCCTCGACCCCACTGACGTAGAGATTGCCCTTGCCATCGTAGGCGGCGAAGTAATTCGAGAGTTGCTTCGGGTTCGAGTAGGCCGCCGGCGAACCGCGCCCGTGTTTGTAAACGAGAACCGAACCACCGCCGCTGAAGTCTGCGAAGTTGGCGATCGCGAGATCGCCGCTGTCCGGATCGACCGCGCATCCGATTGGAGACCCGAGCGGATCGCTCAACAGCGCACTCGGTTGCGTTGCGCCGTGCGCGTATTTATAGATCGTCTGATTACCGGTGCTGGTGATCCAGACGTTACCCTTGGCGTCG
>JBAUMX010000122.1:0-4059 GCA_049578945.1 Candidatus Cybelea sp. | reverse complement strand
CTCCAAGCGAGCTGCGCCCCGACGCGATCGTTTCGGCGAGTGCCTGCGGCGAGAGTCCGGTTTCGGCGAGCGCCTTACCGAAGGGGAGCGCGACGCCGCGCCCGAGCACGTCGGGCGCAAGCGAGTCGACGACGGCGTTCGGCAACGGAATCTCCTCGCTCGTAATGCCGTCTACTCCGAGCAGCCGCAGCACGCCGCGCTCCACCGAAACGGTCGAATGCGCCGCGATGAATGCTTCCACCGGATCCGCAATTGCGGCGGCCAGTCGCCGGCAGCGTTCGACGCGGTCACGATCGATGCGCAGTTCCATAGGTGCCGTCTATCTTACCGGAGCGCGAGATAGGCGGCAATTCCGGCGCGCCAAGAAGGCATCGAAACGCCGAGCCTTCCGAGTTTCGCATTCTCCAGCGCCGAGAAGCGCGGCCGGGCCGCCCGTGCCTGGCGCTCTGAGGCCGCAATCGGCTCGAGCCTGGCCTGCGCGCCGGCCTGCGCGATCGCCTCGGTCGCAAAGTCGTACCAGCTCACCGCGCCGGCGTTGACGGTGTGGTAGAGGCCGTAAGCGTCGGTCTCTACCAGCCGGGCAAGCGCGTCGGCGAGGTCGCCGGCAAAGGTCGGGGAAGCGACGACGTCGGTAACGACGCGCAGCGGCGGGTCGCCGCGGCGCTGCGAGAGCACGCGCTCGATAAATGATTTGCGGCCGCGTTGATTTGCCGACCTTCCGTAGAGGCCGCACGTGCGCACGACGAAAGCCCGCATGCCCAAAGCCTCGACCAAATATTCGCCGGCCAGTTTTGAGACGCCGTAGACTGAGATCGGACGCGGCGCGTTATCTTCGCGGTACGGGGCGGTCGTTTCGCCATCGAAAACGTAGTCCGTGCTGACTGTGACGAAGACCGTGCCGTTCTCGCGCGCCAGAGCGGCGGCCGCTCCGACCGCAAGCGCGTTGATCGCGAAGGCTTGCTCGGGCTCGTCTTCGCAACGATCGACCTCGTGGAATGCAGCCGCGTTTATGAGTACGTCGGGCCTAAAGCGTTCGATCGCGCCGCGCATCGCGGTGCGATCGGCTAGCTCGAGCTCCTCGCGAGGGGGCGCGGCAATCGCGCAATCGCTCCATCGCTGCCGAATCGCCGTTCCGAGCTGACCCGAACCACCGATCAACAGAACCCGCTTCACACCGTCGACCGCCGCCCGCTGGTGTTTCGCTGGAACGTCAGCGAAGCCACCACAGCGAGCGCGGATACTGCGTTGCCGACGACCATAATTTTGACGACCGTTTCCAAGGTTGGATGAATCGTCGCGATCGCAGCCAGCGTTCCCAACGTGCACACCAAGAGCGGAACCGTGAACGCCAGCCGGTGGGTTGCGATCCCGTAGTACGTCAGCGAGTTGGTCAATGCGAGAAGCACCATCGCGCTGCCGTAGGTTACTAGCAGGGGCGCCGCTGCATCGTATGCATGCCCAACGAGCGCGTGGAGCACGGCGACGCCGAAGTACCGAAAAACAAAAAGCCCGCAGAGTGCTACTACGCTGAACATCGTCAAGCTTCCGATGAGAACGTCGCGCGTCGTGACGCCGCGCGCGTGTCGGTCGGCTGCCTGCGGCAGCAGCACGGTCGGGATGAAGCCAACCAGATAGAGCAGCATCTTTCCGCCAAGCGAAGCGGCGGCATAAAGCCCGGCGGCGTGCGGATCGAAGAAATGCTTCACCAAAACGACGTCGGCGGAGCCCATCAGTGCGAGCGAAATGCTCACTGAGGCTGCACCAGCGCTCGCGTTTACGATGCGCGACCAGTCGTAACGAACGTGACGCGGCTCCACGCTTGCGTATCGTTGCCTCAGTCGTATTCCAAGATAGATCGCCGCGCTGAGCGGACCCATGAAGAATCCGATGATGCCTCCGCCGAGCTTGAGCCCCACGGCGATGAGCACTCCGATGCCGCAGACTTTGGCGACGCCTTCAATCGAGTTTGAGAGTGAGTACCCGACGAAATCTTGCGTGCCTTGCGCGAGAGCGCGCAGCGCGCTAACGAAGAGCGAAACGCCGGCCAGCAAACCGACGAACTGCGCCGACCAGACCGGAACGTGTAAGAAGCGCGCGAATGGAATCGCTACAAACGCGGCGACCACCATGTAGAGAAGGCCGAGTCGCGTAAACCCGTCGGCCACGCTGTCGGTCAAGCCGCGCAAATGTCCTTCGTCGTGAAGCGCGCGAAACTCCGCGGCAAGCTGCGCGACGACGGGTGCGACGAAAGCCGCAGGCAGGGCGGCGATAAGCGCCGCGTTGATCAGCGCGTAGAGGCCGCCGTAGACGGTAACGCCGAGCTGGCGGCTCGCGACGGCGTGCGCGACAAAACCGCAGATATTCAGCACCGTGCCTGCCGTAAAGACAAGCACGCTCTGCTTTAACATCGCGCTGTCACGGAGACGTTCGAGCCCCCGCCTGAGCACGAACGTGCCTGGCGGACTCACGCTGCCGTTCATGGTATTGTCGTTCTCATGCAGGTCGAGCAATTACCTCTCGCCGGGGCGTTGATGCTTACGCCGCGCATCTTTGCCGACGAACGGGGGTTTTTCAAAGAAACGTACTCGCTCGATCGCTATCGCGAATGCGGCATCGCGGAAACGTTCGTCCAAGATAATCTTTCCCTTTCGCATCGCGACGTCTTGCGCGGTCTGCACGGCGATCCTCGGCTGGCAAAGATCGTCGGCGTGGTTCGCGGAAGCGCCTTTGACGTTATCGTCGATTTGCGCCCGGAGAGTCCGACCTATCGCCGGTGGTGGGGGCGACGCCTCGAAGGCTCGGAGGGAAAACAAATCTACATCCCGCGCGGCTTTCTCCATGGCTTCCTCGCTTTAGAAAACGAGACCGTCCTGGCCTACAAACAGAGCGCGCCATACGATGCCGCCCGTGAGTTCGGAGTCGCGTGGAACGACCCAGACTTAGGAATCGAGTGGCCGCTCGCCGGTCGGCGGCCGATTCTCTCTCGCCGCGACGCGTCCAACCCAAGCCTTGCGGTTGCAACAAACGCGGGCCCGCCGAGGTAAGAGCCGCCAGAAGAACCGAATCGAGGGAGCATGGCATTCCATGATCAGAGCGACGAAGCTCTGGTGCATCGGGTGCGCTCCGGGGAAAGGGAGGCCTTCGGCGTGCTCGTGGATCGCTATAAACGCGGGATCGCAAACTTCATCGGCGCAACCGTACGAAACTCATCCGAAACTGCCGACTTGTCGCAGGAAACCTTCCTGCGAGCGTACGCGCATTTGGGAACCTTCAACCCTCAGCTCGGAAGGTTCTCGACCTGGATCTATCAGATCGCGCGGAACGTGGTTCGAACGTATCTGGCAAAGTCGCTGCGCGCGCCGCAAGTGCAGGAGCTCGCGCAAGACCAATCGCTCGAGAGCGCGCTTCCCGATCCATCGCCGCAGGCCGATCCCGCCGGCGGAGTTCTTCGCGAAGAGGCCGAGCGCGAGTTGCGAGCAGCGCTCGCCGAGTTGCCCGAACGCACCCGGACCGTCTTGGCGCTTCGATATTTCGATAGCATGGAGTACCAAACGATCGCGAGCACGTTGGGGCTCTCGCTTGGTAACGTGAAGACGCTGATCCATCGCGGCAAGATCGCGCTTACCAAAAAGATCCGCGAACGCGAGCAGCTAGCCCTAGAATCGCTGCGCGCCGTTCCGCAAAAGAAGGGAGCAAATGCGCTGCTCCTCGTGTGAGCCGCGGCTCGACGCATACCTCGAAGGCGCGCTGCCGCGCCGGCAGGCGCGGGCTATTGCCGGGCACCTGCATGCCTGCAAGAGCTGCAACGCCCTGCTGCACGAGCTGCGCGTCGTCGACGCGCTGCTCTCCACCACGCGGCCTCCGAAGGTCGCGGCGGATTTCACCGCCTCGGTCGTCTCGGCCACGGACGTGCGGCCGCCCAAGGCCCCCCGGCGAGTGCCGATCGTCGCCGCCCTTCTTCTTTATGTAGGCGTCGCGTGGACGCTGGCAGCGATCGCGGCGATCCGATGGCATGAGCTTGCCGGTCTCGCGACCGCGTTGCTGGCAGCCGGACAACGG
>JBAUMX010000121.1:0-25166 GCA_049578945.1 Candidatus Cybelea sp. | reverse complement strand
ACGTTCGTTAAAGCAACAGCGTACCTTGCCGGCTCTCAGAGCGGCCGTAGTAATAGTAATACGCTTGGGCAATAACTACGAACATGTTGCCCGAAAATATAGCACAGCCCTCGGCACTTTTCAAGCCGCCCCGAAAAAAGTCGGTCGCTCGGTTTTAGAAGGCGCCGATTCCGTTTGGCGTTCCCCAGCCGCCCGGACCGGAGTACGTCTGGAACTGCTTGGTGCCGGCTTGGCAGAGGTACTCGCCGCCGCACGAACCATCGCTGCCGCTGCTGATATAGTGGATGTCGTGACTGCGCTTGTTCCCCTTCAGGCTCCAGAATCGCTCACCGGCGTTTTGACTGCTTGCGTTGCCGGCGAGCGCGAAGATCGCCGCGATCATCGGCGTCGCGACGCTCGTTCCGCCCACCGTAAACCAGCCGCCCCCACCGTAGGTATCGTACTCGGCGACGTCGTCGGCGACCGCCGCGATGTCGGCATCGGTGCGATACGCACAATCTGGATCTTTTTGCCATGAAGGCTTTGGTATGCCGGTTCCGCTTCCGTTGTTCGAGCATCCGCCGCCGGCGCCGTTCCAAATGCTCTCGCTATAGTTCGAGCCGCTCTTCGTGAGCCTGGTGCCTCCGACCGAAACGACCGAGTCCAGCGATTCGGGATTGCCGTTGTCGTTGTAGCCCACATCGCCCGAGCCGGCCGTATAAACGACGCCGGGCTGGTCGAAGTCGCGCTTCTTGACGCAGCTGTTCTTCCCGTAGCAGATCCAGCTGTTGCTCACGATGTGCGCGCCGAGTTTTACGGCCGTAACTTCGGCTGCCTCAAGGTCGCGGTTTCTCGAATGCTTCGCTTCGATCAGGTAGATCGTACAAAGCGGGCAGGCAGCCGAGACCATCTCGACGTCGAGATCGATTTCGACGCCCCAGCCGGTATTGCCGGTAGGATAGTTGCTCGTTTGTCCGTCTTGATTGTATTTCGTGAAGTTCGCGGTCCCTAATCCGAACTGAGTGCGATACGTTGCAAGATCGCTCGCGACCTTCGGGTTGTCGTGAGCGTCGACGATGGCGACGATCTGTCCCGATCCGTTCGTCGACGACGGTAGATTATATCGCGTTTGGAAGTCGATCGGCGCCAAGCCGGCGATGTCGGGTCTGAGGCCGCCCTTTGATTCGATCAGCGCCAAACAGGTCGGTACGCCGGTGACCATTGGACAGGCCGGTTTCGCGAGACCGTTTGCCATCCAACGAGGCGCTGACGCGGGTAGGCGCAGCAGCGACGCGTTTTGACCGGGCGCACCCGGCACGATTGAGGATCCGCCTGCGTTACAAGCGGCGAGTGCGGTCGCTGCAACGAGCGGCGCCAGCAGTTTAGTGGATCCGTTCACAAACACTCCTTACTTCTCACGGGGAGGCTCCGGGGCAAAAAGAGTTACCTTCATGCGGCGTCCTCACCTCCAACGGCGGTCCGCACGCAACTGTCTCGGAGGCCCGCAGCAGCGCACGCTTGAACAGCCCGAGAGTATGAAAATCTACGGCCGTATTGGACTCGCGCTCGTATTCGCGCTGGCGGCGATCTCGTCGGTCCCTGCCATGGCCGATGAGACGGCTGGAGCGCAAGCGGCCTCGGTGATGGCGAGCTTGCATCAGTTCGTCGACGGATTCAATAAAGGCGACGCGAAGTCGGCGCTCGCGGCGTGCGCCACGCAAACGTCGATTATTGACGAGTTTCCCCCGCACGAGTGGATGGGGCCGACGGCCTGCGAGCAGTGGGCGTTGGATTACGCCGCGATGAGCAAGCGAGAGGGAATCACCGGCGGGATCGTTACGCTTGGCAAGCCTTGGCATCTCAGCGTCAACGGAGACCGCGCCTACGTCGTCGTTCCGGCCACGTACACTTATAAAGAACGAGGAAAGCCGGTCGCCGAGCGTGATTCGATCTTCACCGTCGCGTTACTCAAGTTCGCGGCGGGTTGGCGCATCACGGGTTGGGCGTGGTCGAGGCATTAGACGAAGGCGAACGCCTCGCAGCCTTAGGCTATCGCCAAGAGCTTTCGCGAGTACTCTCGCTCTTCGACAACTTTTCCGTCGCTTTCAGTTACCTAAGCCCGATGGTGGGAATTTACTCGCTCTACACCTTGGGCCTGGGCACGGGTGGACCGCGCTACATCTGGACGATACCGATCGTCGTCGGGCTCATGATGCTGGTCGCATTGGTCTTTGGCGAGCTCGCCAGCGAATATCCGCTCTCGGGTGCGCTCTATCAATACGGCAAGTTCAACGTCGGGCCGCGCTACGGATGGTTCATCGGATGGATCTACGGTTTTGCGCTGCTCGCGACGGTCGCTTCGGTCGATTCGGGCGCCGTCGGCTACGTCACATCGCTTTCGAATATCTGGTTCCACACGCATCTGAATTCTTCAAGCCATCCGATCATCTTCATCATCACCGGCACGATTATCGTGCTCTCGGCAGTCGCGAACGGGATCGGTGCGAAGATCATGGGGCGCGTCGCGCGCTTCGGCGTCTACGTCGAGACGATCGGGACGTTTGGAGTCTTCCTCGCGCTAGCCATCTTCGGCTTCCACCAGGGCTTTGGGTTCACTTTTACCTCCCAGAACGTCGAGCATCTCGGGAGCAACCCGCTCGGCCTCGACTTTTCGGGGAACTGGTGGACGGGTGCCGCTCTCGTCGCCGTTCTTGCAAATGTTTATATCTTCTACGGTTTCGAATCGGCCGGCGATATTTCGGAAGAGACGATCGAAGCGCAGCGCCAAGTTCCCCGAGCGATGCGCAGCGCGCTCCTTTACGGTGGAATTGCGTCGTTCGTGCTGGTTTTGGGCTTGCTGCTCGCCACGCCCGCGGCGGGTATCGGCGCAGTCGTGAACGGCGGCATTGCCGGCCTGCTCGGCGTCCTGCCCGGCTGGCTGCAAGACTTCTTCTTGGTTATGGTCATCGTCGCGTTCTTCAGCTGCGGGACCGCGGTTCAAGGCGCCGGCGCACGCGTGGCGTTTGCGCTCGCACGAGACGGCGCGATACCCTTTAGCGACAAACTACAAGTCGTCTCGCGACGCCATCACACGCCGGTGAACGCGATACTCGTGGGAACGATCGTTCCGTTCCTCTTTCTGTTGCTGGTGCTCGTAAATCCAAGTAAACCGGTTCACCTGCTCTGGTTTGACTATCCCGCGCACGTGACGGCACTCTACGCGCTCGTCTCGTTCGCAACGTCGGGAATCTATCTAGCGTTCTTGCTCACGGTGCTTGGGGCACTCGTCGCGCGCGCGCGCGGATGGAGACCGAGCGGTCTCTTCACACTCGGAAAGTGGGGAGTGCCGGTGACGGTAGGCGGTGCGCTCTATCTTGCGCTCATGCTTGCGAACATCGTCTGGCCCAGCCCGCTCTCCAGCGGCCGCGCCGTTTTTAACTACGGCTGGGTGACGCTCTTGGTGATGGCGCTGATCGTGGGGCTGGGCGCAATCTATGAGGCAATCGCACGTCCCGACCGCAAGATCGCTTACGGCGTTTGCGCGAAAACCGTACCCTCGGAGGTCGAGCCGCCGGACGCCGTCGTGCCGTAGAGCGTCCCGTTCATAAGAAAGAGGCTGCCATGGGGTTGAGCGCCGTCGGGGCGACCCTTGAAGCTACGAAGAATGCTCTCCGAGCCTGAAGGCGCAATCTTAAAAATCGTACCCGCGTTGCCAGCTCCGCCGTCGCGGGTCGTGCCGTAAAGCAATCCGCTCACGCGCGTCAAGCGCGCGACCGGGAATCTGCCGTCACGCTTGATATGGCAACAGCTAAAGTTGTGGAGCACCGTCTCGGCACCCGAGGACGCATTTGCTTTAAAGACCGTTCCGTCACTCACCTCACCGCCGCCAAGAGTCGTGCCGTAAAGATCACCGCCCACGGCCGTCAGTCCAGCCATGGGGAACGCGCCGTCGTTTGAGTCCGGGCCGTACTTAAAACTGTGGACGATCTTTTCCGAGCCGCGCGTGCTCACTCGGAAGAGCGTTCCGCATCCTTTCGCACAGAATGGCGTACGCTCGCCGCCGAACTCCGTGGTGCCGTAGAGGGTGCCGTCGAGCGCGATCAACCGCGAGACCGGCTGCGCCCCGTCCTTTCCGCCTTTGAAACGATAGACGATGCTCTCGCGACCGCTCGTCGTCAGCTTGAAGATAGTGCCGCATCCGTCGGAGCAGAGCTTTGTCGTTATGCCGCCGTACTCCGTGGTGCCGTAGAGCGATCCGCCGACCACGATCAAACCCGCGACAGGATCGGCGCCGTCGGTCCCTCCTGCAAACGTATAGAGCAGCTTCTTGGACTTTCCATCGGTCGTCACTTTGAAGACGGTGCCGCAGCCGTACGAGCAGTCGCGTCCGTTTGCCCCGGTGCTCGTCGTCCCGAAGAGCTCGCCGTTGACGTCGATCAACCCGCCGGACGGCGAGAAGCCGTCGCTGCCGCCCTTGAATCGGTAGACGACGCTCTCTTCTCCCTGGGCGCTCACTTTGAAAACCGTGCCGCAGCCGATGTAACACTGGCCGTTCGTCGTTCCGCCGAACTGCGTCGTGCCGTACAGCTTCGAACCGACCGCGATGAGGTCCGCTAGCGGCGTCAGGCCGTCGCCGGCCTTACCGTTTTGGCCGAAGCTGTAGATCGTCTTGTACGATACGCTCGCTGCGAAGCTCGAGACCTGCGGCGGAAGCGCCGGCGCAGCGCCCTCGCGGGAACATGCGCTAAGAGCGACGGCAATCAGGAGATTCGATAGTGCAGCGGCGCGGATCTTAATCGTCGGGCTCCGTCGAGGGCAGTTTGAAGAAGTAGCTCGGCGGATGGTCGGCCGGGATCTTCTTGAACTTCGTCGGCGGTTTGGAGAAGTCGAAACAGTCGAAGAGATCGTCGGAACGAACGTCCGTCGTGTGAAGCGAGGGCAAGCCGAAGATCTTCTCGGTGAACTTTAAGATGCTGCCGAACTCGTGCCTAGCGTGCGATACGTAATGATTCTTTGCATACGGAGATATAACGATCAGCGGGACGCGAAAACCGAGCTCGTACGAGTTATACTGCGGCGGACTCAGGTGATCGTACCAACCGCCCCAATCGTCCCAAGTGACGAAGATCGCCGTGTCGTTCCAATAGCGGCTCTCGCCGATAGCGTTGACGACCGCGGCAACCCAGGACGGTCCCGAACCGTTCGTGGACTGCGCGTGATCCGAGGCGAGCATGGTCGGCGTTACCCATACAACATCTGCCAGCTTGCCGCCGGCAATGTCGGTAAGAACTTGCGACGGCGGCGTAACCACGTTTCGCGAGAACTCTCCGCTCTCCCAAACATGCAGAACCGCATCCGGACCGTTCCACACTCCGGCTCCGGGCGACGCCTGATAGTAGCGCCAGGAGAGGCTCTTTTTGTCGAGCAGCTCCATCAACGAGATGCGATCGAAGCAGGGATAGATTTGCCGGCTCTCGTCGCCCGACTCGGCGATCAATGCAACGAGCGTACCGGGTCGCGAATCGCAGCCGCCGCCGGGCGGACTTGTATTTTCGGCCGCGCGCAAGGACGAACGATCCGTGATGCTCGACGTGCCGCTGACGATATACTGGTGAGCGGGAAAGCTCGGCCCCTGATTTGTTTGAAACATGTGATCGGCGAACGCATACTGCATCGCCATCGCGAAGTAGGGCTTGATTTGATCGTGTGGGACGAAGCCGTAAGCGCGTACGTCCGCCGGCGAGCAGACGATGGCACCGACGCATCCCGAGTTCTCCCGATCAAAACCGTTCATCTTGCCGCCGGCGTACTCGGTCTCGAAGCCGGCATGCGTGTGGTCGAGGTCGTACGGAGCCGTCATGCGGACCGGCCGGAGCGCGATGCGGCGGCCGCTAGAGGTTAAGCCGCTGCGAACCGTATCGGCGCCTGGAAATCCGTTAAAGAGGTCGTCGGTGGATCGGTTCTCTTGAAAGATGATGACGACGTGCGCGATCTTCCGAGACGACGGACGCGCGGCGGTCGAGGCCGCCGGAAGAGGTCGAAGCGGCGAGCTTTGAGTGCACGCGGCGACGGTGAAGAGGATAGCGAGCCCCGTGCAGCCGGCGCGCAACATCTTTACGTTACGGCACTACGGCGCGATGCCGATCGCCACCGGACCGTCGAGCCCGCTGGTTATCGAGCGCAGCGGCTTGGTTCCGGAAGATGAATAAACGGAGACCGAGCTCGGACATGCGTTGGCGACGTAGAGGAGTCCCGTTCCGCTCATCGCCATCGTCGTAGGGCAAGCGATGCCGGTTTTGATTACGCGCAATAGATCGAAGGTCGCTTCCGAGTAGACGGAGACGCTATTGTTGTCGTAGTTTAAGACGAAGAGCTCCTTGGAAGGCGCCGAGATGACGGTTAACGGCGCGTGAACGCCTTTAGTAATCGTGCGCGGCTCGTTCTTATGACCCGGCGCGAATACAGCTATCGAGTTGGTGCGATGATTTGCGACGAAGAGTCTCCCGGCAGAGTCTAGCGCCAAACTGTCGGGTCGCGAGATACTTGCAGAGAAGGTCTTCATCGGCGACGCCTTGCCCGGAGCGTAGACGGTGACGGTGTTACTTGCAAAGTTAGCGACGTAAAGATTGCCGGCTCGATCGAAGACGAGCGCCTCCGGAGATCGGACCCCCGTCGATATCGTCTGGAGCACCGAGATCGATCCCTTCCCGTAGACCGTCACCGTGGGACCGCCGAAGTTGGCGACATAGACCTTGCCCGTCGGGCCGAAGGCAATCGCATATGGTCCGAGCAGACCTTGCGTAATGGTTCGCATCGGCTGGCCGCCGTTGGCACCATAGACGGCGACGTTGCTCGTGATGCTTCCGCTGGGACTGCCATAGTTGCCGACGTAAACCGTACCCGTCTTTGCGATCGCAATCGCGTTCGGATAGCCGATGCCGGTGGTGATGGTACGAAGCTTCGATCGTCCGCCGGCGGAGTATACGGTAACCGTGTTACCGTACCAGTTTGCAACGAAGACGCTGCCGCCGGCTGCGGGCAAAACCCGCTCGGCGGCGGAAAGCGCGCCGTTCGCAACGGCTCCTCCGGGCGGAAGAGCGCCTTCTCTCCCTACAGAGCAAGCAGCGACGAGCAACGCAGCAAATGCAGCAGGAAACGATCTCTTCACGAACGTCGAGCTTCGAGTGAGCGCAGGGGAAGCCTGCCGCTGCGCCAACCTCGGCCGAAACGGAGGGCCACTAATTGAAGCGATTATTGACGGCCTGTTTGTTGAGCCTCACCGTAACTTCTTGCATTGTCGGCAAGAACGAGTATGCGCCTCCGCTTGCAAGCGCCGCTCGCCGGCAAGCTCTTGCGCCGCCGCGCTTTAAGAGCGAGCAACGCTGGGGTTCCCGCGCCGAAAACCGCTGGGAACCGGTCGTCGCGGCCGATCCTGCCTCGAGCTGGGTCTACCAGATGACGACCGATCAGTTGCCGGATTCACTGATCTTTCGAGCATCACAGGACGGCGGACGCACGTGGCTTCCGACGCGCCACATTTGCCTGCGAGGAGTGCGAGTCCCGTTTCAATACGATCCGCAGATCGCGGTAAGCAGCAGCGGCGCAGTCGACGTTATCTGTCTTAACGGTTTTCGACCCGGAGTCGTCTTCACGCAATCGCGCGATCACGGACGTTCGTGGAGCCGCACCGTTCGATTGGACGCGCCGCTGCGCTACAGCGACAAGCCGACGCTCGTGCTTTCCTCATCCGGGAAGGACGTCTACGTCGCGTTCAGCGGGGGTGAGGCGCTTTACGTCGCATCCTCGCACGACGGCGGCGCGAGCTGGCAGCAGCCGGTCAAGGCGACGAGCGAGCATCTTTGGTACTACCCCTACAGCGGAACGGCCGCGCGCGATGGTTCGGTCTGGTTCGCCGTCGACGGCGAAGCCGGTCACGATCAGACGGGCGACGGCCATGTCGAGTTGGTTACGTCCAGCGATGGTGGCGCGACCTGGCGGACGATTCCGTTCGCCGTCAGTCGCGAAGGTGCGCGGTGCCGCGGTCACGAGTGTTACCCCGACTTCTTCACCGCTCAAGATGCGATCGCTGTGGATCGCAGCGGCGCGTACGTCTTCGTTTTTGCAAAGAACGCGAGCAAACAAGGTCCTAACGCGCTCTACGAAAGCCGCTCTCGGAACGGCGTGCGTTGGAGCGTCCCTTCGGCCATTAATACCCTTGGCAATAATACCAGCCCCGCCATCAAGGCAGGGCCGGTCGCGGGCGAGTTTCGCCTCGTTTGGCAAGATAATCGTAACGGTCCGTACGCTTGGAACACGTGGTACGCCAAAAGCACCGACGCCGGCGTTACGTGGAGCGACCCAGTCCGCCTCTCCGATCGCGTTTCGGGCGAAAAGTATAAAGGAAGAGCCGGTTACGACTTTCCGTTCGGCGATTACCTCAGCTTAGCAGTTGACTCGCGGGGAGTAGACCACGTGATTTGGGGCGAAGGCGCGGGTGTCTACTACCCAGGCAGCACCTGGTGGACGCGCGATTAAACAACGCCCGCGTCGTGGGCATTCGCACCATGCGATAAGTAAGACGGAATCTTTTGGCGGCGCCGCTTATAACACTATGCTGAGCGGGCGAAAGGGATAGCGGCGGAAGTCACCCTACGCGCCGACGTAGCGCGTCGGGGTCAAATAAAAGGGGCCCGGAGAGATTCCGAGCCGAGCCCCTTGGCCTTTTCGGAAGGCAGACCTCGGTTAGGCCGCGCAAGCGGTTGCCTCCTCGAAAATTGACTAAAGTTATTTATACTGCCACGGCGAAGCGGAATTTTGATGCGAACGTATGTTCGGTTTATGGCCGCCTCACGTCAGGACGGCTAGAGAAAAGTAGGAGCGGTGTGAAGAGCGTTGCTGCCGCTGCGCCAGAGGGCGTATTGCAGCGATTGCTTCGAGTTCATCGAGATCGCGCCGGTCTCGCCGCTTGGGTTAATCGCGATGACGCAATACATATCGTCGTGCAGGTTGGGCGCGGTCTTCGCCATGAACTGCATCGCCTCGCTGCAAGCATCCTGCGGGGGCGCGCCCTGTGCCATGCGCCTAACGATGAACATCGACGTGCAGTAGTTCGCCATGACGTCACCGTTGCCGGTCGCCGAGGCCGCCCCGGCCGCGTCGTCGGCGTAGTAGCCGCAGCCGACTAGCGGTGAATCGGCGACGCGCCCCGGAATCTTCCAAGCCAAGCCGCTGGTCGAACAGCCCGCGACCACGTGTCCCGCTGCGTCGATGCCGACCATACCGATTGTGTCATGATGATCGCGGTCGATCCAGAACGTCTCGTGGTTCGGCGTGTTCTTCCACTTCAACCACGTCTCGAGGCTGTGCGGCGTGAGAAGCTGCATCGGTTCGAAGCCCATAGCGATTGCAAACTGCAGGGCCCCCTCGCCCGCCATCGTGGTGTGAAGCGTCTTCTCCATCACCAAGCGCGCAACCGAAATCGGGTTCTTGATCTTGTGGAGATTGCAGACGGATCCCGCGCGGTGCTTCGTTCCGTCCATGATGCCTGCATCCAGCTCGACCTCGCCCTGCGCGTTGGGTAAGCCGCCGTAGCCAACACTATCGACGTTTGGATCATCCTCGGCGACGTTGATGCCCTTTTCCACCGCATCGAGCAACGAGCCGCCGCCCGCAAAAACTTCGGCAGCCCGCGCATTCGCTTCGATGCCCCACTCCCACGTCGAGAGAAAGACCGGACCACCCGTCGCCGCTAGACTCGGCGCCGGCGTTCCAGCCGTCAGCGTCGCGGCAGCGGCGCCGGTGGTAACGATAAAGCTGCGTCGATCGAGAACTTCCATGCGCTTCTCCTTCACGTTTCAAGCCGATAGCGAGCGAGATCGAAGACCTCATCCTGATGAAAACCAAGTTCTGCGTAGAACGCCCGAAGATGCGGTTCCCGATGGGGCAACTCGACCATAACGCTCGATGCGTTCGTCGCGTGCGCGTGGGCGAGCGCGCTCTCGACCAGGCGCCGTCCAAGACCCCGCTTGCGACTTAGCTCGCGTACGTAAAGGTCGCTCAGGAACCAGATCCGCCGGCAGTACCATGACGACCAGAGCGGATAGAGCTGAATGAAGCCTTCGGCCCGCTCTCCGCTGCGCGCCAGAAAAACGACCGAGTCTTTGCGAGCGAGTCGCTCCGACAGGAACCGTTTCGATTCCGCCGCATCGTGCGAGCCGGCGAAAAAAGCGCGATAGGCATCGAAGAGCGGAACGAGATCCGCAAGATCTTCCAAGCCAGCAGTAACGATGATGATGTCGGCGATAGTCGGGCGAGCTTCGCCTCCCGGTAAGCTTAATCCGCCGCTCATGAAAAACTCAGGCTCTACGAAGCGCGAGCGATCAGACTGGAGTCATGAAACTCTTCAAGCTCTACTCCGCGATGCTCGCTTCGGTGCTCTTGGCAATCGCCGGCTCGGCGATTCCGGCGCTCGCAGTCACGAACAGCGGCTTGCAAACGGCAACGCCTTACGTTGCGGCCTTTGCCCCGATATTCGGAACCTCGGGCGTGCCGCACAGCGGTACGATGCGGCTCGTCGTGAGCGACGGCGCGATCTCCGGAACCTATACGGGCACGTCCTTCGGCCCCGATTCGCTCGACGATCGCATCGTCTCGGTCAGCGGAAGCGTCAATGAAAACGACGGTTACGTGCAACTCTTTATCGGCGGCGTGCTCTCGCTGCGCGGCACGATGGCCAACGACGGCCGCATTTCCGGAACCGCGACGTATCGCGGACGGCTCTACGAGTTCGTCGCCTCGCCCGGAACGCTAGTCCGCGGCGCCTAGTGGCCGATAACGGCCACTAGAGCTTGACCTGAAGCGAAAGAAAGAAGTTGAGCGCGAGCGGAAAGTTGTCCGAGAACGCGTCACCGAATGAGGGCGCGAAGGATTGTGCGAAGTACGGATTCTCCCGGGCTCCGTTGGCGGCTTTATCGTTCGGACTTGCTCCATTGAAGAAGTTCCCGCCGTTATAGAAAATGTTCGAGACGTAGCCGCAGACCGCGCTATTGGGCGGATAAGCCTTCGACCACGGCTCGCTCGAGCCGCCGAAGCACTGGTTGACGAGATTCGTCACCATCAGACGCCCCGAGATGCGGGGATTGAAATCGTACGATACTTGAGCGCCCAAGTTGAGCTGCCACGGTTGGCGGAACTCGCCGAAGGTATCGAACGCGCCGGTCTGCGGGTTCGGAATGTATAGGGTGCCAGGGCTCGTGCCGTCGCTCGTTAGCGCGAACGAACACGAGGTGTAGTCGGCGTTGCGCGGTACGCTCGTCACGAGGTGCCGGCTTCCTTGATTTGCGGTGCAGGCGCGAGGATCGAGTCCTTGCACGTCCGCCGGCGTGCCGTAGGTGGCGCCTTCCTGTAGTTGCAGGGCCGGCGTTACCGCGAACTTACCGTGGCGATAGTTGAGAACCATCGCGAACACGTTCGGAGAGAGATACGGAAAGTCGAGACCGGGCGCATACCAGTCGTGAGGATTCAACGTCGGCTGCGACGCCATCTTATAATAGGGGTTGGCTATCGAGTTCGCGCCGCAACTGGGCGCGGGCGTGCCTTTGCCGTTTGGCTGATAGCAGGGCGCGCCTCCGCCGGCCTTGGTCAGCGCGTTGAACTCTTGGATGTCTTGGTTGTACTGATCGACCGGGCCAATCGTGCTATTGATATAGTTGCTCCACTTTTCCGCCGCGTTGGTGTACGTGTACGAAAACGTGCCTGAAAAGCCGTTCTTGCTGAAGTCGCCCTTGGTAACGAGCAGTTCGACGCCCGCGACCCAGAGCGTGCCGGCATTGAACGACGGCGAAACGCCCAGACTGGGAAGGTCAGGAGTCTCGTAGAGCTGGTCGGTGCCGTAGCGGTAGTACGGTGTAACCTTTACTGCCATGTCGGTACCCTTAAAGTGGTGTTCTAACGAGACGTCGTAGTTGTCCGAGTACTGAGCCTGCGCTTCGTGCAGCGGCGAGCTGTAGCCGAACGGAATGAAGCCGAGCAGCGTCGAGGCCAGGTTGGGCTGAAGCGTATTATACTGAATCTCATAGTTCTGCGGCTGCTGCGCGTAGCGACCGGCCGAGGCTCGCAGTACCGTGTCGGGGTTCACCGTATACGTCGCCGAAATTCGCGGCAAGATATAAGCGACGGTATACGACGACGGATAGACGTTGGTAAGCAGAATGCCGTCGGTCCCGTTGGGGTGGACCGTCTGAACCGGCTTTCCGGTCGAGCGGTCAATCGGGCAGTTGAAGCCGACAAACGGCTGAAAGAACGAGATGAACTGCGGCGGCTGCGGAACGAAGATCGGCTGACGCGTCAGCGGGTTTACGCAGAACTCGCGCTGGGCCGCCGCGAACCAAAAGTTCGTGCCCGGATTGTTCGTGTCGGCGAGTCCGTACGTGTCGTTTTCAAAGCGCACCGCCGGGTTGATATACAAACGGTCGTTCGGTCGCCACTGGTCGCTGAGCGAAGCGCTCGTGATCTTCGGAACGACCGCGTTGATGTCGGCGTTGTTGCCGAAAAAGGTCAGGAGCATCGATGCGCCGGCAACGCAGGCCGGCGCGTTCGACGGCAGCTCGCCGTCGGCGCAGGGATCCTGCGAGTTGAACGATCCATACGGATCGCCGAAATCGCCCTGAGTGATGAGCCTGTTGCACGGAGCGACGTCGCCGACCTTATAACGAAAGCTCGTAGAGGTAGCGTAACACTGCTTGCCGTTGGTAAAATTGCTAACCTGCTGGTCGGACGAATTGAAATAGTTATGGTTGAAAAAGCGCAACGTGTTCGAGGTGAGGTATGAAACCATGCCTTCGAGGAGATGTGCGCCGGAGAGCTGGTCTGCAAACTGCATTTCCAGACCGCCGGTATGCGCGGCGACGTAGTACTGATAGTTCGATACCCCGAGGGTAACGTTGTTCCCCCAACCGTTGGGTGTAGCGCGATTGGTGTTGGAGTAGAACGTGTAGCCGAATAAGCGAACGTACGCGGTCGACCCCAGATTCTTTTGATACTGCAACTTGGCGATGCTGGCGATGTCCCACCGCCCGTCGCGAAAGTTGGCCGGTACGAGCGATGCGATCTGGTTGTCATGGCTATTTACGGGGCACGCGTTGGGAACGTCCGTCACGTTCGCGCATCGCCCCGCCGGCGAGCCGGGGTAGTAGTAGGTGATCTTCGGCGTCGAAGCCGACGCCAGCCAGCTCGTGTTGCCGGGATACGTATAGAAGTCCGGCCACTGATTGATGTTGCCACCATAGAAGTCCGCCGGCTTGTCGAGCAAACCGCTGTTCTCGATTCCCTGGCCCAACGGACCGGCATCGTCGAGGCTCGAGTAGTCCTGGGTGAAGTTCGCGGATGACATATAGAGCAGCTGGACGTCGTCGCGGCCTGCATCGTTGCGGTGCGCAATGCCTACGTGAAAGTTTGCGACGACGTCGCGGCTGACGAACGTCGCCGGCTGCCCGTAGTTCGACGGATAGGAGCCGAAGCACCCGGGATCGTTCGCCAACGTCCCCGGCGGCGAGCTACTGGACGGCGGAGCGATCGGGTTAGTGTAGGTAAAATTGTTCCGGCAGTTCGGGTAGACGGCCGGATAGAAGGGCAGGTTCGTCGTGACGTGCGCCGGCCAGAACCCGTAGGGGATGCTTTGGGTCAAACTTCCGCCGTTGAACTGATCGAAATAGCGAAAGTCCTGATTCGTTCCGCTGATCCCGACGTAATACGAAAACATTCGGTCGGGCGTCGAGCCGCCAACCTCGATGCGCGCGTCGTGATAAAACGTCGGCGTCCCGAGGCCTAAACCTCCGGTCGCGTAGCCGGGAAAGGTGCCGGTCTTGATGACCTGATTGATGAAGCCGGCCAGGCCGGTCGCGTTGGCGTCAGCTTCGCCGCCGCCGGTGTAGATTTGCAGCTCTTGCTGACCGAGGGTCGTCTCCGAGTTGCCGGGAAAGTTGTCGAACGAGCGGTTGATCGGAACGCCATCGTACTCGTAACCGATCTGATCGAAATAGCCGCCCCGAATATAGACGGTCTGATTGACGCCGACTTGATTGGGCGGAACGTACGACCCCGGCATTGAGGCGATCGCGGAGTAGGCATTGTTGAGCCCGCCGCCGCCGCCCAACGTCGCGGCCGCGCTCGTTAGACCGGTACCGACCGAATAAACATCGGTACCCGTTCCCGGCCGGACCGGACTGAGCGAAGAACGTGAAGTCACGCGAGCGATTTGCTTCAGACTTTTCGGCAGCGCGATCGAGACCGTTTGGCTTTGATCGGCAAAGACCGAGATGCCCGTGATCGAGACGGAATCGTAACCGCCGTGCTCCGCGGTGACCGTATACGTGTCCGGACCGAGCGAAAGAAACGTAAATCGCCCGGACGCGTCGGTCGTAACGTGCGCGACCTGCGATGGGCTGACGGCCGAAACGGCTGCGCCGGCGATCGGAGCCTTCGTCGCCACGTCGACGACGGTTCCGGTGATGGTCCCGGTGGTCGCGGCAGACGCGGTCTGCCCGATGCAACACAACAACACGCTGACGAACAGGGTGCATCCGACCCTGGAGAGCAACGCACTCCGCATGATCCCTCCGTAGCTGCAGCAAAGAGGCACTTAGCTCGTCGAAGCGGTATGCTCCTCCATCACTCTAGATCCGCCGGCATGACGATTTGCCTCCTTGCCTTGAGGTAGACCGTAGCGGGCGCGTTCACGATGTCGTAGGCAAAACGTCCGAAAGGCTGCCGAGCAGAAAGGCTTGCGACACAGCTTGATCTTCACTCCAGCTCGCGCCCTCTGCGAGCAAACGCTCCAGCTCGGCTTCGGGTAACTTCTTCCTTAAGCAACCGTAAAGCCGGTCAACCATCGCTTTCTCGTAAGCCGCGCGTTGCCAATTGACCGCGCGGAGTCCTGCTTCGGCGTAGCCGATGAGCCTAGCGGCGCTCGCCGCATCCCGAGTGCTCGCGACGATGGCGAGATAGGAGGTCGCCAGCGATATCATGACTGGATGCCGAGCGTTCGCGGCGGCTGCGAGACCCTCGTGCGCAAAGGATTCGGCGCGCCTATAATCTCCGACCGCTAGATAACATCCCGCGACGTCGGTCAGACGGTAGATGACCGTTTCTCGTCGCGTGTCAAGCTTCATAGCCTCCAAGAAGTGGTCCGCCGCTTCCTGAAAGTTTCCGACCTCGTCCTCTTCCCATTTTCCCCACCACTCCAACGCCCGCGCCGTTTCATCGTCGCGGCCTAGCGCGCGAAATAATGCGACGCTCTCTGAGTACAGCGCGCGCACGCGATCTCCGCCCTCAGCGCCAAATGAGAGCGCGCAACGACGTAAGGTATCCGCCAACAGGCGACGATCTTCACTAGCGCGCGCCAACCACAGCGCTTCCTCCGCGTAGCGCTGGGCGCGGTCGAACTGCAACAGGATCGCATAACGCGACGCAACCTGCGAAAGGGCGCGAGCGAGGCCGCGCGAATCGCTCGCTGCCCGGTAGAGCGAGGCTGCGATCTGCGCTTGTTCGAGAACGTTACTGTTCTTTCCGATGTTGCTGTAGAGCATCGACAAGCCATAACGCAATCGCGCTTCGACGGAGCTCGTAAGCGGTAGCCCGGCTTGCAGAACATGCTCGCATCTCGCCACGGCTTCGTCGAGCAATCCGAGACGCAGGAAGATGACCGAGGTATCGGCTACGAGTCGCGCACCCAGCTCGCAATCGTTCGCCTCGTCGACGCTCCAGCGCAGCACCGCTCGCAAATTGGAAACCTCTGGTTCCAGCCTTGAGATCCATTCGAGGCTCGGACCTCGGTCCCACTCCTCGAACGCGTCGCGAGCGAATGCGGCCTGGACGACGGCGTAACGGTGGAGCACCGCTTCCTCTTCGCCGCGCGCGGCCAGTCGCTCGCGCGCGTATTCCCGGAACAATTCCAAAAGCCGATAGCGCGTCTCGGCCCCGTCGAGATCGGCGACCACCAGCGACTTGACGACGAGCGATGCCAACAAATCGAAAACCTTCTCTTCGACAACCTCGTCGTGTGCGTAAAATGCCGTCGCCGTAGCCAGCGTGAAGCTGCCCGCGAAGACCGAGAGGTGCTCGAACAATCGCTTCTCCTGCGGTGACAGCAAGTCGTAGCTCCAATCTATTGCCGCCCGCATCGTCTGCTGACGCGGGAGCGCCGTGCGCGCCCCGCCGACGAGAATCCGAAACCGATCCTCGAGTCTCTCGGCGAGTGCTTTTACCGAGAACAGGTTCACGCGCGCGGCAGCAAGTTCGACTGCAAGGGGAATCCCGTCCAAATTCCGGCAGATTCTTGCAACAACGTGCTCGTTCTCTTCGCCCAGCGCGAACTGATGGTCGACGGCGCGAGCACGGTCGGCGAACAGTGACACCGCCGATGCAAGGCTCAGCGGGGACAACTGATAGATGCGTTCACCCGCGACTCGCAGCGGTTCCCGGCTAGTCGCCAAAATCCGAACGTTCGGGCAACCCGAGGTCAGTTCATCTGCGACAGCAGCGGCATCACAGATCATGTGCTCGCAGTTATCGAGAACCAGTAGCACCGTCATGTTCTTGAGGTACGCAACCAACGTGTCGATCAGCGGACGGTTCGGCATTTTTTGCAGACCGAACGCCGACGCGATCGCCGCGATCACCAGCGAACCGTCAAGCAGGGGCGCCAGTGAGACGAAGTAGACGCAGGGCCCCTTATGCAGCGCGTTCAGAACGCGTAGAGCCATTTGAGTCTTGCCAATGCCTCCAGGGCCGGTGATGGTCACGAGCCGATACTGACGAACGCGTCGCGCGATCTCATCGAGTTCGTTCTCACGCCCGATGAAACTGGTCAACGCCAGCGGCAGGTTTCCCGCTGCGCGCTCCGGTCGCTGACCGCTTGCGCCCCCGATGCGGCGCGGCGACACCGACCGCGCGGCAGCCGCCACGAACTCCGCGCGCTGCTCGTCCCGCAGCGCTAGTGCGTCGCCCAGCAGGGCAATCGTCTCACGCTGGGGTGAGCGGCGATAGCCGCGCTCGAGCGCGCCAACGCCGTTAATGCTGATCCGCGCGCGTTCGGCGAGGTCCGCTTGCGTGAGGCCGGCAGCGATCCTATAGCGCCGCAGGAGCGCTCCAAACTCCGACGATGTCGTTACCCACCTTCGGTCATCCACGGCCTTCATAAGTTCGCGCGGCCCGCGGCGGCGACCCGTTTGGGCTGTCGTTGCTGGTAACCAGTGCCACGTGCGATTAGCGGAGGACCGTAGCTGCGGCAAAGAGGCACTTACCTCGTCGAAGCGGTATGCTAGTCTATCACTCTTTTAGGAGGGCATAATGAGAGGCTCTTTTTCACGCATGTCTGCCGTTACGGCGACGTGCCTGCTTGTCTTGAGCGCCTGCACCGGCGGCGGCAACGGCATCCCAAGCGGTGGATCGGGGACGCAGGTACCGCTATCGAGCGTCAATGCTGACGCGAAAACAATTAACTTAAGTGGTGAATATGCCGGCACCGCTCATGACAGCGTTCACGGCACGGGAAAAGCTAGCGCATCGCTCGCTGGATACAAGAGTACGCTCGGGGGCGCCCTTGACATCACCCGGATCTCGGCGACGGCGGACGTCGCTTGGACGGTGAGCGGGACGACGGTCAATGGAACGAGTGTGATCGTCGTGTCGAGCGGATACTGCTCGTTCTCAACGTCCAACACGTACAACACCAAAAGCTTTGTGCTTACCGGCCAATACCACGCCGTCCACGGCTGCACGGGCGAAACCGGCAACTATAAGTTAAAGCACCAGTGCATCTATCTTAGCGGCAAGGAGGACGTGCGACCCGAGAGCGGACCTAAATCGTGTTAGGCGGAGAGCGCTTGTGCGGCGGCTTGATCGTCGCTCCAGGCTGCACCCTCTTCGAGTAAACGCGTCAGTTCGTCTTCGGATAGGGTCTTCTTCAGGTCTTCGCAAAGCCGATCGATCATCGCTTGCTCGAACGCGACCCGCTGCCAACCGGCGAGCCGCAGCCGCTCTTCGGCAAAACCGATAAGGCGCGCGGCCGCCAAAGCGTCACGACGACCGGTGATGATCGCAAGGTACGATATCGCCATGGGCACGTAAATCGGGTGGCGAGTTTTCGCGGCCGCGGCTAGCGCTTCGCGTGCAAAAGGCTCGGCCCGGGCTGCGTCACCGGTCGCCAGGTAGCAGCCGGCGATGTCGACAGCGCGATAGATAGCGTCGCGACCACGATCCAGCTGCATCGCCTCCAGAAATCGTTCGGCCGCTTCGTGAAAGTTGCCAGCATTGTCTTCCTCCCATTTTCCCCACCATTCCAAAGCTCGCGCGGTCTCATCGTTGCGCCCTAGCCGTCGAAAAAGGGTGACGCTTTCCGCGTAAAGCGTGCGTACCTCGTCGTCACCCTGCGGCGCAAACGAATCGGCGCACCGCCGCAGCGTGTCGGCCAACAGCCGATGATCGCCGCTGTCACGCGCTAGACGCAACGCCTCTCGAGCGGCCGGTCCAGCATCGTCGTAGCGCGATTGCGGCGCGTAGCGCGAGGCAACCTGCGAGAGGGCGCGGCTCAGGCCGCGAGCATCTTCAGCTTCGCGATAGAGTGGGACCGCACTCGCGGCGGAGTCGAGGCACTTCCGGTAAGAGCCGATATTGCTATAGAGCATTGACAAGCCGTATCGGAGTCGCGCTTCGACGGCGACCGGAAGCGTCATACCGGACTGCAGGAGCCACTCGCCGCTCTCGATACCTTCGTCGAGCAATCCCAATCGCAGAAAAATTACAGTCGCATTGGCGGCGAGTCGCGCGCCTAAGTCGCGATCGTTGGCCTCGTCGATGCACCATCGAAGCGCGGCGCGAAGGTTAGCCAGCTCGAGCTCCAACCTCGAAAGCCAATCGGTCGCGGGACCGCGATCCCATTGGTCATATGCGTCGCGAGCAAAGGCCGCAAGTGCGATGGCGTGCCGGGACAGAGTCGCCTGCAACTCGCCGGCTTCCGCGAGCTTCTCCCAGGCATATTCGCGTATCGGCTCAAGCAGCCGATAGCGCTGGTCGTCGCCGCGCGCGTCCGCAACAACGAGCGACTTGTCGACCAGCGACCCGAGGACGTCGAGAAGGAGCGGCTCTTCCTCGGCGCAGACCTCCGCCGCCATACGCAGCGTGAACCCGTGCATAAAGACGGCACAACGGCGAAGAACTCTCACTTCCTCCTCCGTCAACAGATCGAAACTCCAGTCGATCAGGGCTCGCATCGTCTGCTGGCGTGGGCGCCGATCTCGGCCGCCGGCGAGGAGCCGAAGCTCCAAATGCGCGACCAAGTTTTCCACCGACATCGTTCGCACGCGGGCGGCAGCGAGCTCGATCGCAAGGGCGATGCCGTCCATACGGCGGCAAATCTCTTCTACAACCGCGGCTTTCTCATCGAGAACAAACGCCGGATTGGCGGCGCGGGCCCGGTCTCCGAAGAGCCGCATCGCGGAATCCAGATCGAGCGACGGCAACCGATAGAGGCGTTCCGTCGAAATATCCAGCGGTTGCCGGCTCGTCGCAAGCACGGTGACGCGTGACGAGCGGGCAACGACTTGCGCGACGATGGCGGCAACCTCGGCGACGAGATGCTCGCTATTGTCGAGAACGAGCAGCAGCTCGCATTTCTGAAGATGGCCGATGAGGTCGTCGAGCGGATCGGCGTCGCTCGAACGCTGTCCGCCGAGCGTGGAGAGAATCGTACCGGCAATCAAGCCGGGATTGCCAATTGCCGAGAGATCGACGAACCAGACGCCGTCCCGGTAGTCGTTCAGAAGCCCCGCCGCAATCTCAAAGGCAAGACGCGTCTTTCCGATTCCGCCTGCGCCAACGATCGTGACGAGCGCGCTCTCTTCCAACAACGCTTCGACGCGGGCGATATCTTCTCGCCGGCCGACGAAGCTAGTGGTTTGACGCGGAAGATTGTTGGGCGGCGTCTCGAGCGCACGCAACGGTTTGAAGTCGGATCGCAGTTCTAAGCCTACCGGTTGGTAGACGCGCTCCGGGTCCTTGAAGTCGCGAAGCGGCAGCGCGCCTAAATGGCGCAGCGTGACGCCATCGGGAAGGTGCGGCAAGCAGAGATCCGCGGCGACGCCGGAGAGTAGAATCTGCCCTCCGTGGCCGGTCGACAGCAGGCGTGCCGTGCGGTTGACGGCGCCCCCGAAATAATCTCCGTCGCGCTCGTCCGCTTCGCCGATGTGGATCGCCATGCGCACGGAGAGACCATCGACCGGGCTGAAGTTCTCGCGCCCCAGTCGCCGTTGTACTTCGACCGCGGCGCCGAGCGCGTCGCTTGCACTCCAAAATGCCGCACAAAACGCGTCGCCGATCGTCTTGAAAACATAGCCTCGCCATCGCTCGATCTCGGAACGCAGGATCCGATCGTGACATCGCACAGCGTCGCGCATCGAATCGCCGTATCGCTCCCATCGCCGCGTACTAGCTTCGATGTCCGAGAATAGAAATGCGACCGTGCCGCTCGGTTGGCGTGGCACAGGCTCTAACATTGAAGGAGAGGTCGAATTAGTGCGAGCTACGTTTTTGGTGGAGAGGGGTGACCGGAGCGACTGGCGTGGAAAGCGCGGCGACCAACTCCGCGCGGCTCTTTACGTTGAAGGTAGCGAAGAGCTGCGACAGCTGATTGCGCACGGTGTGGGGACTACGGCCGAGCACGTCTGCGATCTCGGAGTTCCGCCTTCCGGCGCGAACGAGTTCGAGCACCTGTCGCCGGGCGGGTGGGACGCGACCAAGGCGAAGCACCGACGAACTCGTAGACTCGGCGACGCGCCGAGCGATCCAGCTATAGGGCCACGGATCGATCTTTCGCGCGGCGCGTTGGATCCATCGCCGATCCTGTGTCGCCTCGTAAAGCGCGTGCGCGCAGAGCGCGGCGCGCCAAGCATAGTTGAAGTCTTCGAAAATGGACCAGGCTTGCGTCAGCGCCGCCTTCCCTTCGCCGGTGTCGCCGAGCCGCAGGCGCGCGATGCCCTGTGAATACGACTCGAAGCCTTTGACGCGGGGGTCCGTCCCGTACGAAAGGATCGGAATTACCGAGTTTCCGAGCGTGCGGTAGCGAGCGAGATACTGTTCGGCGATGACCGCATCGCCGTATGCGAAGAGCTCGGCAAGTACTAGCAGCGCAGCCCGCTCTTCGCCGAATGCGTCGTTCCACGAGAGGCGCTGGGCGATCTCGTGGGCCTCCTGAAGCTGCTCTGCGGCGAAGGCCATCTCGCCGGTGTTTTTTGCAAGCATCGCCCGATCGAGAAAGCAGAGGACGCTCCAATAGTCCGAAGGCGCAAGCCGCGCCGCATTCTTGAAGCCGGCGAAGGCCGACAGCTCGTTACCGCCCAGCTCGTCGATGGCCGCGAGCAATCGCGTAACTTGGAAATGCTCGAGCCGAAGACCACTCGTCCACGGAAACGTCTCAAAGATGCCCCGCACGCGGTCGTTGATGTCGTGAAGCGGCAGCTCACGGCACAAGAGCGTCAGGTTCACGAGAGCGTTGGCTCTGAGGTACTGATCCGGAACCTCGGCAGTTTCGAACTCGTCGAGCGCCTTTTGCAGCTCCTCGACCTGCCGTAGGATCTCACCCCTGCGCAGCGCGACCCATGAAAGCAGTATTCGCCCGCGGCCGCGATTGTTCGGATCGGGAGACGCCAACTGCTCCAGCGCGGAGGCTTGCGCCACGGAGTGGTCCTGTCTCATCCACGCAGTCAGGCCTCGATAGTAAAGTGCCTCGTAATACCACGCCGTGTCGACCTTCAGGCCGCTGAGGGCACGCTCGATGAGCCGGCTGCCGCCGACGTAATCTCGGGTCAGTGCCAGTGCGGCGCCCAGCAAGACGTCGCGAGCGACGCGCACCTCGGCGGAGCACTTCGGAACTTCGGCGAGATCGGCGATGATGGCAGCGTAGCGGCGCTCGCGGAGAGCGAGCAGCGCGCCGGCCAGAACCGCGTCGAAATCGTCGCGAGACTCAATGAGTTCACGGCAGCGGTCAAAGTTTGCCGCCCTGAAAGCCTTCTCGAACTCCCCGGCATCGAAGCCGGGGCCGGTCACTATGGCGCTCGTTAACATGGTCTCCGTCAATCGTTTATAGACGTCGTGAGAAAGTCCGCCGGTTACCACCGGCGTACGGAGGGCCGCTCGTACCCTACTCCAGCGGGCGCGCGATACCTCTTAATATTGTTAATATTGCCGGACCCGCGGCGGGCCGCCAAGGACGTCCAAGCGATGGAGCCGATGCGGTGGGCCGCCTACGATGTCCTGAAAATGCATGCGATGCGGCGGGCCGCCTACGATGTCCTGAGGATGCGCGCGATGCGGCGGGCCGCCCACGATATCCTGAGAATTCAGCGAGGTTCCGGAGGTGGCGGGGAGCGTTGAGCCGCCAGAGAAGCCGCCCGCACAACCGCCGAGCAATGCAGCAGCCGACGCGAGGGCAACGGCGACGATCGTCTTGCGCACGTTATTTACCTTTCAGCTATGGGCATGTGGAATAGGCTAGATAGTACAAAGATACCGGCGTCAAAAACCTTCCGGAGAGCGCTCTCGGCGGCCCCTGCTTTGCAAATCTAGCGAGCGCTAGATTTTCTTATTAAAGGATGAACGTTTCCCAGTCGTAGGGGGCGAAACCGCGCGCGGCATCCTCCCAGCCGGCGCGATAGGTTTTGCTGATGCCTATCGCGTCAGCGAATCCGACGACACTGACCGGTAACGGTTTTGTTGGGCGGGTATACCGCAACTCGGTTTCGGGCACGCTTTGGATATACAGTGCGAGCGATCGGCTTCCGCGCGTGACGCGCCCCAACTCCGCCGACGTTAGGCGCGCGAGCGCACGCCTTCCCATCGACTGGAAGTATGCGTTGCGCATCTCTACCTCGAGAAGCTTGCGTTGGACAGTTCCGAAAGCCGCGAACGCTACGGCAACCGCATCGTCGTAATCGTTCTCTCCTTCGAACGGCGGATCGAGCAAAATAACGTCTGCGGCGCGCGCGATTGCGTGCGCGACTCCCACCGGCGAGTTGCTAGCGACCCCGCCGTCACAGTACTCATTGACCGAACCGTCGGGGGCGGGCATTTCGACCGGATCGAAGGCGATCGGAATAGCGGCGGAGGCGAGGAGCGCGCGGTGCAAAAGGTCCGGTGTCGCTTCGCGGACGACCGTCTGCGGACCGAGCGAAATCCGCAGCGCTGCCGTCACCCTCTCGATGACTGCGCCGCTGCCCGCGTTGGGATTTACGAAGAAGTACTCGGGACGCTGCTTCGTGAGATTCGTGACCGCCCAGACGAGCGGCATTGCGAGCGGCACGGCTGGATTAACGTTACGTTGGATCCAGTCGTAAACCGGCTCGGTTTGCAGAACCGCGCTTTGATTTCTCGTCAGCCCAAAGAGCCGGACCGCCGCTGCCGCGCGGTTGAGCAGACCACTCTCCGGATCGCGCAAGGCTTCGTAGCCCGGCTTGAGACGCATGATCTGTTGAGCGCTGATACCATACCAAAGCTCGCGCAGGCTGCGGTATTGAGCGGTTGCGACAAACCATCCGTTGAGCGCGCCGATCGAGGTGCCGCAGACCAAGTCGTAGGGTGCCAGCGGCGTGCCGTCGGCGATGCCGGCCGTCGCCGCAAGCGCACCGACGAGTCCGGCCTGATAAGCACCCCGGGCGCCGCCGCCGCTGAGCACAAGCGCCGAGTCGAGCCCTTCGGAGGCAGCCCGCGCCCGAGACTGCAACGCCGCCGGAGATACTCCGGCGGCCGCAAGCGCAAATAAAAAACTTCGCCGTTCCAGCACGTTGCGGGTGATTGGCCGCTCGCCCGCGGGGCGCCTACTCCGAGTCGGGAGGACGAAGATCGATCGGCTGATTCAGGAAATAACTCTCGCCATGCCTGGTTGGAATCACTTTGAAGGCGCGCGGCGGCCCCTCGAAATCAAAGCAATCCTTTTGAGGTGAGAACGCGCGCGTATCGCTGGCAGCGAGCCGTCCCAAACCGAACTGATCCTCGACAAACCTCAAGATACTCCCGTGCTCGTAGTGCACGTGCGAAACGTGGCCCTCTTTTGCGTAGGGCGACACGATCAGCATCGGAACGCGTATCCCGAGACCGTCATTGTCAACGTAGGCCGGCGGCGCCGGATCGTACCAGCCGCCGTAGTCGTCCCAAAAGACGAAGATCGCGGTGCTCTTCCAATATTTTGAGGTTCCGATAGCGTTGATCAGCGATGCTACCCACTGCGGACCGTCGTTTGATTCGCATCCGGCGTGGTCGGAGTTCGGGCAGGTCGGCGTGATCCAGCTGACCGTTCGCAGCCTTCCCTTTTTAACGTCACGGAAGAAGCGCGTCTGCGGCGTGATGACGTCTTTATCCCAATCGGGGCCGAAATAGATGTGTTTGATCGCCTGGTAAGCGCTCCAATTACCGGCACCTTCCTCGGCGACCGACGTGTAGTAGCCCCACGAGAGACCGGCCTCGTCGAGCTCGTCGCCGAGCGTAGTCGGATTCCAGCACGCGACTTCTTCACCGCCGGGAATCTGACGCTGCGGCCCGAGCGTGTCGATCTCATCGTGCTTGCCGCCGGGGCAACCCCAAGCGCCAATCGGATAGTTCACCGACGATTCGGCCTGGCCCGCGATGGCGTATTGATGCGAAATGAAACTGCTCGCATCGAAGTTTGATTCGTACATCTCGTCGGCCAAGACGTAGCGCTTCGCGATCGCAAAATAGGGCTTCGTATCGGAGTGAGGCACATAACTATACGGTGGATGCGCGTTCGGGCAGGTCGCCTTTTGGGAGCCGCCGCAGCCCACATACTCGCGATCGAAACCGTTCATGCGGCAGTTAGTGCCGGGAATGCTCCCGGTGCCGTTGCAGGCGGCGAAAAAGTTTGCCGAGCTATGGCCGAGATCGAAGTTCGTAGCTAACCCAACAGGTTGAAGCACGATCTTCCGCCCGCGCGTGTCGTAACCGTGGGTGGTCGTTCTCGCACCCGGAAAACCGTAGAAAAGGTTGTTGAGCGAGCGATTCTCTTGAATGATGATCACGACGTGCCGAATTTTGCCGTGCGACGAATCGACCAGGCCCTGCAAAGAGCCGGACGACGGTGCCGGCGCAAAGCTCCCGGCACCGCCGCACGCGCAGAGGGTGCTCGC
>JBAUMX010000120.1:0-9201 GCA_049578945.1 Candidatus Cybelea sp. | reverse complement strand
CGGCCCCTAACGTCCAAGGCTCTGAGGAGTTCAATGTTCCGGTCGGAGCTAACGCGCCCGAGTGCGTTCAGACTCGGCGGCGCCACTTGCATTGCGGCCGCGTTGCCTAAGGGCGTCTGCCCCGTGGCTGTGCCGACCCGCCGCAGTCTCTCAATATAGTAGCGGCTGCACAAATGCTCAGGGCATAGCGGCCAAAAGGTAAAATCAACATATATCCTGCTCCTTTAGTAAATGGCGTTCGGACCGTCCACGGCGCCGGCCGGGTATACGAGGCCGTTTGCGCTACCCAGCGTCGTGACGACAGCACCGCTCGGATAGTCGAGGACATACACGGCATTTTCGATGTCCGCCACGAAGGCGAGCTTATTATTCTTGGCGAGGGTGACGTGGAACGGAAGCGTGTAACCCGATCCGAGCGTGCTCGTGATGCCCGTGTACGGAGGTTCGATCGTGTCGACCGAAGGCGCTGTTTCGTCACACACGATGAGATTGTCATGCGCGTCGAGGACCAGGCCGCCCGCAAAGTCGAGCGTTACGCCAAGCACCGTCGCGTTGCATCCCGCTAAGCCGCCCTTATACTCGGCGATCTTCCCCGGCCCCGACGGCGTCGAGTTATAGTCGACGAAGATGTCGTTGTTCTGGTCAACGGCGACGCCTTCGACGAAACCGGATGGGCATGAATTGATGACCGTGTTGCTTTTCTGCGCGTACTCGTTTACGTAGCCGCCATCGTAGTCAGCTTCGTAAACGTTACCGTGGGTATCCACGCTCACGTTGACTGGATCGATCATGCCCGTGTTGTAGGTGAACGATGGTGACTTTCCGCTGGGCTTATATTCCTGGATGTCAATGCCGTCGTAATCGGCGACGTAGAGGTTACCGGATCCGTCGAGGAAGTCGCCGTCTGGTGAGACCAGGCCATTTGAGATCGTGCCAACTTCCTTATAGGTCGTGTTCTTTAGCACAACGACGTCCTCCGAGCCGAAGTCGGAGACGTACAGGTCTTTCAGGCCCTGGTGTTTGTCGGATTTGACGGCGCGCGGCCTAGCCTCGCGCAACTGCAGAGATCTGAGGAACAAAGGGGCGACGCCGCTTCGGGCAATATCCGTAAATGAGGACCGCTGCGTCTGGATAGTGCGCGTGCCGGGCATCGTCGAGTTTTGGGCTTGCGATTCGCCCGAGCAGCCGGCGGCGAGGGCAACCGCGGCGCCGGCAAAGGTCGCGATCAAAGCTGCTGAGGTCGTACGCACAATGTGGGTTTCCTTCCAAGTTGCTTTCGGGTTGGCTTAGAACGCGCCGATGCTGTTGGGCGTGCCCCAGCCGGTAGGACCGCCGTAGTCCTTGTATTCGTTCGTCCCGTCGGTGCACAGGTAGGTTGGGCTGCATTGGCCGTCGCTGCCGCGACTCACGGGATTCAGATCCCCGGCTTTCTGGTGATTTTTGCCCCAAAATGTACGGCCGCCGTCTTGTTTAGTCGCGTTGCCGGCGAGCGCGAAGACGCTGGCGAGTATCGGCGTGGATACGCTCGTTCCGCCTACGATGAACCAGCCTGAGTAGCCGTACGTGTCGTATTCCGCAACGCCCGTAAACGGATCGGCAACCGCCGCCACATCATTGCCAGTCCGAAACGTGCAGCCGGGGTCGCGTTGCCACGACGGCTTCGGCTCGGTCGAACACGCGGCGCCGGTGCCGTCGGGGCCGAAGCCGGCACCGCCCCATACCGTTTCAGTCCAGCCGCGTTTTCCGCCGCCTTGCACGAGGTGCGTGCCACCGACCGCGACGACGTGGTCAAAGTCCGCCGGCACGCCCATGCCGTAGCCGTCATCACCCGCCGCGCCGAGATACGTTACGCCCGAGGTGTCGTAATACGATTCGTTTAGTTGGCACGCGGTGCCGAAGCAATAGTAACTGTTGCTAATGATGTGAGCACCCAGCGTCACCGCCTCAGCTTCGGCCGTTTGCAGATCGCTATCAGCATTGGAGTTTGACTCGACGAGGTAGATGATACAGTTCGGGCAGATGGCGGAAACCATCTCGACGTCGAGGTCGATTTCAAGGCACCAGCCAGCGTGGCCCATACAACTCTGGGGGTAGTTGTCTTGCTGCCCATTCTGATTGTACTTGTAAAAGCTCGCCCTCGGCAGACCAAAGTACGAGCGGTAAAAAGCAAGGTCCGACGCTACGTTGGGGTTGTCGTAAGCATCAGCGATCGCGACAACTTGCCCTGTCCCTCCGGCGGATGGGAGATTATATGCCGCTTGGAGTTGAGCGGGTGTGAAGCCACCATCCGGCCCCGAGCCCCCGTCGGATACGACCCGGCCCTCGAGAATGACCGCGGCGCACCGCACTCGCCCAGGCCGCTTATCGGTGCAAGCTGGGATCGCGCGGGCTTCCGCACTCGATTGGACGATCGTTCCCCCCACGCTGGAGGTGCCGACATTGCAGGCCGCAAGTGCGATCGTAGCAATGACCGGTGTGACCAGTTTCATGGTTCCGCGCATACATGCTCGCTTCACACGCGCGGCAAGGCGGCCGCCTCGTCGCAACGCCATCGTAACACAGAACGGCGGCCGCCATAGCCTACAACCACTCGCACAAGTAGGCCGACGGGAAGTGGATGAGGGCTTGGGCTGGAGGCGGCTCGAAGCTTACGAATAGAGTGGAGGACGATAGGCGAGCACCCGGCTCATCGGACTTCGCGGGACTTCTGCGGGACTACCGCGTCGCGGCCAGACTTTCGCAAGGAGCCCTCGCCGAGCGCGCCGGGATGCATGCAGGGTATTAGCGCACTCGAGCGTGGATTTCGACGAACACCGCAACGCGGAACACTCGCGCTCTTGGCTGGTGCGCTGGCGCTTAGCGACGAGCACCGCCGGGAATTCGAGGCGGCCGCTGCGCGTTGGGTGTTGCTGCGCTCCGAGAGGAGGGCATCGGTCACCGTCGGACCTTGGCCAAGTATCGCGGCCTCAACGCTGCCGGTCGCACTAACCAGCTTCATCGGGCGAGAGACCGAGCTCGACGAGATCGCAGCACTTGTGCGCGATCATCGGCTCGTCACCCTCACCGGTTCCGGCGGCGTCGGCAAAACTTAGACGGTCCTGCAGGTCGGGACCGCTCTGAGTGACACCGCTGACCAAATCGTTTGCTTCATCGGACTCGCTCCCGTCGGTGATTCGTCCCTGGTGGTTGGAGCGATAGCCTCGACGGTCGGCGTACAAGAAGTTCCCAATCGCCCGCTGCTCGAGACACTGCTCGCATACCTCAGGAACAAGGCGCTCGTGCTGACTCTTTGACAATTGCGAGCACGTTATTAGCCAAGCCGCGATCGTCGCCGATACCTTATTGGCCGGCTGCCCGCGCATCCGGATTATTGCGACTGGCCGCGAACCGCTTAGGGCCGCGGGTGAGCACGTCTATCGCCTCCCGTCACTCAGCGTCCCGTCGCCCGAGGCGGCTAGTCGCGTCAGCGCAACGGATGCCGCCGCGTTCGGGGCGATTGTTCTCTTTACCGATCGTGCACGCGCCGCCGATCATCGCTTCACGCTCAACGACGAGAACGCGCCGATCGTTGCGGGGATCTGTCGGCGAGTAGATGGCATTCCGCTGGCAATCGAGCTAGCTGCTGCGCGTGTAAACGTCCTGCGGTTGATGAGATCATAGACAAGCTCGAAGATCGGTTTCGAATCCTTTCGGGCGGCAAGCCCACGGCGCTGCCTCGACGGCAGACAATGCGGGCATCGATCGATTGGAGTTACGAGTTGCTCTCGACGCCGGAGCAACGACTGTGCGATCGCCTTTCCGTCTTCGCCGGCGGCTGCACGCTTGCTGCCGCCGAAGCGGTATGCGCGCATGCGGACATCGGGGGGGACGACGTGTTGGGCCCCCTCTCATCGCTGGTCGAAAAGTCGATGATAGCCGCTGATTTCGGAGGGCGTGAGCCGCGCTATCGGCTCTTCGAATCGTTTCGCGAGTATGGACGCGAGAAGCTCGCAGCCCGCGGTGAACTACAAATAATGGCGCGGTGCCATGCGCTGGCGTGTCTCGAACATGCCCAACGGCTTGACCGCGCACACGACAACGAGGGAGAAGCGGTTTGGCACGCTCTCGTGCAAGAGGAACTCAACAACTGTCGAGAGGCCCTGCAGTGGGCGCTCGCAGGCCGTGGAACGCTGTTCGAAGCGTTTCTCGGTCAAAAGCAGGGGCAGAAGGAGGACACGACTGTTCGACGTTACGAGACGCTCATTGGGCTCTATCTCAAGCCGAAGTTTGGTGACGTGCAAGCGAAGCACCTTAAACTTCATCACCTAATGACGGCATACACCGAATGGTTGCGACAGGGGCGCGAGGGCCGAGTTGTTTCCGCTAGGACGATCCGGCATGCGCACGAACTCTTGCGGAACGTCCTGAATTGGGGAGTTCGGCGCGAGCTTCTCAGTCGAAACATCGCCGCACTCGTAGGCGACGACGACCTTCCAAAAGCCGTCAAGCCTAAACCACTCGCACTAACGGACGGTGAAGTTCGAAAACTGCTTCAGGAAGCCCGGGATCCGACCAGGCGAGCAAAGAAGCGCGGCACGCTATCGTCGCAGCTATGGTTCTATCCCGCTGTCGCGTTCTCGGTGTATACCGGGGCGCGGCGGGGTGAGGTTGTAGCGTTGCGTTGGACCGACGTAAACCTGGAGAAGAAGTCGGTCACAATCGCGAGATCGCTCACTGAGCGGATGACGTTCAAGGCGCCGAAAAGTGACCGGGAAAGGACGATCATCGTCAGTGACCGCTCTGCGCGATACTCCGCACCCACGAGCTAAAGCAGGCGGAAGCACGGCTCGGCGTGGGCACGGTGTATAGGGACGAGGACTTGGTTTTCGCCCACGCTGACGGCTCACCAATCGACCCATGGAACTTCGATCGCGCAGTTGGCGACCTCATTCGTCGCAGCGGCGTGACGCGGATAACGCTGCACGGGCTGCGTGACACGCACGCCAGCCTTTGCGCTAAGGCGGGCGTCCCGCTCGAGGTCGTGAGTCAGCGCCTCGGCCATGCCTCGATTGGAATCACGGCCGAGCGTTATTTACACGTTTACTCAGACAGGGACGCCGACGCGGCGGACGCCTTCCGTAGGCTCGTCGGCTAGAAACGAAAAGAGTTCCGCTGTTGCACATTTGTTGCACGGAGCCTGAAAGTGTCGCGGAAACCCTTGTAATATAAGGACGATTTTGGTTGCCCCAGCGGGATTCGAACGCGCTGTCCGCATAAACACGCGGAGAAGTGCAGAAGGGTGGCAACGCGTGAGAAAGCCTTGTACAGCAAGGCTTTCTCTTCAGCGCCCAGGCGTGAACAAATGTGACGAAATGTGCAGACGCCTGACGGCATTCGTGGGCAAATTCGTGGTCAGTTTCGCGGGCACTTGACCATCCGCGCCCGATCTGCTGCGAGCCATGCTGCAATCGGCGGCCAATCGCAGGCGGAGCGCGTCGGTGATCGTCACCTGAGCCGAAGTCACCAGCGATGCGACAACGGCCTCAGCGGCCACGCAATGCCGACGAACCGAGCGTTCGCGGGCCCGCGCGCGGCTGCCGGACGAGCGCGAGCCGTACGGCTTGGCGAAGATCGAACCCATGAGCAACATTGACGCCGTCTTCCGCGCCCGGATGCGGGTGCTTGCGCATCGTGGCGGAGCTGCGACGAAGCGAGGTGCCGAGCCCGGCTATTACCGGACGATTGGGCGGCTTGGTGGCGAAGCGTCGGTCGCCGCACGCTTGAGGCGTATCTACGCCGAACTTGAGGGCCGAGTTTGCGAGCAGGTCATGGTGCCCCCGTCTGCGCCGTTGGCGCAATCGCCACCATCGCCGCAGACCAAGAGGCACCTCACGCTCGCCGACATTCTCAGCGAGGAGGAGATGCTTTGCCTCGCGTTCGGTCCCGCAAGCAGCCGAACCAGCCACAGATAGACTCTTTTTGTGTCGGGACGCGCGCGTGCGCGAGCGTAACGCACCACCCCTCGCGGCACATAGACTCTCTCGCGCGGACCATGCTCCTTGTCCACGAAACGCCGCAGGCTCGATTTTGGCAACCCCTCCGTTTATGGCTTCAACGCGAAGACGGTTCCGTTGCCGCTAAACCGTCCCGAACCACCGTGCTCTGTCGTGCCATATAGCACGCCTTTAACGTCGACCAAGCCTGTCTGCGGGTGCTCTCCGCCGGAGCCGCCCGTGAATTCGTGCAGCACCTTCTCGGCGCCAGTTGTACTTATGCTGTAAACGGTTCCACACGTGTCGTCTCTGCAGCTTCCCAGGCCGCCGCTGGTCGTTGTGCCGTAGAGCGTCCCCTTCATGTCGATCAAGGCCGCGTTGGGGATAGCGCCGTCGGGACGGTACGTTGTATCGTTCGTAAAATTGTAGAGCACCTTCTCGACGCCGGTCGTGGTTACGCTGTAAACAGTTCCGTAGTTCGCCGAGCCGCCGTAAGGGGTTGTACCGTACAGCGTTCCCTTCACGTCGATCAAGGACGCATCAGGGTTGACGCCGTCGGTTCCCTTGCCGAAGCTGTACAGCACCTTCTCGTCGCCGGCCGTGGTTACGCTGTAAACGGTTCCGGGGCCAATTGAGCCGCCGTAAGGGCTCGTGCCGTATAATGTGCCGTTCACGGCGACCAAACCGGCGAGCGGAGAGATTGCGTTTGAGCCACCATAAAAGTTGTACAGCACCTTCTCGATACCGGTCATGGTTATGCTGTACACGGTTCCGCCAAAGCCGCTCCCTCCTTGATAGGTCGTGCCGTAGAGCGTGCCGTTCACGTCGGTCAGGCCCGCGTAGGGGTAGTACCCATCGAAAGGCAGCCCAGCAAAGCTATACAGCACTTTCTCCGCGCCGGTCGTGGTTACGCTGTAAACGGTTCCGAGGTTCGCTGAGCCTCCGAAAGTGGTCGTGCCGTACAGCGTCCCCTTCACGTCGATCAAGGCCGCGTTGGGCAATGCGCCATCGGAGCCGCCAGCAAAGCTGTGCAACACCTTCTCCACGCCTTTCCTGGTTACGCTGTACACGGTTCCCTTGCTGTATGAGCCGCCCCCCGTAGTCGTGCCATACAGCTTGCCATTCACGTCAAGCAAACCCACCGCAGGGTGTTTTCCGGTGCTTCGGGACTGAAAATCGTATAGCACCTGGTACGAGGATACGGTCATGCGATGCCCAGTCGTGCGACTCGGGGCGCTCGCTATGGTCTGTGGCAGCGCGCCCGGCGTGCCGATCGGCGGCTGCGATCTACCGCATCCTGCGAAGAATACAATTGCCGCGCCCATGCTCAGGGCGTAGCGAGCGAGCTTTTTCATGTGCGATGCCTCCGGTAGCAGAACGGACGAGCGGGCGTAAGACGTTCGGCGTGCGGGCTTAGACCCCAGCACAACGCACCACCCCCCTCGGCGGCACGTCGATTCCTCACGCGACTCTTTTTGTGTCGGGATGCGCGCGTGCGCGCGCGGGCGCGACGCGCAATCTGCCACCCCCTCGGCGGCGAGTCGATCCGCCGCGCGACTCATTCCCTGCACGCGCGGCGCGAACAATTTTCCGGACACGATTTTAAGCGAGCCGTGCTACGTGAGTTTGGCCGATTAAGCCAGGCTAAGCCGGATGCGATTCGCAGCCGCTGCGGGGAGGCTTAGGGAAGTACCGCCGGGTAAATCGCAAGTCCGATTGGCGCACGCACGCCTTTCGTGACATCTCGTTTTGATGGTGTGATCGACCCGGGCGCAAACTCTATTACGTTGTTCTGTTCCTGATTTGCCACATACAGCGAGCCTTTCTTATTCACCGTCACCGCCACCGGTGTGATGAGGCCCTGTGTAATCGTCTTGAATGGATGATACCCGCCCGGCTGATACTCCTCGACGTTTCCTTCGCTGTCATTTGTTACGTAGAGAACTCCATTCGAGTCAATTGCAGTGGCAACGGGCGACGTTATCCCATCGGTGATGGTTTTCGATGGAGTCTGACCTCCGGGGGCATAGATCACAACATTGCTTGACGTTAGGCGATTAGCGACGTACAAATTACCGGATCGGTCGATTGCAATGCCAACCGGGTGCGGTACACCGTTAGTGATGACCGCATACGGTCTTTTCGAGCCATAAAGATATTCTGCGACGTTGCTGCCGCCGATGTTTGTGACCCAAAGGTTACTGTTGTTGTCAATCGCACAATATGCTGGTGTATCTATGCCCTTGCTAATGATCCTCGACGGCTTGGTCGCGCCAAGGGAATACTCCGAAACCCAGCCCGGTCCGCTGATTGGCTCATTCGTCACGTAGAGCGTCCCATGACTATCTATGCAATCGCCAGCCGGTGCATTTAGGTCCTGCGAGATCGTCGCAATCGGTGTGGGATCTTTGGCGCTTGCACGATACACGGTGACGTTCCAATTGAGGAAACTTGTTACGTATAAGAGCGGCCCCGTGGCATCATAGTTGTCTTGGGCTTGCGCGCCTATTCGGGTTTGCACCATCGCGCCCGGCGCGGCAATCGGCGGCTGCGATCCGCCGCACCCCGCGAGCAATACAGCTGTGGCGCTAATGCTAAGGCTATAGAGCGCGAGGTTTTTCATGTGCGATGCCTCCGGTAGCAGAACGGACGAGAGAGCTAAGACCTTCGGCGCGACAGCTTCAGAACCCTAAGGGCACTAAGAACGGTCAGCGAGCACCGCTGGCGTTGCTAGCGATCTTAGACCGCAGCACAATGCACAACCCTTCTGCGGCGTGTCGAATCCCTGCGACTCGCGATATCTGACCCGCGTTACGCGCGGGTGCGCACGAGGGTCATCATGCAACGGGCGCGCATGGAGCGCGCAATCGACCACCCCTCCGTCGTAGATCCTCTCCTCGCATGACTATCGCGCGGTATACACCCACCCCCAACGCGCGCGCGTGCGCGGCGTGCGACTCGCCACCCCCTCGCCGCGAATCGTTATCTCGCGCGACTGATTTCTCGGACGAACGGCGTGGAAAATCTTCGGCGCTTATTTTCGCAATAAACCGCTGCCGCATGCGAATCGCGCGCGGCGACGTTCATGCTACCAACTAATCACGACGAGACCGTTTCCGGCCGCTTCTTTCGAGCCCCGCGATAGATGGACGTTCGATGCGTTGCTCTCAACATAAGAGGAGCCGCCGCCGCCGCCACCGCCGCTTGATCCCTGGGAGCCGAAGAAGGC
>JBAUMX010000119.1:0-7220 GCA_049578945.1 Candidatus Cybelea sp. | reverse complement strand
GATGGGAGGTCATTGCATGCGGATCTACGCGTTAACGGTTTGCGCATTCCTTGCAGCTTGCTCCGCGGTTAGCGGCCCACCGTCGCTTCCGCGCGGGTCACAGCCGGTAGCGGCCTCGCCGTCGCCGGTTGCGCGGCCACAGCTGCTTGGCGGCAAAAGGGATCAGATTCTCTATGCCTTTAACGGCGTCAGCGACGGCGCGTTCCCCGGCGCAGGCCTCCTCGAAAATCAAAGCGGCTCGCTTTACGGCACGACCCCAAATGGCGGCAGCGCCAACCTCGGAACCGTTTTCAAACTGACTCCTGCCGGCACCGGTTATTCGGAAAGCGTCATCTACAGCTTCCAAGGCGGGAACGATGCTGCGGACCCTGGCGCAAGCCTCATAGAGGATCAAAGCGGTGCGCTTTTCGGCACGGCCGGCGGTGGAACGGCCGGCGCTGGTGCGGTGTTCAAGCTGACGCCGGCCGGGGGCGGCTACACCGAGAGCGTGCTTTACAGTTTCCCAGGTGGTGCGGGCGGCGCTGACCCTCAGAGTGCCTTAGTCGCCGACGCGCACGGTGCGCTTTATGGCACGACCCGGGAGGGCGGGATTAACAGCAAGAACTGCGACGTTTTTGCCGCGTACTCGTGCGGAGTAGTCTATAAGCTGACGCCCGCGGGCGAGGGCTACGGCGAGAGTGTCGTTTACGAGTTCCAAGGCTACGCACACGGCGACGGCGGCAATCCCAGTGGAGCCCCGATCGTTGCTAAGAACGGCACGCTCTATGGCGTGACGGAGGACGGCGGTAACGGTTCTTGTCGCGGCGGCTACGGCGCGCTCATGGGTTGTGGAACCATCTTCAAATTAACGCCTTCGAGTGGCGGCTACACAGAAAGCTTGCTCTATCAGTTCCAAGGCTATTACACTGGCGATGGCCGGCAGCCGTCTGGCGCTCTGCTGGCAGACAAGCATGGCGGGTTCTACGGCACAACCTCGAGTGGCGGCCGCAGCGGTTCGGGAACCGTTTTCAAGTTAACGCCGGCAGGATCAAGTTTCGAGGAGAAGATCATCTACAGTTTCGACCACATCAAAGGCCAGCAGGACGGGCAATCTCCTGACGGTGTCATCGCCGATGGCACCGGTTCGCTGTATGGCGCGACGCCTTTCGGCGGACTATGGGGGCAAGGGACCGTTTTCAAGCTGACGCCTACCGGCAAGAAGTACAGCGAAAAATTGCTTTGCCAATTCCGAGATCACCACGATGGTCAAGGCCCTAACGGCGGGCTGATCTCCGAGGGCAGCGGATGGTTGTACGGGACGACAATCTACGGCGGCAATCCAGGCCACGGAACGGTATTCAAAGTGCAAGAATAGGTTTTCGGGGAAGAAGCGACTCTTTGGTTCGCACACTTCGATCCGGTGACGAGGTGAGCACCGCCAGGCTGCGACGATCGGATCGCCTCGCTAATGGGATGCAGCTATCTCTCGATGGAGCGGAATTGCCGAAAAGCGGACACGAGTTTCTTCGTCTGGGATCGCCGCTCGCAATTCCTCAAGCGCATTTTTAGCGTCCCGATACATTTCCCCCGCGCGCTTGTCTTGGTGAGTCGTCGCGTAGACGCGACCCGCTAACCAAAGAACCCTCGGCCGATGCACTTTCGAAAACGCCTCCCCCCGCGTCGTCATCTCTTGGAAGAGCTCGTCGACGCAGCGCCTGGCATCATCGCATCTACCCTTCGCCAGATAAGCGCGGCCTAGTTCTATCAGAACGTCATATACATCGTCAAAAAATTTATACCGCCGCAGTTTCGGCAGCGAGTTTTTCAATTGCTCGATCGGTTCGTCGAAGTCACCGAGTTCCAGGCGGGCGCACGACGTAATCCATAGCCATCTAACCTCGTTGCGAGGCTCGAATCGCTTCGCCAACCTCTCCGAAGCAATCCGCAGCACAAGGGGAGCGTCCTCGCATTCCCAGGCGATTTCCGCGAGGGTTAAGAAACAGAAGTCGACGAGGTGCGTCGCGCCCACCCCGTTCAGGAGAACAGCGCCTCGTTCGATGAGCGTCCTGGCTTCATCGAAACACCCTACTTCTCTCTCGAAATCTCCACCGTCGAAGAGCGCGTGGCCCAGCTCGAACGGCAGACCTAATGCCTCATACAAGTCGCAAGCGCGCTTATAGTGCCGCCGCGCGTCCTCGACTTGCCAAAGTGTTTTGGCAGCGACACACAGACCCGCGTGCGACGATGCCTCGCCACTGCGGTCGCCGATGAAACGATAGAGCTCCAACGCCTGGATCGCATAGGCTTGTAGCGCTGAGTTATCCTGACGCATATTCGCAACAATAGCCGCCTCCATTGTCGCCTTTGCAAGCAGCGCAAAATCCCCGCTTGCCCGCGCGACGTCAAGAGCGCTCGCGAGCTGGCGGTCTGCGTCGTCAAAGTCGGCCATAAATGCGGCTGCAGCAGCTGCCATCGTTGCGACGGCCACCCGCCCGGAGGCATCTCCAAGCCGTTCGTAGATCTCAGCCGCAGAAGCTGTTGTCGAGCGCAGCATGCTCCATTGCCCGAGTTTCCTATGATACTTTGCTTTCGCTGCCAGGGCCACGGCCTTCCACCGAGGATCTGCGAGTGGCATCGCCTGCTCGGACAGGGCTTCGATCGCTTCGAGTTCGGCGGAGCGACCACCGAGGTCATTCCGGAGCCTCGCGACGCGCTCCAGGACGCGGCAGCGAGCCTCCGCATCCGCGCTGAAGAGGCTGGATTGCCGTAGCTCAAGCAGGTCATGCTCTTGCGTCGAGCGATCGCCGCGGTAGCGATTGATTTCCTCGCGGAGAAGCAGCAACTCGAAGCGCAGTTCGCTACTTTTCGAGCCGAGGTCCAGCGCGTGGGTTGCGCCGGCGAGTGCTTCGTCGTATGCGTAGAGCGAGAAGGCTCGCTGGGCGGCTTGAAGATAGCGCTGCGCCGCGCGGCTTGTGTCACCCGCGAGCTCCCAGTGTCGCGCGACCGCGCCGAGTTGAACCTCAAACGCGGGCCCGGAAAGCTGTTCGAGCACGCCGGCGACGCGACGGTGCCACCATGTTCGCTTGCGGTCCTCGATGCCGTCGTAGATCGTTTGTTGCACGAGGTGATGCGTGAAACCGAATTCGAACTGGCCGACGGCCGCCTCGCGGATCATGCGGCGATCGAGCAACTCGGAGAGGCCGTCAAGCACGGCGTTCTCGTCGTATCCCGAAACCTCGCGAACATACTCGAGGTCGAAACTCGGACCGACGACGCTAGCGATCTCGACTAGGAGCTTCGTTGACGCCGAGAGGCGCTCGACCCGCGCCGAAATGCCCGCCGAGATCCCTGGAGGAATTTCGGAGGACAACGGCGCCTCGATCCGATTGCGGATCAGCTCACCGGCGAAGAGCGGATTGCCGCCGCTGGTCTGGGCAATGTCACGAGCGAGCGTCAACCGATCTTCCGGCAGTCCCGGTACGAACTGCACGAGCTCACCGACTTCTTCGAGCGATAGTCCGGAAAGCGCCATGTGGCCGGCGAGGCTCTCACTGGCGAATCGACGACGCAATGCGGCAAAGAGGTCGCCGGCGGCGACCGCCTCGCTCCGATACGTCGCTACGACCAGAACCGATTGCGAGGCTGCTCGCCGCGCGAAGTACTCGACGGCAGCAAGCGACGACGCACCGGCCCAGTGGAGGTCTTCGAGCACGACCAGCAGGGGACGCTGCTTCGCGAGGGCCTCGAACGTTTGAGACAGCGCTTCGAAGAGGCGCTGTTGCTCGCGTTCCGGATCGAGCGGCGGTGGCGGCGCCAGGTTGTAGCGTGTCGCAACTTCGGGAACGAGTAGGCTCGTTACCGACAACCAAATCGAACGGATGTCGAGTGAAGCGAACAGCGGCCCGGCGTCGCGGAGGACCTCGCTGATCGCCTGGTACGGTGCGGGATCGTCGGGAGACGTCAACCCGCGAAAGACCCTACCGCCTTCTGCGGCAGCCAGCAGCGCCAGCTCTGCGGCCAGTCTACTTTTCCCGATTCCGGCTTCTCCCCCGATTAGAACTATCGATCCGTGACCGCGCGCTGCGCGCGTCCACGCATCGTGCAAGCGCTCGAGTTCGCGAGCGCGCCCGACGAAGGGAAGTAGAGGCGCCCGATTCGCCACGTCCGCAGGTTCGGAGACGACCATGTCCGGGTGTTCGGGCAGCGCGCCGCCGCGAAGCACGATATCGCGTAGCGCGATCGTTTCGACCATCGGCTCGGCACCCAGTTCGCGCTTCAAGAGCTGCGCAAATCCCTCGAACTTGTGCAGAGCGCCGGTGCGGTCGCCACTCTCATATTGGATCGACATGAGTTGGCGCAGGATGTCTTCGCGCCACGGATCGTTTTCCAAAATCCGCCGCGCGCAGTCGGCCGCGGCCGCGAACTTACGCCGGCTTCGGGCTCGCCGCAACAGCTTCTCGAGTGCCGCTAAGAATACCGAACGCAGGCGCTCGCGCTCGGCGATAATCCAATCGTCGTAGACAGAAGCCAGCAGATCGCCCGCGTATAGCGCGACGGCTTCATCCAGTTCCTGGGCTTCGATGAGGCGCTCGAAGATGTCGACGTCGAGCCATGCGCCGGACTGCGTCTGCCAACCGACGGTCTCAGCCTCGGCCACGAACCATGGTGAGCCGGCATGTGGCAACGCTTCCTTAAGGTGATGGAGGTGGCGGCGCAGGTTAGCTCGCGCCTCGTCTTCGGAGTCGTTGGGCCACAGTGCGAAGGCGATGTTTTCGCGAGTGAGATGTGCGCCGCGGTGAAGCAATAAGTATGCGAGCAGTGGCAACGTCCGCGGCGGCGCGCTAAATCGATGCGGCTTACCCGAAACCGAAAACCGCGGTTGACCCAAAAGACAGATCTCAAACGTCGGCGCCTCATCGACCGCCGTGCTTACAGCGGCTGAAGCGCCCGGCGTCGCCACGCGCTTGACCATCGTCCAGGGGTGCTTCTCGCTTGCACCCCGACCGACCCGTGGCTCGGTGGGTGGAGCGGCTCCAACGGCACTTTGATGGAGACGCCGCCTCTCCTCAAAATATGGAAGCACCTTGAACAGCGCCCCGCAGGCGGAACGGTTGCGCCTTCATGGTAGCGCCGTGGAGCGCCCTCTTCTTGTCGGTCACCAGGCCGTCCTCCGGGAGCCTGCTGTCTTGTCCATTGAGAAAACTCCAGAGAAGGCGCTACGTGTAACCCGATCCGGAAGGCAATAACTCGAGAACGGCACCGTTTCTATTCCCCGCCGTCGTACGTGGTGCCGTAGAGCGCGCCATTGTTGTGGGAGACAAGGAATGCCGGAGTCTACTTCAATCGAAAGATCAGTAGGCAATGATCGTTTCGGCCGGCGTCCATCGCACGTTGGCATTATTAGTCCTGGCCAAAAGCACCCCCAGCTGTTCTCATCCCAACGCGGTGGTATTCGGTCATGAGTCACCCCTCCGCAAGGCGCATGACGTTCTACGTGCAACTGCGGGTTTGCTCAGGGGAAGCATCAGCACAAGCGGCTCTGAGCACGTGCTGCACAGTTTTGGCAACGACCCGGACGGAGCGTACCCCGCGTCGAGTTTGATCGACGTGAAAGGTACCCTCTACGGCACTGCAGATGTTGTACAGCTTCCGCTACCCCGGCGACGGTGAAGTCCCCGCGGCAAGCTTAATCGACGTGAACGGCACGCTCTACGGCATCACGTTTGAGGGCGGCGCATACGGTACCTCATTCGGGCGGAACGATGTTCAGCATGACGACGTCTGGCGCGGAGCATGTATTGCACAGCTTCGGCCACCCCTACGATGGTTGAGACCCTGAGGCGAGCTTAATCGACGTGAAGGGCACGCTGTATGGCACCCGTCTAAGGGGGGCGCACGCCGCGCGGGGTCGGTCTTCGTATTGAAACCATAGTGCCGGCGCCGAGCGTCTGCGGGCGAAATCTACGTTATAGCGGCGTTCTCGAGACGAGCATAGCTAGGCTCCGCTGACCCGAGCCCGAAAGTTAAGAGCGACCTTCGAGCACCCGTCACGAGCAGAAGCGGCATCGAGTCCGTGTGGCGCGCTCGCGCGGCCGTATCCCGCAAGTCGATTAGGCCGTGACCATTTTGCCGCGGGACAATGCATCGCTGTTGGCAAAGGCCGGCGTGCCGATCGAAGTGATCAGCAACTGCCTGGGTCAAAGCTGCATCAGCATCACGGTCGACCGGTACCTCACAGTCTATCAGGAGCGAGACGCCGCGGCGGCGGCCGCCTTCCAGCGGCTCGTGGCCTAGTTATGTGGCCTTGTTATAATGAAAGCCGATGTGACAAGAACGTGACAAACCGGCTTTCCCACACCTGGCCTTGCGCCGGAAATCCTTACGCAGTAAACACTTTTTATTTAGCGCCAGCGGGATTCGAACTCGCAACCAGCGGTCCCGGCCGATCCCGAATCGTGTTATTTTGTGAGGCTTTTTCGGCTCGCGGCTCTCGACTGATCCCGTCCGTTTCCGGCCGTTCCCGACCGCTCCGTTAGAAAATGTTAGATTCTGTGTGCGATGTCAACGGTTAAGTGCCGGCGAGATGGCTGCTTGGGATGTCCGTGACGTCGCTCACACCCGATGCTCGGGTCAAACGGGCGCTCGGACTTAAGGACGCCGTAAGCCAAAACCAAGAGGCGACGCATGACGGCTGCCACGATTTGTTTGCCGCGCTTGCCCGAAGAACGCAGCCGATTAGCGAAATCCTTGAGGATAGGATTGCAGCGGATCGCTGCGACGGCCGGCATATAAAGCATGCGCCGCAGATGAACGTTGCCAGCCTTTGACAGCCACGAAGCCGATACCGACTTTCCCGAACGAAACTCACGCGGACAAAGGCCAGTGAACGCGGCCACCGCCTTGGCGCTCCGGAACTCGCTGAGGTTCGGAAGTTCACCGAGAATCGTGACGGCAAGCCGCTCTCCAATGCCCGGGATCGAGGTCAATAGTTCACGCTTGCCTCGTAGGGTCGGGTCATCGTCTATGAGCGCGCGGATTTGTGAGTCGATCTCATCGATCTGGCGGCCAAGAAAAGACAGGGTAGCTTCGATCGACGAGCGCACGTCGCCCGAGCCGGGTGCGCCGAGTCGATTTGACTCCTGAACCCGCATTTCATCGAGCGCTACGCGCCGGCGCGCTAGCCGTTTCAAGCGCTGCTGCACCTGGGTAGGCGGTTCCCACGGCGCCGGGTGCATTGTTAC
>JBAUMX010000118.1:0-43936 GCA_049578945.1 Candidatus Cybelea sp. | reverse complement strand
GGCGCCGACGGCGGCGCCGCCCCAAAGCGCCGCGGAAACGCAGTTCGTGAGCAAGGTCAGTGCCGATCTGCAGAAACGCTTCGGGACGACGGCACAGGCTGCTGCGGCCGGCTATTTCCGATACACCGACGAAGATCAAACCGGCGCAATCAGCTGGGTGAACACGAACGACTGGCAGAGCGACGTGAGTCGTCCGAGCCAGTTATGGTATGACGTCAACGGTCGTCTGATCGGCGCCGATTTCTCAGTGCTGCAGAGCAGCTCGCCAGCGCGCCCGAACGTCTGGGGCATCGCGCCGGCGCGCTGGATCGACTTTTCGCCCGCCCACGTGCACTTCGCCATCAAGACGCCGACCGGGCTGGAGTACGGCGGCGTGGGTGATAAGACGATGGCGAAGGTTGGAGGATCGGTAAACAATCCGACTGCGGCCGACATCGTAAAAGTCGGCCAGCTCCCGCGTTGGAAGGTGCTTAAAATCCCGGCGCCGCAAAGCGCGTCCGACGTTGGATTCGTCTTTACGTTCCCTGCGCTTTGGGATCTCCAGGTCTGGCTGGTACCCAACCCGCTCGGCGCATTTGCCGAACATAATCCAAGCGTCGTTCCGAGCGCCAACGCGAAAAATATGGACTGAGCGATTCCCCTTATTCTACCAGGTTATAACGATCTCGCCATTTCCGCGGGGCGCCGCGCCACGACGATTCACTACGTTGGTCGCGCTCGTTTCGATATACGACGAAGCGCCGCCGCCACCACCACCACCGCCGGTACCACTCGTGCCCAAAGATCCAGCGCTGCCGCCACCCCCGCCGTAGTAGCCGCCGCCACCGCCGCCGCCGCCATTCCCGCTGCCGGTGACCCCGCCATTGCCACCGCCATTGAAGCCACCGGGCCCGCCGCTCGCGCTGCTCTTTCCGCCATCTCCGCCGACGAAGATCGCCAGAGTCTCACCCGAAGCGACGGGTATCGTCGCCTTGACGAGCCCGCCCTTGCCGCCCTTCATGTGGCGAAAAGTGCTTCCCGCGCCGCTGGCCCCGTCGGCAGTGACCGTGATCTGCGTCACGCCGCTGGGTACCGTGAAGGTTTGCTGCGCTCCCGTGTAGTGGAAGCGCGCGACGTTGGTGGCGCGCACCTGCGAGCCCGCCGGCGGGGCGCTGCGCAGTAGTGCGCCATCCTGCCTTAGGCTGCCCTGAGCGGAGTCGAAGGGAGGGGCGCTGCATCCCGAAAGCAGCAACACAGCGACGCTAAATCTCAATCCCTTATTCATCGGTTTGCGTCCTCGCTTTCTACTAAGGCTTTCGTTCGCCAGTCGAAACGAATTGCCAACATCCGGATGACGAACGTGAGCGTAATCGCTGACCAAGCCGCTTCGCTTGCGTTCAGACCGGTCTCCTTCACCAGCAGGACGAAGAGCGAGACGCCGGCCAGCGCAGCGAGCGTCAAAATCTGTCCGGGCAGCATCCAAACGCGATTGACCAGGATGTCGCGCAGCAAGCCACCACCGACGGCGTTAACGACGCCGACGAAAATCGCCGCAGGAATCGAAAGCCCTATTTGCAGCGTCATCTGCGCCCCGACGCACGCATAAGCGCCCAACCCGAGCGCATCGATGGAGTCGAGCACGGTGCGATAACCGCGTGACGGCTTACGCGCACCGGCCACAAGGCTTCCAACGGTTCCCACGACCGCACCGCACAGAATTACGACGATGTAGTTTGGACTTTGAATCAGGACTGGGACGTGCTGCAAGAAGATGCCGTCGCGCAGCAGACCACCGCCGGCCGCGGAAACCAAGGCCATCACGAAGATCCCGGTGTAGTCGTAACCGTAACGCACGCCCAGCCCCGCGCCGGAGACCGCCCACACGAAGGTGGCGCCTAAATCGAAGAACGGTGAAAGCTCAAACTCCCCGTGCAACGCTCACGCCGCCGTCCCGACCGCGTGGTAGATCGACCTGCCTTCTTTGATCGTCTGCACCACGCGCACGTCTTTTATTTTAGAGGAATCGACCTCAAGCGGATTGCGGTCGAGGACGACGAGATCGGCGAGCTTCCCGGGCGCGATCGACCCTTTGCGGTCTTCCTCGCCGTATTGATATGCGGCGTCGATGGTCAGCGCCTTGAACGCGTCGCGCGCTGAGATGCGCTCCTGCGGTCCGATGACCTGTCCCGATCGCGACAGCCGGTTTACGGCCGTCCATGCGATGAAGAGCGGGTCGAGGGGCGTTACAAAAAAGTCGCTGTGATTCGACGTCCGGATGCCCAGACCGCGGGCCGTCTTCATCGGGCTCAAGAAAAATGCACGTTCTTGGCCGAGATTCTTGACGTGAACGTCACCCCAGAAGTACGCGTGGTTGGTGAAGAATGACGCCACAAAACCGTAATCGGCATACCGCCCGAGCTGGTCGGGGCGCACGAACTGCGAATGGATGATCGTCGTGCGCCGTCCGAATGGAGCTCCGGCCGCGCGATGTGCCTCGAGCATGACGTCGATGGCGGCATCGCCGTTGCAATGCGCCAGCACCTGCGCGCCGTGTGCGTAGGCAAAGGCCACCGCTTCGTTTACTTCGTCGGCGGCAATTACCGGTGCGCCGCAGTAGTTTTTCTCGCCGTTGGGTCCATCGGTCAGATACGGCTGCGTAAAGTAGGCGGTCTTTCCCTGTGGAGAACCGTCGAGAATGAGCTTTACCCCGCCGATGCGCAGATGGCCGGAGTATGACGTCGGAAAAGTCAGACCACGACCGATGCGGTCCCGCAGTCCATCGACATCGGCGTAGGCAACCAGATCGATCGAGAGCGATCCCTCTTGCGCAGCTTTTTCGTACAGCGCCATGATCGGCGCAACCGCCGGTGCATCCTGAGCCGTCGTGTAGCCGTTCGCGGCGTACGATGCCTGCGCGCTCGCAATGCTCTGTAGTGCTTCTTGCGGGGTTGGCTTCGGTACGAAGCCGAGCACGTGAAGCCACGCCGTTTCCATCAATAAGCCGGTCGGCTCGTTGGTTTCCGGTCTGCGCGCGATCACGCCGCCGGCCGGCGTCGGCGTCGTCGCATCGATGCCGACGAGCTTGAGCGCGGCTGAGTTGAGCAAACAGCCATGAGCCGAGACGTGAACCAGCAAGACCGGCGTGTCGGGAAACGCGACATCCAGGTCATCGCGCGTCGCTTCGCGCCCGTCACTTAAAGCCGAACCGTCATAACCGAACCCCAACAGCCATTGCCCCGGCTGCAACTGATTCGTGGCTGCGAAATCCTTTAACGTCGCGACCATCTCGGCAATCGAGCTCACGCCGCCGACCGGCGGGGCGCTGACGTTCGCCGAGCCCGAGACGAGCGCAACTTGAAAAAAGTGGCTATGCCCGTCAACGAATCCCGGGAGCAGCGTCTTGCCGCCAAGGTCAACGACGCGCGTCGCTTCGCCCTTGAGGGCTTCGATCTCGGCCGCGCTTCCCACAGCGAGAATTCGACCGGCGGCTATTGCAACGGCTTGCGCGGTCGGCCTGGCATCGTCAATGGTGACGACGTCGGCGTTGGTGAGAATTAGCTCCGGCGGCTTAGAAAGAACTTCCATAAACACCCACTTTTCGCGTCGAAAATCCCGTGTCATGCTAACCGGAGCGACGCTCATACCGGCCGTTTACGAGCACGGAGGCCTCTCGAGAGCCGAACGCGTAGGTCGCGCTATGGACACTTCGCTTAACGCCGTGCAGCCGATTTCGATCGAGGCGATCGAAGCCGCCAGAACGCGCATCGCCGGTACCGTCGTACGCACCCCGCTTCTCGAGTTGCAAGGAACGGACGGCCCCCGGATCTTTCTAAAACTGGAAAGCCTTCAGCCGATTAACTCGTTCAAACTGCGCGGAGCCGCCAATGCCGTCGCGATGCTCGATCCACAGAAGCGAGCCCTCGGCGTGTGGACGATCAGCGCCGGCAACGCCGGTCAAGGCGTTGCGTATGCCGCACGCAAAGCGGGTGTGCCGTGCACCGTGCTTGCGATCGAAACCGCCCCGGAAACGAAGATCGCGCGCATGCGCGCGCTCGGCGCGACGATCGTCAAAGCTTCGTACGATGCGTGTTGGGAAGCGTTGGAGCGGCGAGCCTATCCCGGCGTCGAGGGGACGTTCGTCCATCCGTTCGACGACGATCATTTCATCGCAGGTAACGCGACGGCTGGCCTCGAGATCGTAGAAGATCTGCCGGACGTCGCCGCCATCGTTACCGCGATCGGAGGCGGCGGATTGATCACTGGGATAGCTTCGGCGGTGCGCGCAAAAAGGTCGAAGGCTCGGATTTTCGCGGCCGAGCCCGAAACCGCTGCGCCCTACGCTCGCTCGCTCCAACTCGGGAAGGCATCGGTCTTCGAGGAGTGGCAGCCGTCATTCGTCGATGGTGCAGGCGGTAAGAGTGTCTTCCCGCGCATGTGGGAACGGATGCGGGGCCTCGTCGATGGTGCGATCGTCATCACGCTCGACGAAACGCGGCACGCGATGCGCGTGCTCGCCGAACGGTCGCGCGTGATTGCCGAGGGAGCCGGCGCATTACCGGTCGCTGCGGCGTTGAGCGGAAAAGCCGGCGACGGTCCGATCGTTGCGCTCGTCTCGGGCGGCAATATCGATCTCGCAGCATTCTGCGAAGCGGTAGGATGAGGCCGCTCGACCTGCGAGCGCACCCGCCGCGCTCGACCCGCGAGACGATGTTGGGCTTCTACTTCTTGCCGCGCACCGTTGACAAGCTGCGCGCGGAGCTCCCGGGCGGCAATATCGGGCGTTACCTCAACCACGATACCGGCTTTAGCGCATACGTCGTGAGACGGCTGGGATTGAACATGGACGAGTTCCGTCGCGCCGTTGGTGAGGCCGCGGATGAGGCTGCGGTGGTGGAATGGCTCGCTGCACGGATCGATCCTGCGACTGCGCCGGCCCTGAACGCGAAACTGGAAACGTTCGTAGTCGAACGTATGTCGTCCGAGAATCAGGTTCTCGTCCGCCAGCGCCATCCCGTGATGGCGGAGCGGCCCGAGCTTTCAAGGGTTCTCGATATTCTGGATGCCGACGACCAGCGTACTTTTGGACAGGGGCGACCTGGCGCGCGGTAGCCACCCCTTGCCGCTACGGGCGGAGGCGCAGACGCGCGCAGCAAAGCACTCCGCCATGCAGAAGATTACGCCGTTGCTGTGGTTTGAGGGTTTGGCCGAAGAGGCCGCCGAGTTTTACGTCTCCATATTCAAAGATTCGAAGATCGATAACGTTAGCCGTTACGAAGATGCTGGAACAGGCGAGCAGGGCTCGGCGATGATGGTCGAGTTCACGCTCCAGGGGCAGGACTTCATGGCACTCAACGGCGGCCGTAGCGATGGCGAAGCCGATGGCGCGGAGGGGATCGCGCGTGGATCGATCGCGCTCTTCATCACTTGCGAAACGCAGGCGGAGGTCGATCGCCTCTGGGACGCGCTGCGCGAAGGCGGCGAAATTCTTCAGTGCGGATGGCTCAAAGACAGGTACGGTTTCAGTTGGAACATCGTGCCCCAGGGCCTCGCTGACTTGCTCGGCAATCCAGACCGCGAGAAAGCGCAGCGCGCCATGCAAGCCATGCTTGCGATGAAGAAGCTCGACATCAACGCGTTGCGCCGAGCCTTCGACGGTGCGCCGGCAGTTATCGGCTGAGCGCGAACCTTCGCGTTAGCCGGCCGAGAGCATCACGCGGGCCGCGTTCCAGCCGGCCGCGCCCATAACGCCGCCCCCGGGGTGCGCGGCTGCGCCGCACAAGTAGAGCCCCCGAATCGGCGTCTTGTACCCGGCATAACCGGGTACGGGGCGAAACGCAAAGAGCTGGTGCAGCGGCATCGCGCCTTGAAAGATGCTGCCTCCCGTCAAACCGAACTTCTCTTCCAGATCGACGGGCGTGAGGATCTGCCGATCGATGACCGAGTCCTTGAAGCCGGGCGCGTAGCGTTCGACGATGTCGAAGCAACGATCGGCATACTCGTTGCGCAGCGCGTCGGTCCAGGGTCCGCTCTTCAAAGTGTACGGCGCATACTGCGTGAACATCGACATCAGGTGCTTTCCCGGCGGCACGATCGTTGAGTCGAGCGACGAGGGCATGGTGCACTCGACCACCGGCTCGCGCGAGAACGACCCGTATTTGGCATCGTCGTACGCACGCTCGATGAAATCCTGATCGGGGCAGAGGTGGACGGTGCCGAAATGTTGCGGTCCCGGCTCGTGTCCGGGCAGCGCGGTAAAGTTCGGCAGCCGTTCGAGGGCAACGTTGACCTTGACCGAAGCGCTGCTGTACGAGATCCGACCGATTGCATCGCGAAACTCCTGCGGCAAGTCGGTGCCCTCGACGAGCTGCTCGAACGTGACGTGACAGTCTACGCCGCTCGCGACGCGCTTGGCCGCAAACTCCTCGCCGCTGGTCAGAGCGACGCCCGTCACGCGCCCGGCGCGGGTAGTGATTCGTGCGACCTCGGCGTTGGTGCGAATATCGACGCCGAGGTCCTTCGCCGCGGCCGCCAACGCTTGGGTCAAACCCCCCATGCCGCCGCGAACGTAGCTCCAGACGCCGCGTTTGCCGTTGGTTTCACCCATCACGTGATGGAATAAAACGTACGCCGTTCCGGGCATCGAAGGGGCCATGAAGGCGCCGATGATTGCGTCGGTCGCGATCGTGCCTTTGACTTCCTCACTCTCGAACCAACGGTCGAGAATCGGTCGCGCGGCGCCGGTGAGTACCTCGACGGCTTCCCCCATTCCCGGGCCGAGCCGCTGCATCGCGCGCCCCATTTTGCCGGCCTCGAGTAGCTGCCCGAGGCTGGGGCGAACGAGATTGAGCGGAATCCGCGTGAGCGTCGGCTCGACCACCGAGGCAACTCGTTCGAGCATCGCTTCGTACTGCGGATAGTTCTGTGCATCGCGTTTGCTGAACTTCGCGATCTCTTCGGCATCTGGCGCGATGCCTCGTCCCAGCATCAGATACCGCCCGTCCAGGAACGGCGAGAACGACGCCGGGTTTCGTTCGATCGCTTCAAAGCCGTAATCGTGAAGGCGCAGATCGCGGATGATTTCGGGACGAAAGAGGCTGTTGACGTAGGCAGCCGTCGAGACCTTGAAGCCCGGAAAGACTTCTTCGGTTACACAGGCGCCGCCGACGACGTAACGCCGCTCCAGCACCAGCACGTGCCATTTCGCGCGCGCCAGGTAACAGGCCGTTACGAGTCCGTTGTGACCGCCTCCGACCACGATGGCATCGTACTTCAAATGCTTAACCTCAGGCTGAAATAGGCGTTAAACGGTTCCATCAGCGAGCTCGTCTGATCGTTGTAGGTTCCGAAATACGGCTCGTACGGATAGCGCAGGAAAGTCTGCACGTTCGCGCCTGGATTGTAGGCGTTGCCGACGGGGGGCGAGGATGGCCCCCCGATGAGATTCGTATAGAGGCACGTCGAGGAGCTCCAGAAATAGGTGAACGGTGTGTGCTGGCCGCCGAAGCACGTCTGCAGCAAGTTCGCTAGCGTAACGGACGCGGTGATGCGCGGCGTAAACTGATACGAAATCTGTAAGTGACCGAGGAGCTGCGCCGGCTCGCGGAAAGCGCCGATCCCATCGAACTGCCCGGTGTAGGGATCGGGAATCGAGAGCGTCGCCGCGCAGCCGGCAAAGTTTGCGTTGAACGGTCCGCCGCCGGCCGCGCCGTACGGATAGCGCGGATCGCCGACCGTCGACCCCGCCAGTGGTTTGCCGCACCCCGCCGCCGGATCGATACCCGGCGTCGTCAGCGGCGCGCCGTAGCGATTTCCCGCGACGTACTGAAACGACGGAGTGATCGTAAACTTGTTGTGCCTGTAGTTAAGCAAGAGCGTCGCCACGTACGGGTAGTCGTAGGCGTTGACGCCCGAGCCGACTGGGCCTGGAAAGATCGAGAATGGTATGTACGACGCGGTAGGGTCGAATAGCGAAAAGGCCGGCGACTTCCAGTACGGATTGGCAACGTCGCCTGCTTTACACGAGAGGACTGGTTGACCGCTAGACGTGTAGCACGGCGCCGCGTAGACTCCGTTGGTAGTGTAGCTACAAAGCGATTCACCGAACTGCTTTTTGCCAAACGCGTTTCCGCCCGGCGCGCAGGCCTTCGTGTACGCGTTATACTGCGCGATGCCCGAGTTGATCGGGGAGATTATGCTCGTTCCGTTCGGCAGTAGGCTGTACTTGACGGTCGCATATGTATATGCGAACGACAGCTGAGCGGCAAAACCGTTTCGGCTGAAGTCGCCTTTGTCGAATTGAAGCTCGAAACCCCTCGACGTTTGATAGCCCGCGTTAACTCCGGAGACCAGTCCGGTCGTGTAGTTGATGTAGAAGTTCTCGATCTGCGCCTGCGTTTGGCGCAAAAACGGGCTTAGCTTGAAGGACATATCGGTGCCGGGAAAGTGGTGCTCGATCGAAAGATCGCTGTTGTACGAGACCGAGGGGGCGACTTCGTGACCCGGCGTCGTGTAGCCGAGCGCGTAAAATTGTGTCATCGTGTCCGGCAGGTTCTGCTCTAAGCCGTTGTATTGTTCGTAAGCCGCGCTCGGCTGTTCGTTGTACCTGCCGTAGCTAGCGCGCAGCACCGTGTCCGGGTTCACGGTATAGGTCATGCCGAAGCGCGGCTGGGGAATGTTGTAATCGAAGTCGCCCGGTACGTTCTGCAGGTTGGCGTTTACATATTGCTTGCCGAAGGCCGAGCAGGGGCTCTGCGAGTTGGTGCTCCAGCCGGACGAGCCGATCAGCGCGCCGCGATCGACTAGCGTCAGCGTCTGCTTGTTGAAGCACGTATCTTGATTGAACGCGTCAAACCAAAAGTTTCGCGCGGGACCGGTTAGCGTGTTGGCGCCGACGTAGCTGTAATTGTCGACGCGCAAGCCCAAGTTGAAGAAGAGTTTGTCGCTCGGCCGCCACTGGTCGGTGATTGAGTATCCGGTGAAGTACGGCGTGACCGTGTTGTTCAACCCGTACGCGCCGTTCTCGACGACGTAGTAGGCGCATGGCCCGCTGCCGCAGGTCAATCCGGCAATCGAGTCGTGTTTGGTCGGATTGCTGAGCTTGAGAAAGGTCGGCAGAGAGGTCGGCGTCGACCCGTAAGTGACGCCGCTGGCCTGACCGTCCGAACAGGTCGTAGCAACCGGACTTCCACCGTTCAAGTTATAGCAGGTGCCGCTAAACGGGTTGTTGCGATTGACGAGAACCGCAAACGCGTTGCCATAAGAGTAGCCGAACGCAAACATCTGCTCGTTGTAGGTTCGCGCGCCGGTCGAGGTGGTGTACGACGCCTCGGCTTCCAGCAGGTGCTGCGGGCTGAGCTGGTCGGTATAGGAGAGGCTCACGCCGCGCGTGTGGTTATTGATCTCGTAGTCGCCGGAATCGTAGAAGGCGTACGGCTGGAGCGACATCATCGGTCCGTTCTCGATCCAATCCGAATAGTACGTGTACCCGTAGAGCCGAAGAAAAGCGTTGGAGCTAAAGTTCTTCTGATATTGGAGCTTCACGATGCCCTGGCCGTTGTAGCCTCGGTCGCGCTGGTTATTTGGGTCGCTGATCGGCCCGTCGAATGGATGCTGCGGCGACGACGGATAGAAGTACGGCGTCACCAGCGAGGCGTAGTTTGAGGGAAGGAAGGTGCCGGTCGGACCTTTATACTGCCACGTGTCGAGATAGTACGGCGGGTACACACCGACGGAATTAATCCAGTTGTTGTAGCCCTCGTCGTTGACCGAGCTCAGGAACGTCGTAAAGATCTCGTCGTTGTCGTAAAGCAGCTGGACGTCGTCGCGCAAGCCGTTAGTTTTGTGGGGAATCCCGATGTGAAGGTTCACGACCGTCGTCCGATTGGCGACGTTTGCAGCGTTGATCGAGCCGAAGCCGATCGGACCGAGAAGCCAGCCAGGCTGACCGTTGAGGCCTACGTTCGGCGCGCCGTTGGTAAAGCACGAGGAGAGATGCGCGAGCGCGCCCGAACCCGGGCTTGGACACTGAGCGATCTGCGTGCCGAACTCCGACGCGTCCGAAGCGCCTCCGAACTGGTCGACGTACCGGTAATCTTGGTTGTAGCCGCCGATGCCGAGGTAGTAGGAGAAATTCCGGTCGGGCGTCGCGCCCCCGACTTCGAAGTTCGCGCTATGGTAGAAGATGGTCGAGCCAAGGCTCAAGTTCGCCGTTGCGTACGCGGGGAAGGTTCCCGTCTTGATCACCTGATTGACGAAGCCGGCAAGGCCCTGCGCCTCGGCATTTGCGGGCGTCGCGCCGGTGTAGACTTGGAGTTCGAGCTGACCCAGCGACGAGAGCGAGCCCGACGGATAGTTATCGAAAGCGCGGTTGACGGGAATGCCGTCGAACTCGTAGCCGACCTCGTACGCATCGCCGCCGCGCACGTGAACTGCCTGCAAGTATCCGTTTTGATTTGCCGGCACGTATGCGCCCGGCACGGATGCAATCGCCGAGTACGCGCTGTTGAGTGCGCCGCCGCCTCCCAGTACAGCCGTGCGCGCCTGCTGGGCCGCGTTGATCGAATAAATGTCGGCCGTCGTCCCCGGCTTGACCAGGCTCGCCGCGCTGCGTGAGGTGACGCTCGCAATCGTCCGCAGTGTGAGCCGCATGCTTAGAGTAACCGTTTGCTGCGCGTCGGCGAGAACCGCCACGCCCGCGTAAGAGAGCGCATCGTAACCGCTCTTCTCGAGCGAGATAGTGTACTCGTCTGGGGCCAGCGAGACGAACGCAAAGTGCCCGCGATCGTCGGTCGTCGTGCTGGCCGCTTGCGACGGACTCGTGACGGTGACTTTGACGCCGCCGATCGGGGTGGTCGTCCCGGCAACGGTGACGATACCGCTGATGCCGCCGGTCGTCCCCGCTCTCGTCGGAACGGCCGTCGCCGCCGGCGATAGCAGTGCCGCCGTCATTGTCACCCTGAGCACGAGCGTAGCGAGCTGTCGAAGGGTCATTGACATACCTCCTGCGGGTTATCTGGCGGCAAATGGTGCGACGCGAGAAAGGCGCGATAGGCCGTCATCGCATGTTCAAACTGCGCGTGAATCGCGGCCGCCTCTCGTACGTGCGGCCGCAGGGGCGGCCCTTGCGAGAGCGCGACGGCACCTTGCAGAATCGTCAGTCGCTCGCGTAGACGATCCGGCATAAGCAGATCGTCTTCGGAGTTCACAACCCCCGAGGTGAACATCGAATAGACCGAGTTGTCGCGATAGGGCAACGCGTCCATCCGGTTGAGTGCGACGTCGATCGCGCTCAGCTCGTCGTCCAAGGCCTTCACAAACTGATAGCGTGCGACGTACTGCGCTTGCGTCCAAGCCGCGCGCGGATCGGGACGCACCTCCAGCGGCTCTTCAATCTTCGTCGCTCCTGCCTGTAGCAGGACAGTGTAACGCCCTGGAACGACGGTCGGTCCATCGCCGCCGCGATTCCATCGCCGGGCATGCAGCCATGGCACCGGCGCGGTCTCGGTCAGATCCCAGGCGGTGCGCTCCACGCCTGCGTCGACTGGCGCGTCGAAGCAGCGGACGCGCCGGCCGTTCGCGTCGAGGAGCTCGATCTGCGTCTGCTCGCGCGACGGGAGGTAGTATGTGATCGCGGCACCGGTGAGCGGATTCTCACCGGAGTACATTCCGGAGGCCAAGCAGCATTCGTCCGGATGCGTCCCGTAGTAGGTCGTCCACCAGCGATACCACGTATACGCTGTTTGCGGCGCAAAGAGCGCGGCTGTCGCGGCGCCGACCGCCTTGCTTAGGCCGGAAATCGCGCCGGCGTCGTCGAGAATCCAAAAGCCGCGCCCGTGCGTCGCGACCATCAAGTCGTGGCGTTGCGGTTGAATCCGCATGTCGTGCACTGCGACCGCCGGCATGTTCAAGCGCAGGCTCTGCCAATGTGCGCCTCGGTCGAGGGTAAACCAGACCCCCTGTTCTAGTCCGGCATAGAGCACATCCGGGTTGGCCGGATCTTCGCGCACTACGTGTACGTACTGATCGTCTGGAAGGCCGTTGACGATCGTGCGCCAGCTGGCGCCGGAGTCGTCGGTCTCGAGAACGTACGGTCGCGGGTCGCCCATCACGTGCCGATCGATCGCCACGTACGCCCGCCGCACGTCGGCGCTCGAGGCTTCGACGGTATCGACTCTTCCCCACGGCGCGATGCCGGGCGGCGTAACGTTTTGCCAATGCGCCCCGCCGTCAGTCGTCAGCTGCACCAATCCGTCGTCGGTGCCGACCCAAATGCGCTTGCGCTCGAGTTGCGACGGCGCGATGTCGAAGATCGTGTCGTAAAACTCCGCGCCCGAGACGTCAGTGTTGATCGGGCCGCCCGCGACGCGCTGCTTGTCGGGGTCGTTGCGGGTGAGATCGGGACTAACGATCGTCCAGGTGCGTCCGCGATCCCGCGTTGCAAAGAGCACGTTTGCTCCGTAGTATCCGACCGTATCGTCCGCAGCGGAGCGAGCGCCGGCGAGCGGAGTCGAAGGGCCGCTAAACGCGATCGGCGCCTCCCAGTTCGAGCGAAACGGCAGGCCCGCGAGGCCGCGGCCGTTGGTATCGGTATCGTCCGGCGTAATGTCGTAATTTTGGCGTGACCGCAGATCGAAGATTCCAAGCTGTCCGTTAAGCTCGTTCACGCCGACGTTCCAGATCGACGACGGGTCGTCGGGCTGCGGCCAAACCCAAGAGCCGTCGCCGTCATTTCCGACGTCGCGCCAATCCGAGTTCTGAATTCCTAGCGGACTGAGCGAGTCGGCAGGCCCGCAATAGGAGTCATTGTCTTGAATTCCTCCGCAAACATGGTAAGGGTTCTGTTCGTCGTAGCCGATCCGGTAAATCTGCGCGAGCACGACGTTGAATCGCCAGTCCCAGATCTTGCCGCCGTCGATTGAAATCGGCGCGCCGCCGTCATTGGCTTCGATGATCCGCCGCCCGTCATGCGAGATCCATAAGCCGTGATGGTCTTGATGGACGGCGCTGGTGACGTCGCGATAAGTCTTTCCGCCGTCGGTGGTCTCAATGAGGTCTTCGGAAGAGAAGAAGACGCGATCGGGATTCGACGGATCGACGGCGAGCCTGCTCATGTAGAACGGCCGCTGGTTGACGAGCGTATCGCGTGTGATGAGCCGCCAATGCGCACCCCCGTCATCCGATCGCCACGCTACACCCTCTTTCGACTGAATCACGGCGTAGACGCGCTTCCCCGCGACGGCCAAGCCAATCCGCCCCATGTTGCCGCGCGGTAAGCCGTTTCCGCGCAGCTCGTGCCACGAAAGGCCGCCATCCACGGACTTGAAGATGCCGTCGAGCGGACCTCCGCTTGAAAAACTCCACGGCACGCGTCTGAATTGCCAAACTCCGGCAAAAACGACATTCGGATGAGCGCGGTCGATTGCGACGTCCGAGGCGCCGCTCGAAGGTCCCAGATAGAGCGTGCGCCGCCAAGTTCGGCCGCCGTCGGCCGTTCGGTAGATGCCTCGCGCCGTGCTGTCGCGATAGGGATTGCCGACGGCCGCCACCCAGACGCGCTGCGAGTTTCGGGGATCGATCGCGATCTCCGCGATCGCCCACGTGTCGCGCAATCCGAGGTTGCGCCAGTGCGAGCCACCGTCGTGGGTGAGCCAAACGCCGTCGCCGTACGAGATATCGTTGCGCAGGTTCGGTTCGCCGGTTCCGACCCAAACGGTGTTGGGATGGCGGGGATCGATTGCAATCGCACCGATTGCGCCGGCTCCCTCTGCGGGCCATGCGCTCTGCCAAGTCAACCCGCCGTTGGTCGTCTTCCAAACGCCGCCGTCCGCGCCACCGAAGTAATAAAGCATCGGATCGGCATCGGTTCCGGCCACACCCGAGGTGCGACCGCCCGCAACCGCCGGTCCGATGTTACGCCATGCGAGCCCTTGCAGCGACGGCATTGCTACTGCGGCGGCGAGAAGCGGCCCCAGCGTCTTCCTACGCCTCCATTAGGCTTAGGTAGTAGCGGTCGAAGGCGCTTAGCAAGCCTTCGGCGTTCGAATATGGACCGGGTGAAAACGCGCGCGAGTTCAGCCCCAGTTGCATCAGCTCGTTGACGTGCCAATCCTGGCGATTGGTCAGATCCCAGAAGTCGACCGCGTCGCTGGGATCAAAGCTCGGTTGCGCGATCGTCTTCGGATCGAAGAGGAAGGCGCAGACGACTTCGGTCCGATCGGGCGCGTGCGGCTTTAGATAGTGCACCATGACGTAGTCGGGGTGCAAGCTCAAAAGCAGCGACGGAAAGATCGTGTAGTAGTAGACGCGGTCGAGTTCGACGCCGTCGACACTGCCGATCGGTGGTCGCGAGCTTCGCTGCCCGGTCAGCGTGAGCGCCGTTCCCGGCTGACGAAGCTCCGAGTATCCGCCGAGAAACGGTCCCTCCGAAAGATCGTTGCGTCCGCTATCGGAGGGTGAAAGCTTATCGAGTTGCGGGTGCACGAGCGGGCAATGGTAGCATTCCGAGTAATTGAGAAAGACGAGTTTCCAGTTGCACGCGAGCTCGTAGGTCAGGCTTCGCGCCGTTTGCAGCTCGCCGATGTTCCAGCGCGAGAAACGCTCGATCAAAGGAGCAAAGATCTCCTCGAAGGGAATCCTGTCAGCTAGGTTTACAAAGACGAAGCCTTCCCACAGAGCGACGCCGGCTCGCTTGAGCGGGTACTCGGCACGATCGAATCCCGGAACCTCGGCCATGTTCCGCGCGACCTTCAACTCACCGTCGAGTCCGTACGTCCAGGCATGGTACGGGCACTGAATCGAGCCTTGAAAACGTCCGGAGCCGGCCTCACAGATACGCGAGCCGCGGTGACGGCAGACGTTGAAGAATGCGTGGACGGCGCCGTCCTTATCGCGCGTAACGATGAGATTCTCGCCGCCGCGCTCGACCGTGAAGAAATCACCCGGCTGCGAGATTGCCTCTTCGCGCCCCACGCAAAGCCACTGCCGTGAAAAGATGCGCTCGCGCTCCTGTGCGAAGACTTCAGGCGAGATATACCACGAAGCCGGCAGTGTTTTTGCTTCGCCGCCGACATTCGGCCTTACAAAAGTCTGCATTACACTCTCTCTCCAATTCTGAAGCGTTCCGAAGGGGCTGCGAAGCGCAGTCCGCAGCGAGTCTGGCAAAGGCGAGTCGAGGGAAACGAAGAGGCGAAGGGTTCTATGCCGTTTGACGGAATCCGCTCGCAACCATCAATTTGTTTGGCCTTTTGGTAAACCTAGCAGTGAAACCTTCGGAAAATATCGCGCTTGAGCCCTCTCTTCCCCGGGAAGCCTACTGGGAGACCGGCTTCTATGCCCGCGAGCAAGAAGCGATCTTTTGGGATCAGTGGTTTTACGCCGGCCGCGCCGAGCAGCTTGCCGGCGCCGGCGATTATCGCGTGCTTGACGTCGCCGGCGAAAGCGTGATCCTCATCCGCGGTGAGGATGGTTTCCACGCGCATCTCAACTTCTGCCGGCACCGAGGAAGCAGGCTCCTGGGCGGCCACGGCTCGGTGCGCGCGATTCGCTGTCCGTACCATTCTTGGACGTATGCGATCGACGGCCGTTTGATCGCCTCGCCGTTTGTCTCGGAGGACGCCGTCCCGCTCGAGTCACGGCGCCTGCATCGCGTCGGCGTGAATGAATGGCAGGGCTTCGTGTTCGTTCACCTTTCGCCGGAGCGGGCCGAGGCAGCCGGCGCCAGCCTCGCGTCGCAGCTGGGTCCGATTCCGGAGCGGCTCGCACGCTATCCGCTCGCGGAACTCAAGGTTGCGCGAACGCTTCGCTACGATGTCGAGGCGAACTGGAAAGTGATGCTCGAGAATTACAACGAGTGCTATCACTGCGCGGGGGTTCATCCGGAGCTTTGCCGGATCGTACCGGCCTTCAAACGGGACGGAGGGGCGCAGCTCGACTGGGATCGCGGTATCCCGCACCGCAGCGGCGCGTGGACTTTCACCGCGAACGGCACGAGCGATCGCGCGCCGTTCGCAACCTTGAGTGACGATGAGCGAGTGCGCCACAAGGGCGAGTTGATCTATCCGAACTTCATGCTCAGCCTCGCGGCCGACCACGTCGCAGCCTTCTCGCTCTGGCCGAGTGGGCCGGCCGCGACGACGATCGTCTGCGACTTTCTCTTTCACCGGAGTGAAACGAGCAAGCTCGAATTCGACCCCAGCGACGTCGTGGAGTTTTGGGATCTCGTGAACAAACAGGATTGGAAGATTTGCGAGAGCGTTCAAGCCGGGATGCGATCGCGGGCCTTTCAATACGGCTACTACGCGCCGATGGAGGACTCGAGCCTCGACATCCGCCGCTACATCGCCTCGCGCGGCCTTTCGTGAGCCGCGATTACGACGTCATCGTCCTCGGGCTCGGCGCACTGGGCAGCGGCGCCGTCTACTGGCTGGCTAAGCGCGGCGCGCGCGTGCTGGGCCTCGAGCAGTTCGAGTTCGGGCATGCCCGCGGCAGTTCTCACGACTGGTCGCGCATCATCCGCCTCTCGTACTTTTCGCCGGCCTACGTTCGGCTCGCGAAGGAAGCTTACGCTGCGTGGGATTCTCTGGAGCGAGACGCCGGCGAGCAGGTGGTCTTCAAAACCGGAGGTCTCGACATCGGTCCACGCGACGGCGCAATCCCGCTCGCAAACTATGCAGAGTCAATGCGAGCCTGTGACGTTTACTTCGAGCGGCTCGATGCGAGCGAGATTCGCAAGCGTTGGCCGGCTTGGCGCATCGGCGGCGACGTTCACGGGCTCTTCCAACCCGACAGCGGCATCGTCGCCGCCGACCGAGCCGGGGCGGCACTTCGACGCATTGCATCGGCGCTCGGTGCTACGCTACGCGAGAACGCCGCGATAACGGCCGTCCGTGTTAGCGGCGGCGAAATCGAGGTCGAAACGGATGGCGAGCGCTATAGCGCCGGCAAACTCGTCATCGCCGCGGGTCCGTGGACCGATCGTGCGCTCGCGCATCTTGGAGTGCGCATTCCCTTTGAGGTGACAAAGGAGCAGGTCATATACTTCAAAGCTCCGGATCTGCAGCGTTTCGCATTCGGCAGATGGCCGATCTGGATTTGGATGGACGATCCCTCGTTCTACGGCTTCCCGGTCTTCGGCGAGCCCGACTCGGTCAAGATCACGCAAGACGCCGGCGGCAGGGTGGTCGATCCCGACAGCCGCGGTTTCGAGGAAGACCCCGAGATAACGGCGCGCGTCACGGGTTTCCTCCACCGATATTTGCCGAGCGCGCTCGGACCCGTCGCGCGCCTGAAGACTTGCCTCTACGCGATGACACCCGACCGCGATTTTATCATCGATACGCTCCCGGAATATCCAAACGTCAGCGTCGTCGTCGGCGGCGGCCATGCCTTCAAGTTTGCCTCCGTTATCGGCCGCATTCTCAGCGACTGGCCGGTTGCGACGCTCGATCTGTCGGCGTTCAAAATAAACCGTCCGATTCTGCAAATGGCCGACCCGCCCAAGACTTACATGCAGTAACGAGCGTAAAACGGGCGGCCCGTGCCGCGTGCTACCGCGTCAAGCGGCGCCGCGCGTCGACCGAGAGCGCCGTTCCTACCGAGCGCCAAATATGCGACGGACTGGTTGTCGCCGCTGATGCGTGACCGATGCCCCAGAGAATGCGGAAGTTCTTGGTAAGCGAGATATAGCTGCCGGCATCGTAGAGCGTCGACCACCGATCGCCCGCGAACTACGGACCCTCGTGGTGAATTTCGGTTCCTACCGTTACGTTCTCCCTAAAGTCGCGCTGCACTAACCGGATCGTCGGTGAGGAACGGAGGCCCGGCGAGAGCTCGCGCCGTCGTTGCCAGGGCAAAAAGCATCACGACAGGACTCTCATCGTTTCAAAGATAGAGTATAGCGCCTAAATCTAACATGAAAGGCAGCCCAAGGTCTTGTCGAAGAGGCCGCTATGACCGCGTTCGCAGACCTCATCGTCGTTGCAGATGCGATCCATGGCGCCGGCGATGTGGTTTCGGCGCAAGCTCTGGCCGTTAGGGGGGAGCGCTTCACCTACGTCGGTTCGGTAGCGGGTGCGCTGGCGCTCCGCGGACCGCACACCAAGGTGCTCGATGCCGGCGCGCACACCGTGCTTCCGGGAATCGTCGACGCGCATCTGCATCTTACGAGTCTCGGATTGAAGCTGCACCAGGTCGATCTGGACCGGGCCGCATCCTACGGGGAACTCGTCGAACGAACGGAGGCGTTTGCGCAGCGTTCGTCCGACGAATGGATCCTCGGCAGAGGATGGGATGAGAACCTTTGGCGCGGGAACACCTTTCCGTCGCACGAAGCGCTGAGCGCCGCGATTCCCGCCCGTCCGGTCGCGCTCGAGCGCATCGACGGTCATGCGCTGCTCGCCAACGCGCGAGCGATGGCGATCGCCGGAGTCGACGAATCGACGGCTGACCCACCCGGCGGCCGCATCTTGCGTACACGCAACGGCAAGCCAACCGGGATTTTCGTCGACGCCGCGCTCGATCTGATCTACGATAAGGTCCCCAAGCCGTCGCGTGAGCGCCTGGTTCGCGCTACGCGCGCAGCCATCGCCGAGTGCAACCGCTGGGGCATCACCGCGGTCGCCGAACCGGGCTGCGACGAAGCCGTCCTCGCGGCGCATGCCGAGTTGCTGGCGAACGACGAGTACTCGATCCGCAACTATGCCATGCTCCGCAACGATCCGTCCCTGATCGAGGAGCACGCGCATCGGGGAATTATGGATGGAGCCTATAACGGCCGGCTTTGGGTTCGCGCGATCAAAGTGTACGCCGACGGCGCGCTCGGCTCGCGCGGCGCGGCCTTGTTCGCGCCTTATAGCGACGACGCCGGGAACACCGGCTTGGTTTTAACTCCGCAGGCGTCAATCGAAAAAGTAACGACGACTGCACTGGAAACGGGATTTCAGGTCTGCGTTCACGCGATCGGCGATCGGGCCAACCGGATGGTTCTCGACGGGTTCGAGAGCGCGTTGAAGCGAGCCGCGCTCGGCGCCGATCCCCGCCTACGGATCGAGCACGCCCAAGTCGTTGCGCGCGAGGACGTCCCTCGCTTCGCACAACTGGGCGTCATTCCATCGATGCAGGCGACGCACGCGCTAAGCGATATGGCTTGGGCGCGGGCGCGGCTGGGGCCGAAACGAATTCTTGGCGCCTATGCTTGGCGCGCTTTGCTCGATGCGGGCGCCGTCGTCGCAAACGGAACCGACGCGCCGGTCGAATCGCCGAGCACGCCGCGCACCTTTTACGCCTCGATCGGTCGCGGTGGCTGGTATCCGCAGGAGGGCATGTCCCGCAGCGAAGCGCTGGCATCGATGACTATCTGGGCCGCCCGCGCGAACTTCCAGGAAGGCAGCATCGGCTCGATCGTCCCGGGAAAGTTTGCCGACTTCGTCGTCATCGACCGCGATTGGATGAAAATCGAGCCTGACGAAGTTCTGCAGACGACGATCGTCTGTACCTATTTCGGAGGACGCCGAGTTTACGGTGCGACTCTGACGGAGACTTAAGGCGAGAACGTTTGACGAACGCCTCCAATCGTCTGACGAAATATTCGTCTCGCTTGACGCTCACCTCGGTCTGCAGTTCGTCCATTTACGATCGCTTCTCCCGGATGCCGGGGAGTCCGGCCGCGATCGGGTAGACGATAGCTCGTACTGCGAGGGTCGGCACCTAAGCCTAACGAAATCGGCGGCTCTTGTGCGAAAAAGCGTTGCGGCTTTGAGCCTCTATCAAGAAAACTCCGTAGCTAGCGCCACATCTTTTTGAAGTTCGACGCCTTACACGCACCGGCAGTGCACGGAATACCGGCGATGTCTTCGATCGTGCGCAGCGTCGAGTAGTGAGTGACGTCTTGATCGTACTTGCCGGGCTTGATCATCGGCCCGATCAGCAGGGTGGCGATTTGGTTCTTCCCATTTGAGTCGGGATCGGCCTCGTCCCACGTCAGGACGAAGAGCCCGTTATGCATCTTATCGTATTTAAGAATCGGTGGGAGATTGTTCTTCAGCCAGGTGTCGCCCGTCTGCGTACTGCAGTCGTGCATGTCGTTGCAAAGGTTCGGCACGACAATCGTCAACGGCGACGGCTGCCTGGGGAAGCCTTTGTAGACGAGATTTAACGTCGAAGGGACGTTGGTGAAATTGACCCAGGGGTTGTGCTTGCGCGCGTACTCGCCCGACGTGCAGCCCGTGTAACCATCGTAAGGCATTGACTCGGAGTATCCCTCGAACGTTTGGCCCGCGGCGACGAGCTCTTCACCCGCGTTGACGGAGCCGAAGACATGGGGGCAAGAATCGCCGGTGATTCCTTGCGTCGAACCCGAGAAGAGGGCGAGATAGTTCGGCTGGCTAGGGTGGGTGACGGCGTGGCTGTTCGTCATCAGCGCCGCTTCCGGTACTAGCGTGCCGTTGATGTAGGGAGCCTCGGAGCTGCCGATAATTGAATTGTAGTCTCGATTTTCCATGATGACCACGACGACATTGCTTGCATGCGGGCCGGCCGATGGCGCTCGCACGGTCACCGATTGACTTTGCGGTTGCGCGCTGCTTGGATCCGGCGATCCGAACCCTAAGCAGCCTGCGAAGAACGGCGCGACAGCCGTGAGTGCGAAGGGCGCCGCTGAGGGGTGTGTCGGCGATTTTGCATTCATCTGCTCGATTCCAGGAGTTTGTCGGACTTAAGCGCTTCCCCGCCTTTGGGTCGCCTTTTGTCCGAATACCTCGTTGCTCATCGATCACGAAGCTACGGCTTTGCTCCCTCTTCGCGCCTCGTCTTCGAACAAAATTCGGCACCAAATCCGGGGAAGCCCTAAGTCGACAAACTCCTACCCCAAATGGCAAGCGAGGCGGAATTAATTTGGATCGAAGGGCAATCTCAGACTAGATTGCTACCGTGCGCATATGACACCGGAACATCTTGAGGTTTCCATCAAAGCTGCTCAACGTTGGGCTCGGGAAGAGATAGAACGACTCGTTTACGACGGGACGCGTCCGGTTTCGGTCTGCGCTACGGTCGAAGCGGCGACGCGAGAAGCAGCTATCGCTCGCGGGAACACGATCGCGCACACGAGGGAGATCGCGGAAATCGAATCGGTCCTAACCTACGTCAGCGAGTGCCTCAGCGCCGAGCTTTCACGGGAAGAGCGCCCCGCGGCTCCCTCGGCGTTGCACGCATGGGCTCTACAGCACTTTACTACAGCGAAACGGTGACGCAGATCATCGCGCAAACCGAGCGAGCGCCAGAGGTGGGTAAAATAGCTTCCCGAATCTGCCGCCATGAGGTTTTTACGCTTTGCGGTCGCCGTATGTATCGGCGCGCTCTTCATCGTAATTGGGGCGGGGCCGGCGCACTCCGAGGAGCTTACGGTGACGCGGGCTACGCTGCAAAATGGCCTTCGGATCGTCGCGGTGCGCGATCCGCTCGCTCCGGTGGCGCTCGCGATGCTGAACTATCAGGTCGGCGCGAACGAACAGGATTTCGCCGGACAGGCGCACGCGCTCGAGCACATGATGTTCCGCGGGAGCGAGATGCTCTCGCAGTCGCAGATCGCCGACATCTCCGAGTTGCTGGGCGGCTACTCGGATGCCGATACGCAGTCGGAAGTCACGCAATACTTCTTCATGGCGCCCTCCCAGTATCTCGACTTGATCCTGCGCATGGAGGCCTCGCGCGCGCAGAATCTGCGACTCGCGCAATCCGACTGGGATGTCGAGCGTGGTGCGATCAAGAACGAGGTCACGCAGGACTACAGCGACCCGGCGGGTCACCTTTTTCTCAAGGTCGATCTCGCGATGTTTGCCGGCACGCCGTACGGCAACGACGGCCTCGGCACGCTGCAGTCCTTCGACAAGCAGATTAATTCGCCGCAGCTGCGTGCGCTTTACAATGCTTGGTACCATCCCAACAACGCGATCTACGTAATCGTTGGCGACATCGAGGGACCGGCAACCATCAAGCTCGTAGAAAAATACTTCGGGGCGATCCCGGCAGCGCAGTTGCCGGAGCGGCGCCCGGTCCATCTCGCGCCGCTGAAGCCGCAGACGATTCGAGTCGACAGCGATCAGCCGTATACGGTGGTTGCGTTAGCCTATCGATTTCCGGGTTATCGCAGTAAGGATTACGCCGCCGGACAGATCCTCGAGAGCGTGCTCTCGAGCCAGCGGTCCGATCTCTTCGGGCTGGTCGCCTCGGGAAAGGCGCTGCAGGCAAACTTCCAGGATTTCGACACCCATCCGCTCGCCGGCTCGGCGGCCGCCGCGGTCGTTGTTCCGGTCGCGACCAAACCGGAGGAGGCGCTTGCGATGCTGCGCGGCGTTATGGATCGCTACCGGCGCGACGGCGTTCCGGCGGCACTCGTCGATGCGGAGAAGCGGCGCGCGATCGCGCAAGCCGAGTTCAAGGCAAACTCGATCCTGGATCTCGGTTTTCAGTGGAGCCAGGCGGTTGCCGTGGAAGGACTCTCGTCGCCCGACGACATTCTTAGCGCGATCCGCAAGGTTACGGTGGCCGACGTCAACAGGGTGCTGCGCAGCTACGTCGTTGCGCAGCACGAGATCGTCGGAATCGCGGCACCCAGGAACGCGGCCGCCGCGACCTCCGCAGCCGCGCCGGTGCCGGCCGCAAACGAGAACAAGCCGACGCTCTTACACCACGACCCGCTTCCGGATTGGGCGCAACAGGCATTTGCAAACGTCACCGTCCCTGCATCGACGATCAATCCGGTCGACACGACGCTTCCGAACGGCATTCGGCTGATAGTCGTTCCGCAACAGGTCTCGCGGACCGTCGTCGTGAGCGGGTCGATCGATAGCAACGAAGCGATGCAGGCACCCTCAGGCAAGGACGGCGTCGCCGGCATTACGTCCGAACTCCTACCGTTCGGCACGACGACGTATGGCCGACTGGCCTTACGCGAACAGCTCGATGCGATCTCCGGCGAAGTTACGGCCGGCACGGATTTCTCGCTTACCGCGCTCTCTAAGGACTTCGATCGCGGAGTGCAACTACTCGCGGACGAAGAGCTTCACCCCGCCTTTCCGGGGTCGGGTTTCGCGGCCGTTAAAGAAGAAGAGCTCGGTTCCGTGAAGGGCGAGGTTGCGTCACCCGAGCACGAGGTTGACGTCGCGCTCAATAAGGCGCTCTTCCCGGCCGACGATCCCGAGCAACGATTTGCCACGCCTCAGAGCGTCGTTTCGATTACGCCGGGTGACGTCAAAGCGTACTATTCCTCGGTCTATCGCCCCGACATGACCACAATCGTCGTCGTTGGCAACGTGGATCCGCAACAGGCGCAAAGCGTCATCGCGAAGTACTTCGGCGCTTGGAAACCGAGCGGTCCGAAGCCCGCCGTCTGGCCGCCGGCAGTCCCGAACAACGCCGCCGGCAGCGTGGTCGTGCCGGACAAGGAGCGCATTCAGTCGGAAGTGCAACTCGTCCAAGCGCTATCGATCACGCGAACGGATCCCGACTACCCCATTATCGCGGTCGCCAACGAGTCGTTCGGCGCCGGCGGCAGCTCGATTCTCTTCCACGACGTGCGCGACGTTCACGGATTGGTTTATGACGTGCACACTGATGCCGACTTCGGAAAGAATCGCTCGACGTTCGCGATCCATTTCGAGTCGGACCCCAGCAAGATCGAACAGGCTCAGTCTTTGATCATGGCAGATCTCAACTCGCTCTCGACGACGGGGCTCCAGTCCGACGAGCTGGCCCGTGGTAAAGCGTCGCTCGTCTCCGAGGTGCCGATGCGCGCAGCCAGCTTTAGCGGCATCGCCAATCAACTGTCGCACTACGCAGAGTTCGGACTGCCGCTCGATCAGGCGACGATCGACGCTCGCAACGAGATTGCAGTGACGAACGATCAGATCGTCGCCGCGGTGCACAAGTGGCTGCGGGCGAACGATTTCGTGCGCGTCATCCTCGGGCCGGCCCGATAAGCGGGAGTCTTTAGGACTTCGGCTCGACCTTCACGCTGGTCATGGCGTCCCCGCGACGTATCGCGTCGAGCGCCTCGAAACCCTCGGTCATCTGACCAAAGACCGTATACTTTCCGTCGAGAAAGCGAGCGTCGCCGAGGCATATGTAGAACTGCGAGCCGGCGGAATCGGGCGCAGAGGCGCGTGCCATCGCAACGGTTCCGCGCAGGTGCGGGCGCGCGTTGAACTCCGCCTTGAGATGATATCCCGGGCCGCCGGTTCCATCGCCGCTGGGATCGCCGCCTTGAACCACGAAGCGGGGTTCGACTCGATGGAACGTCAGCCCGTCGTAAAAGCCCGCCTCGGCGAGCTTGATAAACGCCGCCGTGTGGATCGGTGCATCGTCCGGAAAGAGCTGGAACAAGATGTCACCGCGCGCCGTCGCAATTCGTACTTGCGATCGCTGCGCGCGCTCGGTGAGTTCGCCGATCTCCGGCGATTGTGGGGGAACGTGGCTCATCGATGCACTCTTCAAGAGCACCGAGGTCCCAACCCCTATCGTCGAACCCAGCGAGGCTCCCGACGGACGCGAATGCTCCTTGGACGGTTTTCTCTACTCGGTCTTTGCGCCCGAAGTTGCCGCGACGGCGAGCGCTTTGCGGCGCCCGATCAGATAGATCGCTACGCCGCTGAGCAGCATCGCTGCCGTCAAGCCGATAACCTTCACGACCGCGAGCACTTTATTGGGATCGTCGTCCGCGGGAAAGCCGGCGAAGATAATCGCCGAGACCGTCGTGCCGAGGCCGATCAGGGCTGCGATCGAGACGGTCCACTGGCCGCCCGGAATCGGAACCATCTCGGGCGTCCATCGTTCGACCCGAAGCTTGAGAGCGGAAGCGAATAGGAAGAGAAACGGCACCATCGTGATCACGACCGTCGAACTCACCAGCACGTCGTAGGCGCCGCGCACGCTCGTGCCGCCCTGACCGAGAAAGATAAAAATCGCAGCGATACCTGCCTGCGTGACGAGCGCGGCGACGGGCGAGCCCCAGCGGGGATGCAGACGGCCGAAGCCTTCGGGTAGATAGTGATCGAGCCCGGCGACGAACGGTATGCGCGCCACGGCGCCGAGCCACGCCCCGCAGCTTCCGATGCAGCTCAGTGCCACCAGCACCGCAGCGATCGGCGTGATAACGTTCCAGCCGAATCGTGTCGCCACACTCTCGACCGCCTGCATCACGCCCGAGGACGGGTTCACGTCGTGCGGTAGGATCGCCGCCAAGACGCTGATCGTGCCGAGGATATAAATCGCGGCAATCGCCGGCGCGGCAATCGCGAGACCGAGCGGGATCGTGCGGCGCGGACGTTTGATCTCTCCGCCCATGAAGGGCATCGCTTCGGGACCGGTCCACGCAAACGCGATCACCGACCAGAAGATGATGTCCTTTACCTGCAAGCCCGGCCGGATCGATGACGCGTTGATCGGCGTTGCAGAGCCGAACTTCCACCACGCGAGGCCACCGAGCGCGATCAGCACGAGGGTGAAGAGCCAACGCGAGATCGCGCCGGCGTTGTTCAGCCACTTCCCGATCGAAAGGCCGTAAACGTTTACGACCGTCGCGAGCGTCAAACCGGCTAACGCAACGGCGATGAAGTAGGCGGGCGAGGCCGAGAGCGCACGCGCGCCGGCCCCGCCGATGAAGAGCGCGTTGCCGGCCGCGAAGTAAAGCAACGCCGGAAAGTAGGGAAGATTGCTCGCCCAGTACGTCCAGCCGGTGATGAATCCGGCAAATGGCCCGAACGCGCGCTTGCTCCATACGTACATGCCGCCCTCTTCGGGATGACGCGACGAGAGAAAGACGACTGCAATCGCGATCGGCGCGAACATCGCAAAACCGCCAATCAGCCAGACCGATATCGAGCTCGCTCCGGCCGCCGCCGCGGTCGCGACCCACTGCAAGTTCGAACCGGCGACGACGAAAAAGAGAACGACGTCGGCCAAACCCAGCGTGCGCCGGAGTTCCATATCTGCCGCGGGTTCAACGCAGAGATGGGCATCGCCCACCCCCAGGGGCGGGCGATGCGGTTATGCGATTAGTACGGGCGTCCCCAATGACCGGCGCGCCAACTCCAGCCGTATCGATCGTGCGCCCAATGTCCGGCATGCCAGACCGCGCCGGAATACGGAGCGGCGGCATAATATCCGTGCGCCCAAACGTAGCGATATCCGTTCCAGCGCCAATATCCCCCGACCCAATAGTAGTTCGGTCCGGGTGCCCCAGGAACGACCTCGTAAATCGGCGCCGGCGGAGCCGTTTGAACGTAGACGCCGCCGTAGACCTGTGCGGCAGCGGGGGCGACTGCGCCGGCAGCGACCGCCGCGCCGAGCGCGCCGGCTAGGAGAATATTTCGTAAGTTCATCATGTCTTCCTAATACCACCGCATGGCGCTTCGCTCGCGGGAGAGCGATTAAAGCATCATTCAGATCGGATGAGAGTCGAGCGCCTGCATCAATTGCTCCAGTTCGCTCCAGAGCGCTAGGCTGCGATCCACGAACGCTTCGCGCTCGTCTTTTAGGCGCCGTTGCGTTGACGGCATAGTCGGCGGAAGGATGGCGAGCAGAACGTCGCGATCGTGTGCCTCACCGAGCGCATCCTGCACGAGTGCTAATCTCTGGGCGATCGCTTCGAGCGACGGATCGAGTGCTTGAAAACGTTCGAGCGCGTACCGCAGCCGTTTGCCCGCAATCCGAAAGTCGTGCAACCCCTGTTGGTCGCGCCGCGCGAGACGGGTCGTCAACGCACGCGCCTCGCGCAGGCGCGTCTGCAAGACGCGCGCCACGAGCTTCTGCACGTCGTCCACGCCATGTAGGTCGACTCGGTGGGGCTTCATGCGAGCTTCACTAGGGCGCGAAGTGCATGCGCCGCAACTCCTTACGCGCCTGCCGCGTAGCAAGCTGCTCCTGCTCGCGTAATCGCTCGAGCAGCGGCTGGCCTATCGCGGCTTCGCTGGTATCGATGCTGCTCTCGAGCAGACGCAAAATGATCGTGGCGTCGCGCGCGGCATCGGTCGCGGCGGCTGCTCGTTTCACGCGACGGCGTAGGCGCTCCAAGGCGGCAAGCTCGGCGACGTCTTCGAGCAGCGAGCGAAAGCGTCGCCCCGTCGTTCGGACGTCGTGCAGATTCTTCTCGCTCGGTTTGCGAATGAAGCGGCAACGCGCGCGTTCTAAGGCTCGCCGTTCGCCGCGAATGGTCTTCGCGAGCCACTTCACCGCGAGAGACGGCTTCATCCGCCGCGGGTTCGACGGGGGTATTTCAAGCGACCTTCGCGAAGCACAAGTTCCGACGTGAGATCGCCGCGCTTACCCGTCCTCCTCGCGCTTCTGGCAATCGTCGCCGCCGCAACGTGGTACTACTACTCGCAGCGGATGCCGAGCGGCGGCGAGATGCTTGCAGTCTACTATACGAAGCTCGATGGAAAATCGCTCGGCGAGATGAGCGTTTCGCTGCGACCGAGGCAAGCAGGTGAGAGTGCCGCCGAACATCTGCACAATACGGTGTTCTACGCTGCGGTCGAAGCCGCAGCGGGCCCGCCGCGCACGATCGACGCGATTCGCTTCCCTCCTGGAACGCGGGTCTCGGGCGTGGCGGTCGAGGGCTCAACCGCGACCGTCGATCTCTCGAAAGAAGTCGAGCAGCAAGCCGGCGGATCGTTCGGCGAGAACGGCGAGTTCAAAGCCCTCGTCTATACGTTGACCGGCATCCACGGCATCGACGCCGTGCAGGTGACGGTCGACGGCACTCGCTTGGAGACTTTGCCGGGGGGACATCTTGAACTTGATGAACCGCTTCATCGCTCCGACTGGTAACGCGCTCGCGGCGGCCGTTCTTACGCTGCTCGGCGCGTTGCCGGCGATTCCGGCGCTCGCGGACGCGCCGATAACGGCACAGTATCAAGGGCAATCAATTCGGTTTTCGCACCTGTCGTCGTCGACCGGAGCGCTTGCGATCGGGGTAAACGACCCTGGGTTTGCAGCCCTGCTGCGCAGCACCGGTGCGGTGCTGACATGGAAACCCGGCGAGCGGTACATCCTCCTCACGACCTCGGAGCCGACCGTCGTAAGCTTCGCGATCGGGGACCGCCGCTATGACGTTGGCCCGATCGCGCTTCAGGCCAGCATCGCGCCGTACGAGCGCGGCAACGAAGCTTTCCTGCCGTTCAGCGAGGTGCTGCGTTCGCTCGACCTCGCGTTGCGGCAAGACGCCGCCGGTAAGGTGCTTCAGCCTCAGCTTGCCACGCTCGACGTGCGGCAAGTGAACGATCTGGTCGTGCTCAACGTCCACGGCGGGGCACCGCTGCGTCCGCGCATCGTTCGCCAGACCGGCTCCGAGGTTGTCTACGCTTTCGACGGCGTCGGCACGACGCTAACCGGCGCACGCCAAATCAATACGGGTGGCGTCCGCAGCGTGCAGGTGCAAAGCTCCGGCACCGTGCGCGTTCCAACCGCGCTCGTGACGGTCGAGCTTCAAACCGGCGCGACAGTTAGACCCGCGCAGAGCACCGCCGATCGCGACGTCGTGCTTTCGTTCGGCGGCAGTGCTGCGGCTCCCCAGACCGTCGCCGAAGAATCGCCGACTCCGCAACCCGTGCCGCCATCGGAGAATGCGCCATCGGGCGCACCCGCCGCCAACGGCACAGCGCTCGTAACCTCGGTGACGGCCCAGCCCTCCGCAGGCGGGACGACGGTTGCGGTCGCGGTAACCGGAAATGCGCAGTATGAGTGGCACCGGCTGCGCGATCCCGACAACCGATTCTGGATAGACGTTAAGGCGGCGCAGCTTCAAGGACCGCCGATCGAAGCTGGCCAGCAAAGTCCGCTCGTTTCGATGCGCGTTCGGCAGCTCGATGCGGCGACCGTGCGAATCGCACTCTCGCTCGACGGGCCGAAAACGATTTCGATCACGCCCTCGGCGACCGGTTTGCTTATTGAGATCGGAAACGAAGAGGTGGCCGACGCGGCGCGTTCCGGAAGCGGTAGCCTCGGCAGCGTGATCTCGTCTAGTCCGCAGAGCACCGCCCCAGTAACCCCGGCCCCACTCGATAATGTGTCGAGTCAAACCGAGACGAGCGATACTGCGCCTTGGAAGTTCGGGCCGCGCAGCAGCTACGTGGCGACCAATCCGCGCCTGATCGTCATCGATCCGGGACACGGCGGAAGCGACCCGGGCTCGCAACACGGCGGCTTGAAAGAAGCCGATTTGACGCTCGATATGGCCAAACGCCTGAGTGACATCTTGATCTCGCGCGGCTGGCAGGTCAAGATGACGCGTCAAACCGACGTCGACGTTTATGCCCCCGGCGACAGCGCGCACGACGAGTTACAAGCGCGGGTCGACGTAGCGAACAACGCGGGCGCGCGGCTCTTCGTCAGCATTCACGCGAATGCGTTCATCAACTCGGGCCCTTACGGAACCACATGTTACATCTCGAAGCCCGACGACGTCGCGCTCGGGCGCATCGTGGAGACGCACCTAGCCGCTGACGGCACGAAAGACGATGGGCTGATCAAGGCCCACTACTACGTGACGTACCACACGCGCATGCCTGCAGTGTTGATCGAGACAGCCTTTTTGACAAATCCGGGCGATTATGCATTGCTTGCCTCGGCCGCGTGGCGCCAAAAAGTGGCGCAAGCGATCGCCGACGGAATCGCTCAGTACGCGCAAGAGTATCCGGCACCAAACCAACCGGCGCAGTAGTGCTCGGCCCTTCGACTGCGCCGGTCCTGAGCGAGCGAAGCGAGTCGAATGGCTCAGGGTGACAAAATGGAAGCGTGCTCAGCCCGGGATGTCACGCTGTGATCGGGTTGTTTGATTCGGGTCTGGGTGGCCTTACCGTCTTGTCGCGCGTTCGAGAACGCTTGCCGACGGCCGATATCGTCTTCTTTGCCGATCAGGCGCACGTGCCGTACGGCGACCGCACGCATGCCGACCTCGTGCATTTGCTGCAAGCGAATCTCAAGCGCTTCGACGAGTACGGCGCCGATGCGATTGTGATGGCCTGCAATACGTCCTGCGCGATAGCTGAGCGTTATGGCTGGCCGCCGTCGCGAGCACCGGTGCTCGATCTGATAGAATCTGCGGCGATTGCCGTGGAGCGCGATGGATTTCGTCGCATCGGTGTCGTGGCGACGGCCGCCACCGTGGGAGCGGGTTCGTACGGGCGTACGTTGCGCGCACGCATCGCCGGAATCGATGTCGTTGAGGTTCCCGCACCTGCACTCGTTCCGCTTGTGGAAGCCGGTTCGATCGAGGGAGAGGAGCCGAGCCACGCCGTCGCCGAGGTTTGCACGCACCTGCCGCTGGACCTCGACGCGCTCGTCTTTGGCTGCACGCACTATCCCGTGCTGGAAGAGCATTTTCGGGGAGCGCTCGGGAGCAACGTCGCGTTGCTCGATCCCGCGGTCGTTCAGGCCGAGCGGGCCGCCAATCTTCTCGGCGATCGGGCCGGCGGTGCCGGCAGCACGACGTACATTACCAGCGGTGATGAAACGGCGTTCCTGGCCGCCGTTAGCCGCTTCAGCGCAGCGCGACGAGGCCTACAATCGCGCTCCCTAGGATGAAGAAGACCGGATTGATTTGCGTCCGATTGACCGCCACGAATGTCGCCAGCGCCAGCAGGCCGGTGAGCCATCCGTTGATCGCGCTCCTTCCGAAGATGATGAGTCCGCCGACGGCTAGTCCGATCGCAACCGACCCGAGGCCTTTCTGAATCGACTGGCGCCACGGCCAGTTTTCGAGGCGATTCCAGATTCGGCCGACCGCGAACGTCAGCAGGCCGGTTGGTACGAAAAAGGCGAGTGCGGCGGCTATCGCTCCGGCGATCCCGGCCACGATCACGCCAATTGCGGCGACCATCATCATGTTCGGGCCGGGCGACATTTGTCCGACGCTGTAAATATGAAGGAGCTGCTCGGCGGTCAGCCAGCGATGGACCCCGACGATCTGCACCTTCATCTCGGGGAAGGCCGCCATGCCGCCGCCGATCGTCAAGAACGAGAGGTAGGCGAAGACGCGAATCAGTGCAGGGACTTGATCCATTGTTCCGTCTCCTCGTGCGGCTGTTGTTTTGCCCCGTGCGGGCGATAGGTAATGATCGCGAAGGTACCGACCGCGAGCAACGTGATCGGCACCCCGACTTTGAAGTACGTGATGCCCAAGATTGCGGCCATGACGAAAACGGCGTCGTAAACGCCGCGCAGTGACTTCTTGCCGATCTGAAACCAAGTGGCGGCGAGAAGGCCGGTCGCCGCCGCGGCAACGCCTCGCAGCGCCGCGTTCGCGAACGGACGCGCGTGCGACTCCGAGTAGACCAGACCGGCGGCGGTCATAAAGAAGAAGGCCGGCAAACAGATGCCGAGCATCGCCAGCGTGGCGCCCGGCCAACCGCCCAGACGATCGCCGGCGAGGATAGCGATGTTCGTCGCATTGAGGCCCGGCAGCGTGTTGCTGATCGCGGTCAGCTCGAGAAACTCAGCGTCGTCGAACCATTTGTTCTTCCGAACCAGCGCCTCGCGCAGATACGCCACGACGCCTCCGCCGAAGCTGATGGCTCCGATCTGCAAGAACGTGGAAAAGATCTCGAAGGCGGAAGGTTTTTTATTCATGACCCGATCCTCTAACGGCGAGATAGGTAACGATATCCCAAGCATTGCGAATGCCGATGAAGATCAGAAGGATGATGCAGCCTCCGACGGCAAAAAGCGCCTTCAGCGATACCACGGCAAACGCGATGGCGCCTGCCGCGATGACGCCGTAAGCGACAAACGGCAGAACGACGTACCAAGTCCAGTCTTCGAGATCGGCGGTGTACCCGCTCAAGTGTCTCGTTCGGTACATTACACGCCCGACGTATGCGACGCCGTAGATTCCGACCAGTGCCGTCGAGATTCCGGGAAGAATTCGCGTATGCCACGGCGCGCAGAGTATTGCCGAGACCAGAAACGCTGCGAAGAAGTGCATGACGATTGGGGTACTGAACGTGCTGATACCGTCAGAGGATCTCGGCCCTTCCCAACCCCTCACCAGGCTGATTACCACGAACATCAAGCCGGTTAGGCCCGCCGCCGAAGAGCCGGTCATGATGTAAAAGCTCGACCACGCGGCGAGCGTGGCCGATGCCTCAGGCATTTGCAACCTCCATGGCCGCGCGCCGGCCGGTTTCGAAGGCTCCGTTCACCGTGCCGCCCTCGCCGCCCGCCGCCGTCGCCTCACCTGCAAAGAAGAGCGTTCCATTGAGTGGTCTCGCGAGCTGGGCGCGCGCTTCATTGCCGCCGACCGTGACGTAGCTATAGGCGCCGCGCGAGAGCGGATCCCGGCTCCAGTCGTGCGTGATTCCAAATTGGAACTCGTCGTTCGCGAGCTTCGGCTCGCCCAATAAGCGGCCGAAACCGCTGAGCGCGCGCTCGATCCGCTCCGCGTCGGAGAGAGCCTCGATCGCAATCGCTCTTGGGCCGCCCACCCATGCGACGATCAGCGGACTTCGCACCGGCAGCTGCGTCCAATACGTCGGAAACGGTTCGTCCTCACTTCGGAAGAACCCACTGTTGCGGTAGCGCTCGCCGCGAACATGCTCCCAGAAGGCGGAGCGAAAACAGAGTGTCACTTTGATAACGTGACCCATTGCGATGTGACCCAGCGCATCGCGCTTCGCCGGCGGAAGATCGGGATCGATAGCGATGACGCCTTCGTCGCCGCGGCCGCCTAGGACGCCGGCCGGAAGCGTAACGACGGCGTGACGTGCCGTCAGCAATCGCGGCTTTCCGTCGGAATCAACGGCGTCCACGGCGACGCTGCCGGGCCGCCACGAGATTCGTTGCACGGTGGTTGAAAGGCGGATTCCAACTCCGGCAGCGACACAGTCGTCGCGGATTCGTTCGAAGAGCGGTCCGTAGCCTCCGATCGGACGGGCAGCAGTGGAATCGACACCCGACTGCCATTCCTGCGCGATCGCGCGTGCACTCGCTCGGGCCGGATCGGCTGCATCGAATCCCTCGACGAAGGTGCGTGCCGCAGCTGCAGCGTCGCGCGTCGCAGGGCCTCGATCGAAGCCTCGCAAGAACTCGTCCACGCTTACATCGTCCGCAAGCGCGAGCGTTGTGTCGAAGATACTCGCAGCCTCGGCAAAACCGCGCTCCTCACGTTGAAGATTGGCGCCCTTGGACCGCGTCCATCCTTCGCCGTCCATACAGACGGTTGGGATTCCGGCATCGCGCAGCAAGGCCGACGTCTCTTCCGCAGGCCCGTGAATGAACTCCGCGCCGAGTTCTGCCGGTGTCGTCGAGCCTGGGACCGGACGAGACCAGACGCGTCCGCCGACGCGATCGCGTGCTTCGAGCAGGAGCACGCGCATCTGCCGCCGCGCGAGGCTCTGTGCCGCGGCCAAACCTGCTCCGCCGGCGCCGATGACGATCGCATCTGCATCCACCTAAGGAGCGTCCTCAGTGCGCCGAGAGCAAGCCGATGTGAAAGACCGAGAAGAAGAAAGCCGTCGTTGCCACCGCAAGCGCAGCCCCCGCGAGGACTTGCGTGAAAGAATGTGCTTTGAGGTAGACTCGCGCCCAGCAGACCATCGGAACCAAAACCAGAAACGGAAGTGGCTGACGGCCGTAGAGAAGCGTGAGTGCCGCCAGCGGAGCCGTGATCCCGATCGCGTGCGTGCTGATCTTCCAATAGCGGGTGATGTACTGCACGATCAGGGTCGATGCGAGATAGCCGAGCATAGCGGCAATCATCAGGCGCGGCGCGTGCATCAGCCAGAGCGCCGCCACGCCGAGCGCGTCAAAAATAACGAACGCCGAGAAGACCATCTCGCGCTGCTCCCGCACCGACATGTCGAGGTCGGAGATTCGATCGGTCGCATAGAGCCAGAAGACGTAGAGCATCGGGCCGAGCGAGACGAAAAACGTCGAAACGAAGAGCAGGCGCCAGAAGTCGAGGGTCTCTTTGGCGCCGATATGCGCGAGAATCGCAAAGAGCGCGAATGCGGTCAGGAACGGATTGAAGATCGTCGAGAGGCTGCGTGCGAGATCCCGCCAGATGCGCCGATTTTTGATTGGTACGACCGCCTGCAGCGGCTCGTCTTGCCTCCCTGAGTCAGGCACAATCCCGTCCTTCGCATATCGCCCTTCGACTCCGCTCACGAGGCAACGGGGCCGCCTCCGCTCCGGGCATATGCAGGCGCGCGGCGGCCGGCGGTCGTAGAGAGGATGCCGCGATGAACCCCATCCTATTGGCTGCGGCGGCCGCTCACAAGGCCGTCCCGGTGGCCATTCCTACCGCATTGCCGCCGGTAACGCCGGCGGTGGCTCCACAGACGTGGTTCGCCCAGCACCTGCCGTGGCTGACGCACGGGCTGGCCGCTCTTTTCATCGTTGCTGCCCTTGCACTGATCGTGTTGCTCGCGGTCCAAACGACCAAACAGGAGGGGCTGACGGGCTCGATCGGCGGACGCGTCGAGTCCGCTTATCGCGGTCGCCTCGGGGCCGAAGAGCAACTCAAGCGCGCCACCGGATTCGTTGCGGTCTGTTTCGTGGTTTTCGGATTCATTCTCTCGCTAACGGGCATCTGACGCACCAGGCCGCTAGGACGCGAGTGCCGCTTCTCGAGGTCGCCAATCTCCGGACCACCTTCCGCACTGAAGATGGACCGGTGACGGCCGTGAACGGCCTTTCCTTTTCGCTCGGGGCCGGCGAAACGCTCGGCATCGTCGGCGAATCCGGCTCGGGCAAGTCGGTGACGGCGCTCTCGATCATGCGGCTGCTGGCGCGAAACGCTACGGTCAGCGCCGATCGGATTCTCTTTAACGGCGAGAACCTGCCGGCCAAGAGCGAGGCCGAGATGCGTCGGATTCGCGGATATAAGATCGCGATGATCTTTCAAGACCCGATGACGTCTCTCAATCCGGTGCTTACCATCGGCGAACAGATCTCCGAGGCAGTCCGCCTTCACCTCGGCTTCGGTAAGCGCGAGGCGCGCGATCGCGCGGTCGAAGTGCTGAAGAAAGTGCGCATTCCGTTGCCGGAGAAGCGGCTGGGAGATTATCCGCATCAGTTCTCAGGCGGGATGCGCCAACGCGTGATGATCGCGATGGCGCTATCGTGCAACCCCGCCCTGCTGATCGCCGACGAGCCGACGACGGCCCTCGACGTGACGATTCAAGCTCAAGTGCTCGAGCTAATGGATGACCTCCAGCGCGAGACTGGGGCGGCGATTATTCTCATCACCCACGATCTTGGGGTGGTGGCCGAGTTCTGCCGAAACGTGCTGGTCATGTATGGCGGCAACATGGTCGAATACGGTAACGCTGACCAGATCTTCAGCCAGCCTCGCATGCCGTATACCCAGGGCTTGCTGGCATCGCTCCCGAGGCTAGACGACAGCGAGCGCCGGCGTCTGGAGCCGATCCCAGGACAGCCTCCAAACCTGTTGCGATTGCCGCCCGGTTGCGCCTTCGCTCCCCGCTGCACCTATCGTATGCCGATCTGCGCGAATCCGGTTCCGCTCTACGATTTCGGCGAGGGGCACGTGGCGCGCTGTTATCTCTACGACGAGCGGGCGCGTGACGAGCGGCCCGAATCGGCGCAAGAGTTTCCCTTCGTTCCTGCGGGTGGCCGGTCGTAAATGAATAACGGCGCGCTCCTTGCGGTGAAAGGGCTCGTCAAGTACTTTCCAATCTATGCGGGCGTGACGTCGCGTCACGTGGCCGACGTCCGAGCGGTCGACGGCGTTGACTTTTCAATCAAGGAAGGCGAAACGCTTGGCCTAGTCGGCGAATCCGGGTCGGGAAAGACCACGATCGGGCGGCTGCTTTTGCGTCTGCTCTTAGCGACGAAGGGCGAGATACTTTTCGAAGGCCGGAACGTGCTCTCGATGAACCGGACCGAGACCCGCCGTCTGCGCCGCTCGATGCAGATTATTTTCCAAGATCCCTTTGCCTCGCTCAATCCGCGGATGACGATCCGCGAAATCATCGCCGAACCGATCCAGATTCACGGCCTCGCTTCGGGCAAAGAGGTCGACGAGCTCGTCCACGAGCTGCTGAAACTCGTTGGGTTGCAGCCCTACCATGCCAACCGCTACCCCCATGAGTTTTCCGGCGGCCAACGCCAGCGCGTCGGAGTCGCGCGGGCGCTCGCCGTTCGGCCAAGATTCATCGTCTGCGACGAGCCGGTCTCCGCGTTGGACGTATCGATTCAAGCGCAGGTAATCAACCTGCTCGAAGAACTCCAGGCGAAGTTCAAACTCACCTATCTTTTTATCGCACACGACCTCTCGGTCGTCCGTCACATATCCACGCGGGTCGCGGTCATGTACGTCGGCAAGATCGTCGAAGTCGCCGACCGTGAGGATCTCTATCAGAACCCGTTGCACCCGTACACGCAGGCGTTGCTCTCGGCGATCCCGATTCCGGATCCGGCGGTCGAGAAACGCCGCAAGCGAATCGTCCTGACGGGCGACATTCCGTCGCCGGTAAACCCGCCATCGGGCTGCCGTTTTCACACCCGCTGTCCGGTTGCATTCGATCGCTGCGTCGCCGAGGAGCCGCCGTTACGTGAATACGCGCCCGGACACTCTGCAGCGTGTCACTGGGTCGAGGAGCACGGCGGGAAGGCTCCCCAACTGACATAAATTGAAGAACGGGTGCTCGTCGAGCGCCCGTCTTCTTTCTTAGCTACACCGTTTGGAAGGCTACTTCTTCTTGCGCCTCCGGCGGACTGCTTTGCGAACCGCTTTCTTGCGAACCGCCTTGCGGGCTACTTTCCGGCGCACGCCCTTGCGGGCGACTTTCCGGCGCACCGCCTTACGGGCGACTTTCCGGCGCACCGCCTTACGAGCGACTTTCCGGCGAACCTTCTTGCGAACGGCTTTACGGACGACCGCGCGTCCGACGGCCTTACGAGCGACTTTCCGGCGGACTTTCTTGCGAACCGCCTTGCGAACCAACGCCTTGCGAACCAACGCCTTGCCGACGGCCTTTCTAACAGCCCGCTTGCGTCGTGGTTTCACTTCTTCCGCCGGCGGCGGCCCGCCGTTCATTGAATCCGAGTCCATTCATTCCTCCTCGTCCCCGGGGACGATAAGCGTTAGTGGACAGCGCTCTCTTTGCGCTTTTGAGCGCATCATAGAGGATTTTTTAAAATGATGCAAATTTGCGCGCACGTACGCAACGCGCACGCGCGCACACGCGCCAACCCGCGCGAAAGACGAAGGACAAAAAACGGCCCAATTTGCCGCCCTCTTGACCCCGGCGGTATACTAAGGCCCGTGAAAAAGCCCCTCATCATCGTGGAGTCTCCCACGAAGGCGCGGACGATTAAGAAGTTTCTGCCCGCGCGATACACGGTGAAAGCGTCGGTGGGGCACGTTCGCGACCTTCCGAAGAGTACGCTCGGCGTTGACGTGGAGCACGATTTCACGCCAAAATACCTTACGATTAAGGGCAAAGGCGAGATCATCAAAGAGCTGCGGGGCGCGGTAAAAGGCGCGACCGACGTCTATCTCGCGACCGACCCCGACCGTGAGGGCGAGGCAATCGCCTGGCACCTGGCGGAGCTGCTGAAACTGCCCCATCCCCACCGGATCGAGCTGCACGAGATCACAAAAGAGGCGGCGTTGGCGGCGCTTCGACATCCGCACGTAATCGACATGGATCGAGTCAACGCGCAACAGGCCCGGCGAATTCTCGATCGGCTCGTCGGATACAAAATATCGCCGCTACTCTGGTCAAAGGTTCGTAGCGGCCTGTCGGCGGGCCGCGTTCAATCGGTCGCCGTGAAACTCATCGTCGACCGTGAACGCGAGATCGAGGCCTTCGTACCGAAGGAATACTGGACCATCGCGGCCTTGCTGGAACGGATTGCCGCAACGGCGTCGCCTGACGATCCGTCTAGGTTTACTGCCGATCTCGTCTCGCACCGCGGCGAGAAAGTAGAGATCGGCAACGGAGCGCAAGCCGACGCGATCCTGCGCGCGCTTGAAGGTGCCGCTTACAGCATTTCCGCGATCAAGCGCCGAGAAGTTCGCCGCAATCCGCCGGCTCCGTTTACGACCTCGACGCTGCAGCAGGAAGCCTCGCGCAAGCTCAAGATGCGCGTCCGTCGCGCGATGCAGATCGCCCAAGGTCTCTACGAAGGCGCCGACCTCGGAGGCGACGAGGGAACCGTTGGTTTGATCACCTACATGCGGACCGACTCGACGCGCATCAGCGACCAGGCGCGTGAGGCCGCGCGAGAGTTCATCGTCGGTACGTACGGCGAAGAGTTTGCGGGCGCCGGCCGGCATCGCGTCCGTGAAGGGGCTCAAGATGCCCACGAAGCGATTCGGCCCACGTCGGTTCTGCGCACCCCGGAGCGACTTGCCGGGCATCTCAAGCGTGAGGAACTGCGTCTTTACACGATGATCTGGGAGCGTTTCGTGGCGTCGCAGATGACGCCCGCACTCTTCGATCAGACGGTCGTCGACGTCGCGGCCGGTGAGTACGGTTTCCGCGCGACCGGGACGGTGATGCGATTTGCGGGCTTTATGCGCATCTATGAGGAGGCCAAAGACGACGCGGCCGACCCCAAGGGGCGCCTGCCCGAATTAAATGAGGGCGAGGCGCTCGAGTGCCGCAAGCTCGAGCCGAAGCAACACTTCACGGAACCGCCGCCGCGCTACACAGAAGCCGCGCTCGTGAAAGCGCTCGAGGATAACGGCATCGGCCGGCCATCGACCTACTCGACGATCGTCGAGACGATCCAGGCTCGCGGATACGTCACGCAACAAGAACGGCGTTTCCTCCCAACGCCGATCGGCACGGCAGTCAACGACCTGCTCGTCGAGCACTTTCCGAAGATTGTCAATCTCGACTTTACCGCTCGTATGGAGGGTGATCTCGACCGCGTTGCGGATGGCCACGAGGATTGGATTGGGCTGCTTCGCCGCTTCTACGGCCCGTTCGAGACCGAGCTCGAAGAGGCCGAGAAGAAGTTGCCGCGTTTAGAGCTGCGCGACGAGCCGACCGACGAGATCTGTCCGGCCTGCGGCCGCCCGATGGTGATCAAACACGGACGCTTCGGAAAGTTCATTTCGTGCAGCGGTTATCCCGAGTGTAAAACGACTAAACCGATCGTAAAGGAGACGGGAGCGGCCTGTCCCAAGTGCAGCGGCGCGATCGTCGAGCGACGTTCGAAGAAGGGGCGCGTCTTCTACGGCTGTGCGAACTATCCGAACTGCGATTTCATATCCTGGGACGCGGTGGTACCGGAACGTTGCCCCGTCTGTGGATCGCACGTTCTCGCTAAGACCAGGCGTGGCGGAGCCCAGCAGCTTCAGTGCGCTGCGGACCGCGCCCATGACGTCACGCAGCTCGCTCCCGCCGTGGGGTAATGTGGAACGGCTGACCGTGGTCGGGGGCGGGCTCGCCGGCTGCGAAGCGGCGTGGCAAGTCGCGCAGCGCGGGGTCGACGTCGATCTTTACGAAATGCGCCCGCTGCGCAGCGGTCCCGCACATAAGACCGGTAACCTTGCCGAGCTCGTTTGCAGCAACTCGCTGCGAGGTGCCGCGTTGGAGAATGCGGTCGGGCTGCTCAAAGAGGAACTCGCGCGGCTAGACTCGCTGATCGTTACATCGGCGCGGCAGACGTCGGTGCCCGCCGGCGGCGCGCTCGCGGTCGACCGGCAAGCGTTCTCGGCACTCGTCGAATCGCGCATCGCCGCCGAGCCGCGGATTCGTATCCATCGCGAGGAAGTCCGCGCGATCCCCCTCGACCGCCCGGCGATTGTCGCCTGCGGTCCGTTGCCGTCAGAAGAGTTCCTCTCTAGTTTAGATGCGGTCCTCAACGGATGTCATCCCGAGCCCCTCGACTCCGCTCGGGACAAACTCGGTCGAAGGAGGCTGCATTACTACGACGCGGCGTCGCCGATCGTCGCGGCCGACTCGATCGACGAGTCGCAGATGTATCGAAAGTCGCGGTACGACAAGGGCGACGGTGATGATTATCTCAACATTCCGCTCGATCGCGGCGCTTACGAGCAGCTCCTCCGCGATCTTCGAACGCTGGAACGCCACGCGGCGAAGGACTTCGAGGAGACGCCCTACTTCGAAGGCTGCCTGCCGGTCGAAGAGATGGCCGACCGCGGGGACGAGGTATTGCGGTTCGGCCCGCTCAAACCGGTCGGTCTGCGCGATCCGCGAACCGGGAGGACGCCGTATGCCGTGGTTCAGCTTCGCAAAGAGAATCGCGAGGGCACCGCATTCAATCTGGTCGGCTTCCAGACGCGTCTCGCCTGGCCCGCGCAGCGCGAAGCCTTCGGCAGACTCCCCGGCTTGCGGAATGCCGAGTGGCTGCGCTTGGGCGTGATGCACCGCAACACATTTATCGACTCGCCGCGCCTCCTGGATTCACGGCTGAAGCTGCAAGGAACCCAAGCGCTCTATTTTGCCGGTCAAATCACCGGCGCGGAGGGCTACGTCGAGGCTGCCGCATGCGGCGCCATGACCGGCATTGCCGCGGCACGCGCCATTTTGGGCTTGGCGCCGATCGAGTTTCCGCGCGAAAGCGCGCTGGGCGCAGTTGTCGCGCACTTGCAAAATCGTGAGACTCATGATTTTCAGCCCTCCAACGTCACCTGGGGTAACTTTCGGACTTCCTCCGCGCCTGGTTTGGGCAAACGGGAGCGGCGGCGCAGACTTGCCGAGCGCGCGCTGGCGGCGGTCGAGGCGCTGGCCGCTGAAACCCTCTTGGCGCCCTCCGGGTACTCACGCTAGCATGAGGTCAACTACCATCCTGGCAGTGCGCCGTGACGGCAAGCTTGCAATTGCAGGCGACGGCCAAGTGACGCTCGACAAGACGATCGTCAAGCACGGTGCCCGAAAAGTGCGCAAGGTGTGCGGCAACAAGATTTTGGCCGGTTTCGCCGGTTCTGCCGCCGACGGCATCGCGCTATTAGAGAAGTTCGAGGCGAAGTTCGGCGAGTACAAGGACCTGACGCGGGCCGCCGTTGAGCTAGCGAAGGATTGGCGCCAGGATCGCGCCCTGCGCCGTTTAGAGGCGCTCATGATCGTGGGTAATCCCGAGCATCTGTTCTTGCTTTCGGGGACCGGCGACGTAATCGAGCCCGACGAAGGCATCGCTGCAATCGGCAGCGGGGGAGCTTACGCGCAGGCCGCCGCCGCCGCCCTCCTGCGCAACACGCAGCTCGATGCGGTGGAGATTGCGCGAAAAGGCCTCGAAATCGCGTCGGAGATCTGTATCTACACCAACGCGGACATTACCGTGGAGACCCTTCCGTGACCAGCTCCCTCACGCAACTCGATCCGGCTCAGCTCACGCCCCGGCAGATCGTCGAGGAGCTCGAAAAACATATCGTCGGTCAAGGCAAGGCCAAACGGGCCGTCGCGATTGCGCTGCGCAACCGTTACCGGCGCGCCCGCGCGCGGGAGGACTTACGCGACGAGATCACCCCGAAGAACATCCTCATGATCGGCCCGACCGGCGTCGGCAAAACGGAGATTGCGCGGCGTTTGGCCGCCTTGGTCGGCGCGCCGTTCGTCAAGGTCGAAGCAACCAAATACACCGAGGTCGGTTATGTCGGCCGCGACGTGGAGTCAATGGTCCGCGATCTCGTCGACGCGGCGGTTCGCACCGTTACCGACGAGCGGCGGGAAGAAGTAAGTGAGCTCGCCGCAGCGCACGCGGTCGAACGTGTCATCGATTATCTCCATCCCGAGACGCGTCCACCCTCGGCGCAGGGCCAAGGTAACCCTTTGGGTGCCGCCCTCGGATCGATTTTCGGCAGCGGCTATGGACCACAGCACGCGCAATCCGGCCCGACGCCCGCAGTTTCGGCCGATGCGCAGCGCGTGCGCGATCAAACGCGCGGCGAGATCGAGCGCGGATTTTACGATGTGCGGCTGATCGAGATCGAAGTCGAAGAGACGCCGAGCCTGCCGATCGGAGTTATCGGCGGCAGCGTTGACCAGGGCGGCGACCTCGGCGAGATGCTGGGTGGAATTCTGCCAAAACGCCGCACGAAAAAGCGCGTTACTGTCGCTGAGGCATTGCGCATTTTCGAGCAAGAAGAGGCCGCCAAGCTGATCGATATGGACGCGGTGAAACGCGAGGCGCTTCGGCGCGCCGGCGAAGACGGAATCATCTTTATCGACGAGATCGACAAGGTTGCGGGATCGTCGCAGATGCGCGGCGGCCCCGACGTTTCGCGTGAAGGCGTCCAGCGCGACATCCTGCCGATCGTGGAAGGCTCGACCGTGAGCACCAAGCACGGCCAGATCAAGACCGACCACATCCTCTTCATCGCTGCCGGCGCTTTTCACATCAGCAAGCCATCGGACCTGATTCCCGAGCTGCAAGGGCGGCTGCCGATTCGCGTTGAGCTCGATTCGCTTACCGCCGAGGATTTCAAGACGATTCTGACGCAGCCGAAGAACGCGCTCGTAGAGCAGTACAAGGCACTGCTCGCTACCGACGGCGTAACGCTTGAGTTTTCGCCCGACGCGATCGATCAGATCGCAACCTTCGCGATGCGAGTGAACGAACAGACCGAGAACATCGGCGCGCGCCGGCTTGCGACGGTCCTCGAGCGGGTACTGGAAGACGTGAGCTTCGACGCGCCCGAATCGACCGGCCGCGTCGAGATCGACGGGGCCTACGTCCGTGGGCGTCTCGCCGACGTCGTGGCGAACGCCGACCTTTCGGGGTACATTCTCTAAGGGATTTCACATTAGGTCCGGCAGGGTCCGGACGCGACGCAGAGGATGTTTTATGTCATGAAAAAGCCAATTGGCGCTCTTTTCGCTCTAGTCGCTGCAGCCGGCGCCCTCGCGGCGTGTAACGGCAGCAATAACAATCTAGCTCCGCCGCCGGGAACCGGTTCGAACTGCAGCGGTCCGCCAAATCAACTCGAGGTGCTCTTTCCGATACCGGGGACGAGAAAAGCCTCGCCTGCTTTGGCAAACATTTACGTCGCAACCAAAGGACAGTTGCCGCCGAATAACAGCTTTAATTTCTTCTTGACGCAGTCGAACGGCCTATCGACGTTTACTGGGCTCTTTGGGGGAATCAGCAAGTCTCAAATTCCGAGTCCTCATGCGACGCCGTCTTATTCGGGCGCGATCTACTATGCCTCGGCGATCGCGGGGCCGTACGGGTCGAACTACATCATCGGACCACAGCAGTCGGTGAGCCTGCTTTGGAACATCGCCGGCTCGGGTTGCACGCCGCATTTCCTGGTGAGTTCCTTCCGCACTAAGGGCGCAAGTCAGTAAGGGGCGCCCTCGTAAGATTAGCGGGCGGCGAAGCAGAATAGCCGCCCCCGATGCCGTACGTCCGCGAGATTCTTACCGAAGGCCACCCAACGCTGCGCAAAGTCGCGAAGAGAGTCGATCCGAAAGAGATTCGGGAGCCGCTCTTTCAGCAGCTCATCGACGACATGTTCGAGACGATGTATGCAGCGCCGGGAGTGGGACTGGCCGCGCCGCAGGTCAACGTTTCCAAGCGGCTCTTCGTGATGGACGTACACGACGATGAGCACGAGCCCGCGGTCGTCATCAATCCAAAGCTCGAAAGACTCGGCGAGGAGATAGAACTCAAAGAAGGCTGCCTCTCCGTACCCGGAATGGTCGGAGAAATCGTTCGCAAGACGCGAGTGGCGGTGACCGGCCTCGACCGGAATGGTGAGAGACTTCGAATCGAGGGTGAAGGGCTGCTCGCTCAGTGTCTTCAGCACGAGATCGATCACCTCGACGGGAAACTCTACGTCGACCGCGCGCGCAACCTGCGCCCCGTGGTCAGCGAAGAGGAGGAGGCGGAAACGGCAGAGGTTCGGAGCCCGTAGTGTCACAGCACGTTCCCGTCTTCGGGCCGCCTTTTTCCCCGAATACGTCGTTGCTCATCGGTCACGAAGCTGCTGCTTCGCTCCCTCTTCGCGCCTCGTCTTCGACCAAAAATG
>JBAUMX010000117.1:0-2756 GCA_049578945.1 Candidatus Cybelea sp. | reverse complement strand
GTATCCAGCACCGAAGGTGGACAGCAGAGACTTCGGACCGATGCTGGTTTTGGCCGCGTTCGTTCGGCGTACGCTCTCGGACATCGCGCAGGTTCCCGGTGTCGTTTCGCCAACCGTCGCGTCCCGCTCGGTTGGCGCCGTTTACGCTTACGATAGATCTCCCGCCAGCTTAGTGCTTTACGTCAACGGCGGCTTGAACGGCAGCCCGACCCGTGCGTTTGCTACCGCACTCTCGATCGTCAACGTGCTGGCCGCAACGCGCCTGCAAGGTTCGATCGAGGAGTTCAAGGCGGAGGCGGCGGGCGATTTTGCCAACGACGCAACCACGCTCGAAACGCGCACCTGGCTCGCGGCAGTCTTCTCGCGCGAGAGCGCCTCGCCCGACTTCATCAATCGCGCGCTGGCGGCGATCTCGGCGACGACGCCCGACGACGTTCAGCGGGTTGCGCGAACGTATCTGGGCAATCCGACGATTGCGCTAGTTCTACCCCGCGGAACAAATCTACAAGACTGAACGAGGGCTGCTTCAACTCATGCCGTTGTCGCCGAAAGGCTCGCGTGCAAAGCACGTCGCCTTTCGTCGCCTAGGCCTGAGCTGAATCAGATCCTCGTTCGTAATCGGTCGTGAACGTTGCGCTCGTTCACGATTATCTGAACCAGCGCGGCGGCGCCGAACGCGTTTTTGCACACATCGCGCGCGCTTGGCCGGATGCCCCGATCTTCACCGCGCTCTATGACGAGCGCATCGTCGGCGATCTCTTCCCTGCCAGCCGAGTCCGCGGCTCGCATCTTGCGCGCATCCCGTTTGCAAATAAATACTTTCGGGCTCTCGCTCCCTTTTATCCGCGAGCCTTTGAAGCGTTCGATCTTAGCAGTTACGATACGATCCTAAGCTCGACCACGTCGTGGGCCAAAGGCGTGCGGGTTCCTCCAGCCGCCGTCCACGTCTGTTACGTCAACACGGTCAGCCGCTTTGCGTTCGCGCGCGACGAGTACGTTCCGCGCCTCGCGCGGCCATTCGTGGATCGCCTCGTAGTCTGGGACCGGGAAGCGGCAAAACGACCGACGCGGTTCGTCGCAAACTCGCGCAACGTCGCCGAACGGATCCGCAAGTACTACGGTCGCGATTCCGACGTTCTCCACTGCCCCGTCGATCTCGACCGCTTCACCGTCGGCCCCGGCGGCAGCGACTACTTTGTCGTTGCCTCGCGACTGTTGCCGTATAAACGCATCGATCTGGCGATTCGCGCGGCGGCGATCGCGAACGTGCCGTTACTGGTCGCGGGCACCGGTCCGGCAGAAAGCTCGTTGCGCGAACGCGCGCGCGGAACCACGACGACGCTGCTCGGGTACGTGAGCGACGCGCGCCTCAACGAGTTGATCGGCAACGCACGTGCCGCGATCGTGCCGGGCGAAGAAGATTTCGGCCTCGTACCGCTCGAAGCAGCCGCCACCGGACGCCCAACGATCGCTTACCGCCGCGGCGGCGCGCTCGAGACGATCGTCGAAGGCCAAACCGGCGCCTTCTTCGACGAGCCGGATGCCGAATCGCTCGCAGGTGCGCTGCGCTACTTCGACCCATCCCGTTACGACCCGCAATGGCTGCGCGCGCACGCCGAGCGATTCTCGCCGGCGAAGTTCACGCAACGCCTGCAAGCAATCGTCGAGCGCGTCCATCGAGAGAAATCGGAAGGGCACGTCGAACCGCAGGGTTGATGAGAAGCCTCCAGTTTTTTGGGGCCAGCCATGGAGGGCTGCTTCAAAACTTCGTTCTCCCCAAAAAATGGACGAGCAGGACGCGAGCGACGGGCGTCTTCTCATCAGCCCTGCGGTTCGGCGTGCCCTTCCGTAGCATGCGAACGACCTACGTCGCGGTGGCGGTGTTCGCGGCGGTTTTTATCGTTCTCGATTTCAACAAGCTTTACGCCCTGCGGTATGGCGCCGATCTCGGAACGTACCTGCAAACGCTGGTGAATCTCCAGCACGGCTCGTCTTGGAACTACGGCGAGTGGAAGCATCACTTTCAAGTGCACGACTCATGGATTCTGACGCTGCTCGTCCCCGTCGTCGCGCTTTTTCCGCGCGCGCAGACGCTGATCGTCGTGCAAGTGCTGGCGACTGCGCTGGCCGCAATTCCGCTGGTTCTGCTGACGCGGGAGCTCGGTGCCGGCGCGAGAGCGGCGAACTTGCTCGGCATCGCGTATTTGTTGACCCCGGCGGCGCAAGGACTGGCGTACGACAACTTTTCCGAGAACGTCTTCGTTCCGCTGCTCGCCTTCGGCGGTGCGCTGGCAGTGCGCAGGCGCGCTTTTTGGCCGGCGCTGATCTGCGCGCAGCTGCTGATGGGGCTCAAGGAAGATCAGATTCTTTTCGTGCTCTGGTTTGCAGCGGCGTGCGCGCTTTGGTGGGACCGGAGAATCGGTCTCGCGCTCTGCGTCCTAGCGATTACCAACGGCGTTGGTTTCTGGACGTTCGAGCGCGCTCTCGGCGTGCGGCCAAACGATCCCGGCTATTCGCTTGCGATCTTCAACCTGGGCGGCAAAATATCGATGGTGCTTTTGTTGCTGGCTCCCTTCGCATTTGCGCCGCTGATGGTCGGACGCTGGCTTCTGCTCGGAGCGCCGCTGCTTGCCGAGATCGTCTTCATGCAGCCGTGGAACTACGAACCGAGCCGGATCGGATCGCACTACGTCGCGCCGCTTCTGGCCGCCACGGCGGTCGCAGCGGCGTTCGGACTCGCACGCCGGCCGGCTTTC